>JBJMTO010000001.1:0-25905 GCA_045811665.1 Bradyrhizobium sp.
ACCCTTCAGAATGAAAAGTGGAATCGATAACAGGGTGATCGATGCCATCTCCTCGTAGACATTCTGGGTCACCGTATCGAGAGAGGCCGTGGGCATGTAGATGCCCATGAACACGATCGCGACCGCGCCCAGCGCAAACGCGATCGGCATGCCTGAGAACATTGCAAACAGGGTAGCAAGGCCGTAGCTGATGCCGATGCCGAGCACGGTCATTGCCGTGCCCTGACGCTGAAGGAAATTGCGATTTGCAGCGCAATTTGCGCGCAAAGTAACGACATGCCTGCCGCCATCAACACGTAGGGAATTGCGAGTGGCGGCGACCACATCGAGTTTGAAACCTGTCCATCCACCCACGCTTCATGCGCGAGCGTCCATGATTTCCATGTGAAGAAGGCGCAGAACAGAAGGCTCGCGATATCGACGAGGCGAAGTCTTATCCGATTCGCCAACGGCGACAGCAGGCCGACGAAGGCTTCGATCCCGATATGCCCCCGCTCCCTCTGCACATAGGCCGCAGTCATGAACGTCGCACCGACGAGCAGGAATACGGCGGCCTCGTCCTGCCAGTAATTGGCGCTGTGAAACAGAGCGCGGCTGAGCACGCTGTAGCTGAGGATGATGCAAGCAGCGATCAGCGCCAGCCCGGCCAAAACCACGATGATGCCGTTGCTGAAGTCAACCGCACGCTGGAGCGCAGCTAGGATAGCGTTTCCGCCGGGGGAAGAACCGTCGTCCTGCTCGCCAAGTTCGGCATGCATTATGCGGCGACTTCAGACGCAAGCTTCAGCAAGGTGGCCGAAGTCGCGGTCTTCGCGCTGTAATCTTTCCATGCGGTGTCACGGGCAATATCGCGCCACTTGCCGACAGTCGCAACATCGAGTGCGTTAATCTTGCAACCCGCCTTTTCATAGACCTTTGCAACTTCCAGATCGTCGTCCTGCGCCCCTTTCTTGCCGAACGCTTCGAGTTCGGACCCGACCGTGCGAATTACGTCCTGGTGCTTCTTGGGCAAGGCGTCGAAAATCGACTTCGACATCATCAGCGGCTCCAGCATGAACCAGTAGGACGCGCCGGCGCCGGACGTCAGGGATTTGGAGACCTCCTCAAGCCGGAAAGAAATCAGGCTGGTGGAGGAAGTGATGCCGGCGTCGCACGCACCCGTCTGCATCGCGGCGTAAAGTTCGTTAGAGGGCACTGACAGCACCGAAGCGCCGGCCGTCTGCAGCACCATGTCCATCTCGCGTGAGCCGCCGCGTACCTTCATGCCCTTGACGTCTTCGGGAGCTACGATTGGCCTCGATCGGCTCGCAACACCGCCGGCCTGCCAAACCCACGTCAAGAGAATGATGCCTTTGTCGGCCAGAAAGTCTGTGAGCGCCTTGCCAATTGGCTTGTCCTTCCAACTCAGGCCCTGCGCGTAGGTGGACACCAGACCGGGCATCAGTCCGATATTGGTCTCCGGCAATTCGCCTCCCGCATACGGCATCGGGTAAAGGCTGATGTCGAGCGCGCCTTTGCGCATCGCGGAGAACTGAGCGTTGGTCTTGATCAGGGAAGAGTTAGGATAGATCTCCGCAGCTATTTCGCCGCCGCTGCGCTTTGCGATCTCGGCAGCGAAAACTCGGCACAACCGGTCTCGGAAATCGCCTTTGTCGATGGTGCCCCCGGGAAACTGATGCGATATTTTCAAGTTGGTCGCAGCGCGCGCCGTTCCGGTCCCGAAGCGCAGAACAGCGGGTGCGGCAAGCGCCGATCCCAGGACATGGCGGCGTGTAAACATGGGAATTCCCCTTTGACCGGCTGATGTTGGTAGTCGCTCCCGACCTTGACTCGCATCATAGCGTGCCTCGGCCCCTCTTTTCTCTAGTCTGATAGTTCGAGACCAGATTCGGGACAAAAGGGCCAATTGCCGCATATTGCACCGCACACTTGCCTCGGAGAGTGGACGAGAAAGAGGGTACCGCATTTTGCGGCCCGGGCTAGTTTCTGGCAAAGCGCCGCTGCACAGATTTCTGGTCCTCGCGGAGTAACAAACGACGTGCCCCGACCGTCCTGGATAAAAGCGGCATCCGTCGCTTTCGATCCATTTCCAAGGGAAGACAACCTATGACCTTCACCCGCATCTCGCTTAGCCTTTCCGCAGCCGTTCTTTCCCTGAGCTTGGCTTTCGCGCCTGCCGCATTCGCTCAGGATAAGATGAGCAAGGACGACGGCATGAAGAAAGACACCATGTCCAAAGACACGATGAAAAAGGACACGATGTCCAAGGACGGCATGAAGAAAGATGAAGGCATGTCGAAGGACGGTATGAAAAAAGACGATGGCATGAAAAAGAACTAAGCGCGTCGCTTCGTTCCGGCGGGCTCGCCTCGATGGGGCGAGCCTGCTTGCTTCACCTGAGCAGGCGGATCAGGTCGGCTATCTCTTCTTCTTTTTGCGCGCCGCGTAGCGCGCGTCCCGGGCGGCCTTGCGCTCGACCTCAAGGGCCGCCTCGCGCGCCGCTGCCTCCTCTTGTTCGCGCACCAGCTGGGCTGCCGCGGCGGCCGCGAGCTCTTCATCGTGGCGCTTCTTCTCGGCCTTGGCGGCATCGCGCAACAGTTTGGCCTTGGCTCGCTCGCTGGCCAGGGCCTCACGCTCGGCTTGCCTTTGTTTGACCGCGGGATCATCCGGCCCTGGCTGGCTGCGAAACTTGTCGAGGATCGTCTTTCTGGATTGTTGTGCGGCCTTTTGCCGGTCAGCAAAGCTCGGTTCTTTGAATCCGCTCATCTACAGGGGCCTTGTTCGCTTTCTTGTTTGTGGTGAGGCGATCGGCGGGCGCCGATGGCTGCGCAGAGCGAGGATACCCTGCCTGAACTCAAGCGGTGTACATCCGCGCGCCCCATGAAGCCATCAAAATAGGGGCTGGAGTGGTAAATCCCGGGTCATTTTTGGGGCAGATGGGGCAATAACGGGTGGGGTGGGGCCGTGCAAGCTGTCAGGAACAGAAGCCCAATGCTGGTTTTGATGGTTCTGATGCCTGGATAGCAGCCGCTCTATCACACGATGCTGGTTGAGCCGCTCTTTACTGTGGCGCTTTCAATCTGGATGAGAATGATTCATCAGCGGAGATAAAGGAGCGGCAACCTCAAAAGTAATTCGCATCTCTGCGGATGGTTCAACACGAAAGAAGAACACCAATCGTCCCCGAGCCCGACCAAGCTGTCTACGTTCGGACTAAGACGCTCCCGCCTCGCGAACAGCGCGAAGAGGACGAGGTTCTGATCGCCGTATTGCTGAGGTGGGAGGCTCGGTAACGCTGCCGGGCTCGCAGGCTATTCCGCCGAACAGCCGTTGTGCCGGCCCGAGTATATTTCGGCTGACAACACGCAATACGAAACTACCCTTTCCGTCGTGAGTTGTTCTTGGTCGTAATCTTGAGAGGAAACGAACATGAAAATCACGACGGTTGCTTTGGCGATGTTTTTTGCACTTGGCTCGGGCCTAGCACTGGCGCAAGGCGCGGGTGGCGGTGGGGCAGGCGGGGCGGCGGGAGCGGGTGCCGGAGCCGGCACGGGAGCTGGCGCTGGTGGCGGTGGCGGTGGCGGTCCCGCTGCAGCACAGGGTCAAGGTGCTTCAAGCATGAGCAAGAGCGCGAGTATGAACAAGAGCATGAACAAGGCTACGAACAAGAAAAAGAAACATTTAAAACCGTAGAAGCAAGCTCTGCATCGTCCCGGGTACTGCTTGGCCTATGCTCTTATAGAAATGTGATTTGACCACATTAAACAGGCGAAGCTCGCACGAGCTTCGCCTCTCGGTATCTGAAGCTGCGGTCAGTTACTTGGACGGCGCGGGGTCGATTGTGCGCCAGGTTTCGCGGCTGCCATTTGCCTCAGCGACGGCGTGACATGCGCGAGCACTGCGTGCGCCACGTGGTGCGACCGGCGGCCGGTCGATCGATCGTCAGAACGGAGCAGTTGTCGGCGCAGCAATCTTATCCTTCAGCTCTATGCAGGTTTTGCGCACCTCCGCGGTGATCGCTGAACATTCCTCAATCTGAAGGAAGACGCGCTTGGCCTGCTCGCGGTATCGAGCCGCCGTTTGCTTCATCTCCTTGGTCACCGCGAGTGCATCGTTTGTCATTGTTTCGCATTGTTTGACGCGCTCGATCAACTCCGCTCCCATCGCCTCGATATCCCTGGCTGCGGCCTCGTATTCTCGGACGACCGCCTCCGCCGACAGCTTGCCCATTTCCGTGGCACCGTCACGATGCTGAACGTATTCGGGCATAGCCAGGCTAGGCGCATGCACCGCGACCTGCGCGGAAGTGCCAGCGGCTTGGCGCTCGGACACAATATTTCGGACCTCGGCCCTGATCTGCCGTTCCAGATCAATCCCGTTGAAAACGGGTGCCGCTGTTGACTGAACCATTACTCGTACTCCCTTGGCTAAAATCACTCCTCGCAGTCGGGGCGCGCAAATGAATTGCGGTCCTGCGGCGCAATAGTCTGGTGGATATGGGCATTGAACTTAGCCGCCTTCTCAACAAGCACGACGGCCATGGCGGAATCGGTTGTGGTTTGGGCGATCTTCAAGAGCGTTACCGCCTGTCGCCTGAAGTATTCGTTGCCGATCGTCATAGTTCTAAGCCCTAGGCTGTTGGAACTAGTCACAATAACATTCAGTTTCGGGCGAAAATTGGAGAAGACGACCCAAGTCGTCGCCGGTGTTGGCCGGGCCGCAACACGCTGAGTCGTTCAGCGAACACTGGTTGCGCAGGCGCTGGAGCGGATTGGTTACTCGAAACCTGATGTCGCCTAGGCTCGCGGCGACTCGCGAGATACAACGGGCCCGCAAGCCTGCGGAATCGGTATGTGGTAGAAGGGTTTACGCGAGCCTCTCGCTCCAAAGCACATCGCCGACAGATTTAGCTGAGCACCGCCCCTGGCGCTGTAAGGCACGATCTCAGGGCTTCGGCGATCAGCCGGTACTCGGCGGCAAGCGCCTGATTTTCGGATCGCGTGCGGCGATCCGCCGCCGACTCCGCAATGACCAAAAGCTCTGATGCGCAAAGCTCCAGCAGTTCCAGTTCTCGGTCGATGTCGAAAGCCGTCGCACCGCTAGTGGTCACAAATCCCGATCTGGTTTTCATGCGGTACACACTTGCTGAGCCCCGCCTTTCGATACCTTGAGCGGCGGGCCTAGTATGTGAGCCGGTTCACATTGCGCGGCGCGGATTGCACGAAACGGTCCGTGGCACTTGGCGCGGGCGAAACCTCGCGAAAAATTTGATCACCGATTTGGCGCGAAGCTGGTGCTTTTCGCTTCACAGCAACAGCGCTGGGGTGCCGTTTCGCTCATTCGGGAGTGGGGCGTGATCCCATCTGGTCCATTCGGAACTTTCACATACGTGGTGCCTTGATATCAGGTGCCGACTTCATTGGGGTCGCTGTCGCGGACCCGGCACGGCCCTGCCGGTGGCGGTCACGCGGAGGCTGAGGCCGCGAATGAGAATTGCACAACTAGCGCCGCTGGCTGAAAGCGTTCCTCCAAGTCTCTACGGTGGCACCGAGCGGGTCGTCGCTTGGCTGGTGAACGAACTGGTGGAGCTCGGACACGACGTAACCTTGTTTGCAAGCGGTGATTCAGTGACGCGCGCGAAGCTGGTTCCCGTGTTGCCGCGCGCATTGAGGCTCGGCCGCCCACGTTCGGACCCGGCTGCGGCGCAAGCAAGATTACTGGAGGAAGTGGCCGCACACGCTTCCGATTTTGATGTGATTCATGCCCATATCGACTGGTTGCACCTGCCGCTGCTAACCCGTCTGGGCGTGCCTTTCCTTACCACTTTGCACGGCCGTCTGGATTTGCGAGGCGTGTCCGATGTGATCGATCGTTTTCCCGCCGCGCCTTTCATCTCGATTTCCGACAACCAACGCTTACCGATCCGCCGAGCGAATTGGGCCGGCACGATATATCACGGGCTCCCCGCCGACGCCTTCCATCCGGTGATGAAGGCTGGTTCTTATCTCGCCTTTCTTGGAAGGCTCACTGCGGATAAAGGACCTGAAACAGCAATTCGAATCGCGCGAGCCGCTGGGATTCCCCTGCGCATGGCGGCAAAGGTCCCGCGTGGTGAGAGACGTTACTTCAAGGAGCGGATTGAACCCCTCCTTGATGGCACGCACGTTGAGCTGATCGGCGAAGTGAACGACAAGGCGAAACAGGGTTTTCTCTCGGGTGCGGCAGCCTTGCTTTTCCCGATCGACTGGCCCGAACCTTTTGGGCTTGTGATGATCGAAGCCATGGCGTGTGGCACACCAGTGATTGCCTTCCGATCAGGTTCGGTGCCGGAAGTCATTGATCACGGGGTTAGCGGCTTGGTGGTGGACGGCGAAGACGAAGCCAAAAAAGCTGTACAACTGCTTGACCAACTTGATCGATCCCAAGTCCGCGCCCGGTTTGACGAACGGTTTACGGCAAGGCGAATGGCCGAACAATATGTTCGTCACTACGAAAGATTGGTGGGTCGAAAGTCATCGCCGGCTCGCGACGGCTCTCTCATGATGCCGACAGCGCCGCACGGGCTTTCGGCGGCTCCGTTTGAGTGATGAGCCAGAACGCATGCTCTCGGCTTTCGGACCACGGGATGGGTTGGCCTATCTCACTTCATCAGCGCGTATATTGCGCCGGGCGCGCGCGCCCATCACGAGGCAGAGCGGCCGGGCTTCGTCGTGATCCAAAGGAGACAGAAGCCTGGTGCGTCTCCCTAACCGGGCCTCGCTTCCCTAGGACATGCCAAGCTGTCTCCTCAGAGCCACGTTGGCGTTCAGTCCACCTGCAATCCACCCGATTTTATCGGGCCTTCCCAGCGGGCGATCTCCTCGGCCACGAAGCTCGCGAGGTATTCGGGACTGCGGCGCTCGGGCGCCACACCGGTCACCCCGATCTCGAGCAGCCGCGCCTTGAGGGCAGGTGTGTCCATCGCGGCATGCGTCACCTGGTTCAGCTTGGAGACGATCTCCTTGGGCGTGCCTTTCGGCACGAAGAATGCTGTCCAAGTGGTGACATCGTAGTCGGCCAGGCCTAGCTCCTGCGCGGTCGGGAGGTCTGGCATCATCGGCGAGCGTATTTTCGACAGCAGGGCGAGGGCCTTAACCTGCTTACTATTTATGTACGGGGTCGCGCCGCCGAGATTGCCACAGACGTAATCGATCCGCCCGCCGATCAAGTCGGTCATCGCCGGCGCCAAGCCGCGATACGGGACGTGCGTCGTCTCCACAGCCAACCGGGCGTTGAGCAGCGCGCAAGCAAGATGTGTGGTTGAGCCGGACCCGGCCGAGCCGTATTGCATCTTGGCGCCGTTCTGTTTGAGAAGCTCACCGAACTCTGAAAGCGTGTTCGCCGCAAGATCCTTGCGCACCTCCAGCACCATGGGTTGCTCCGAGAACAGCGCAACCGGCGCAAGGTCGTTGATCGCATCATAGCGGCGCTTCTTGTAGATCGTTTGATTGTAGGCGTGGGTACCGACTGTCCCAAGCAGGAAGGTATAGCCGTCAGGTTTTGCGCTGATAACCCGCATCACTCCGACGATTCCGCCTGCGCCGGTCGTATTCTCGACGATCACCGTCTGGCCGAAGATCGCACCCATTTGCGCCGCCACGATACGCCCGAGAACGTCGAAGGCGCCGCCCGCCGCGAAGGGCACAATCATGGTAACCGGGCGGGACGGCCAGCCCTGCGCCGCCGCGGGTGTCATTAAAGCAGCAAGAGCCACCAGCGTGAAGGCCGTCGATATCCGCACCATCGCTGTCCGCCTCCGACTCATTCTGCTACTCCGCCAAAACGGCTGGTCCGACGTGGAAGGGTAATGCCCGGAGATTGGAAAAGAAAGTGGAAGCCCGACGAGGCGGGCCCTCTTACGCCCAGTTACCTGGAAGGAAGCTGATTGCCTTGGCACGCGCGCGCTGCTCTGCTGATCCCCATCTCGTTCTCGATAGACAACGATCAAACTCGTTCCTCAGTTTGGCTTTGTTTCGAGGAACGTATCGCGACAGAACAAGAGCGGACGCGTTCGCGTCCAGAGTTCTCCGATCCAGCATCAAATTTTAGCTGCTGGGTCAGCTGCCCTCGTGCGACAGCAGAGGCGGTACCGCCCGGTTAGAACAGGGCGCGGTGACGCTTCGCAACGCTGGGCTCCGTCTTCGTTACCGGCTACGGCAGCGCCGACCCACCGCCAACAACGGGTGGGTCGCGGTCGACCATTCTATTCATCTTCGTAGTAAGGCCTCGGTCCGTATCTGCGAGGCCTCGGCTCATAGTCGGGATAGTAGTTGGGCCTCGGCTCATAACCAGGGCTGTAGTCCTGATCCTGGCCGCGTCGGGGGGCGGGGGCGTTGTAGCTCTGTTCGAAGACCGCTCGGCACCCCCTGCTGAGTTGAGGAGTGTTTCGGCGCAGGCACGCCACGATCCGGTCCACGTCAGGCACTTGCGCGCTGCACAGCCGCCAGACGTCCGGCGTACAGGCCATTTGCTGTCCCATTGTTCCACGATACTCTTGTGAAAAGGCTATATCTTGAGCGACGATGCCGGGTGCCAAAGACAAGGCAAGGACCGTGGCTCGACGCGCTCGCATGATTAATCTTGTTTTCAGTGCCTTACTCCGCGGCCAGTTGCAGCTGCGTTGCAAATGACCGCGGTTGGGGGAAGGTTTCGCGCGAACAACAACATGTGAACTATGCAAGCAGCTATCGGAACGGCGAGGTGGTGCCCAACTCGAATGAGTCGCGTGGGAATTCGTGGCGCGGGCGGTCACCGACGGATGCCGGCCCTGCAGGAGGCAATCGATGCAACACTTCCGCGCAGTTGACCTAGCTGCCCGGAAGTTGGAAAACGGCAGCGCATCAAGGGCCGCACGACGTAACGTCCCCCGTGGCTTTTTTATGCTGCTGACATTACCTCCCGGGGTAAGCCAGTTCCGGGTCCCTCGTGCTCATGCGTACAAGCGTGCTGACCCTGGTACAGTGCCGACAAGGCGACAAGAACATAGGTCGCGCGGGCCGCTGCCGCTTTCAGTCCCTTTTCGACCCTTGCGTTCTGTTCAACAGCTCGGTGATCAGCCTCAGGAGAACGCGAAAAAGGCCTTTGTTTATTGAGGTTGTGTGATGGTCGGGACTGGCGATCCCAGCAGGATTCGAACCTGCAACCCACGGAGTAGAAATCCGTTACTCTATCCAGTTGAGCTATGGGACCGTTGGCTGTCTTATAACACTCCCAAAATGAAAAATCCGCTTATCATGACGTCGGCTCCGAACCTAGGATGGCGTGAGCGCGACAAAGTCTCACGCTCTCGACGGTGACGGGGCGAGCGGACGTGACTTCGGTCATGTTTTATCGCACTTCTGAGAAAGACGCGGCGTTCGCCCGCGCGAGGGAGTTCCATGATGATCGGATCGATTCGCGCCGCAATCATTTGCGCAGCGCTGGTGCTGGGCGTGGTGTCGGCGTGTGCGGCGGCAGAGAAGGCATTCAAACGGAACGATCTGGCGGATTCGGCGATCAAACTGGAAGCCCAAATCAAGAGCGAAGCCGGGGCTGTTGCCAAATCCCGCACCACCCTCAAAACCGACGCGGACGCCGCCGTCAAACGCGCCGATTTCCGCTCCGGCCTGCAGATACTCGGGCAGATAGCCGCGCTCGCGCCCGAGGACAGCACCAACTGGCTGAGGCTCGCCCGGCTCATTTTCCAGATTTCACCGAAGAACTCGAGCGACCAGACCTTTCTCCTGGAGCGGGCCTCGACGGCGGCCTACATCGCCTACCTCCGTGCCGCCAATCCGAGCGAAGAGGCCGACGCGCTTGCCACGCTCGGCCGCGCCATGTCTGAACGCAAGCTCTGGCGGCCGGCGCTGGATGCATTGCGGTTGTCCCTCGAGCTGCGCGAGGTTGCCGAGGTACGTGGCACTTACGAACGCCTGCGGGACGAGCACGGCTTTCGGCTGGTCGATTACACGGTCGATTCGGACTCGGCCTCGCCGCGCGCCTGCTTTCAGTTCTCGGAAGAGCTTGCCAAGCGAACGGATTTCGCCCCGTTCGTGTCGCTGGCGGGGAATGAGAAGCCAGCATTGACCTCGGACAGCAGGCAGCTTTGCGTCGACGGGCTAAAGCATGGCGACCGCTACAACATCAACCTGCGCGCCGGGTTGCCGTCCGCCGTCAAGGAGAGCCTCCCGAAGTCGGCCGAATTCAACATCTATGTGCGCGACCGCAAGCCGTTCGTCCGGTTTACCGGGCGTGCCTATGTGCTGCCTCGCACCGGTCAGCGCGGTATTGCGGTGGTTAGCGTCAATACCCCGGCAGTATCGGTTGACGTGTTCAGGATCGGCGACCGCAACCTCATCAACACCGTCATAGATAGTGATTTTCAGCGGGCACTCAGCCGGTACGAACTCTCCAGCCTGGGCAACGCGCGTGGCGTGAAAGTCTGGTCGGGCGAACTAAGCACCGCGACCGCGCTCAACCAGGACGTGACAACAGCGTTTCCCGTTGATCAGGCGCTCGGGGACCCTCAGCCGGGCGTTTATGTGATGACTGCGTCGGCGAAGGGCCGCGGCGACGATGAAGAGTCTTCGCTGGCAACCCAGTGGTTCATCGTATCCGATCTCGGCGTAACAGCCTTCTCAGGCAACGACGGCGTCCACGTTTTCATCCATTCGCTGGCATCCACTGCGGCGGTCGGCAAGGCCGAGGTGCGGCTGATCGCGCGCAACAACGAGATCCTGGCTACACGCACGACGGACCAGTCCGGGCACGTTCTGTTCGAGGCGGGCCTGGCGCGAGGCGAGGGCGGTCTCTCGCCCGCGATGCTGACGGTGGCGGGCGAGAATGCCGACTATGCCTTCCTCAGCCTGAAAACGAACGCGTTCGACCTGTCCGACAGAGGCGTTTCCGGCCGCGCCGTACCCGCCGGAGCCGACGCGTTTGTCTATGCCGAGCGCGGCGTCTACCGGTCTAGCGAGACCGTCTACTTGACGGCGCTGCTCCGCGACGGCCAGGGCAATGCGATCAGCGGCGGGCCCCTGACGCTGGTTATCGAACGGCCCGATGGGGTGGAATTCCGCCGCGCGCTTCTGCAGGACCAGGGCGCCGGAGGCCGAACCATGTCGGTACAGCTGAATTCGGCGGTGCCGAGCGGGACGTGGCGGGTGCGGGCGTTTACCGACCCAAAAGCTTCCTCGATCGGTGAAACCACCTTCATGGTCGAGGATTACGTTCCCGAACGAATCGAATTTGCGTTATCCAGCAAAGACAAGCAGATCAAAGTCGAGACTCCAGTACAACTTGAAGTTGCGGGGCATTTTTTGTACGGCGCGCCCGCCTCAAATCTTCAGTTGGAAGGCGATATGCTGGTTGGGCCAGCGGCGGAAAGGCCTGGATTTGCTGGTTACCAGTTTGGGCTGGCGGACGAGGAGACCAGCAGCAACGAGCGGACGGCTATCGAAAACCTGCCCGAGACGGGCTCCAACGGAACAGCAACCTTTCCAGTCCGGCTAGCCAAATCCCCAAACTCGACTCGTCCGCAGGAAGCGCAAATATCCATCCGCATGGCCGAGACTGGCGGGCGTGCCGTGGAGCGCAAACTGGTGCTGCCGATTGCTCCGGCAGCGGCGATGATCGGCATCAAGCCTCTCTTTGCGGACAAGAGCGTAGCGGAGGGCGACAAGGCCGGATTCGATGTTGTGTTCGTATCATCTGACGGCAAGCCGGCAGCGCAACCGGCATTGCGGTACGAGTTGCTGAAGGTCGAATCTCGCTATCAGTGGTACCGCCAGAGTTCGTCATGGGAATATGAGCCGGTCAAAACGACCCGCCGCATCGCCGACGGCGATCTCGCGGTCGCTGCCGACCAGCCGTCCCGCATTGCGTTGTCGCCGCAACCGGGCAGGTATCGCCTCGAGGTGAAGTCGCCGGAAGCGGGCGGGCCGCTGACATCTGTGCAGTTCGATGTCGGCTGGTATTCCGATGGGAGCGCGGATACCCCGGATCTTCTGGAAACATCGATCGACAAGCCGGAGTACCAGTCAGGCGAGACCATGGTTGTATCGGTCAACGCCCGCTCCGCCGGCAAACTTACGATCAATGTAGTTGGCGAGCGCCTGCTGACGACACAAACAATCGACGTCAAGGAAGGTACCGCCCAAGTCAGGATTCCAGTGGGGAAGGATTGGGGGACCGGCGCCTACCTCGTAGCAACGCTGCGCCGACCGCTTGAGGCGGCTGCGTTACGGATGCCCGGACGAGCTATCGGCGTAAAGTGGTTTGGCATCGACAGGAAAACCCGCACCATCCAGGTCGATCTTTCAGCGCCTGCGCTAGTGCGTCCGAACACGACGCTCAAGCTGCCCATCAAATTAGGCGGTCTCAGTCCTGGCGAAGATGCGAAGATCGTCGTAGCCGCGGTCGATGCGGGCATCCTCAATCTGACCAGATACAAGCCGCCCGCTCCGGACGAGTATTATCTCGGGCAGCGCCGGCTGAGTGCGGAAATCCGAGACCTGTATGGGCAATTGATCGATGGCATGCAGGGTACCCGCGGCCAGCTCAGGACGGGCGGAGATTCCGCCGGCGCCCAGCTGCAGGGCAGTCCACCAGCGCAAAAGCCACTGGCGCTGTATTCGGGCATCGTCTCGGTTGGTGGGGATGGCTCGGCCGAGATCAGCTTCGATATTCCGGGATTTGCCGGCACGGCGCGTGTGATGGCGGTGGCCTGGACAGCAACAAAACTCGGTCGCGCCAACACGGACATAACAGTGCGCGATCCCGTCGTGCTGACTTCGACACTGCCGCGCTTCCTGCTCAACGGGGATCACGGCACAATGAGCCTCGATCTGGATAACGTCGAGGGCGCGCCGGGCGATTACACGCTCAACGTCAAGACCTCAGGGCCTGTGAAGGTAACCGGTAATCCTGCTACGACGATGAAGCTGGCGGCAAAGCAGCGAAGCTCCATCGCGCTGACGCTCGACGCTGCCGGCGCCGGCACCGCAAATCTCGACGTCGATATCAGGGGACCGAACGGGCTGACGTTGGCGCGGCATTATGCACTTGAGGTTAAGCCGGCAACTCAGATCCTGGCGCGCCGCTCCATCCGGACGTTGGCGAAAGGAGAGAGCTTCACGCTGACATCCGACATATTCTCGGAGCTGATACCGGGCACCGGAGGCGTGTCGCTGTCCCTGAGCATGTCCACCGCGCTTGATGCCGCTACCATCCTGAAAGCGCTGGACCGATATCCGCATGGCTGTTCGGAGCAAATCACCAGCCGGGCCATGCCGCTGCTCTATGTCAATGATCTGGCGGCCGGCGCCCATCTCGCAATGGACACCGAGATCGATCAGCGCATCAAGGATGCCATTGATCGCCTGCTGGCGCGCCAAGGCTCCAATGGATCGTTTGGGCTATGGGCCGCGGGCGGCGACGATGCGTGGCTCGACGCATACGTCACGGATTTCCTGACCCGAGCCCGGGAAAAGGGATTTGCGGTGCCGGATGTGCTGTTCAAGAGCGCGCTGGATCGCGTCCGCAACTCGGTAGTGAACGCCAATGAGCCCGAAAAGGATGGCGGCCGTGATCTCGCCTACGGCCTGTACGTCCTCGCGCGCAATGGTGCCGCACCGATCGGCGACCTGCGGTATCTCGCCGACACCAAATTGAACAACCTGGCAACTCCGATTGCAAAATCGCAACTGGCCGCCGCGCTTGCATTGGTGGGCGACCGCAGCAGGGCGGAGCGCGTCTATGCCGCCGCGCTCGAAAGCCTCGCGCCAAAACCCGCACTGGAGTTCGGGCGGGTCGACTACGGCAGCGCCTTACGGGACGCCGCGGCGCTGGTTTCGCTCGCGAGCGAGGGCAACGCCCCGCGCGCAACGCTTATGCAAGCCGTCGCCCGCATCGAAGTAGCTCGGGGATTGACGCCATACACGTCGACGCAGGAGAACGCCTGGTTGGTGCTGGCGTCCCGGGCGCTTTCAAAGGAGACGATGAGCCTTGAGCTCGATGGCGCGCCGGTCAAGACGGCGTTGTATCGCAGCTACAAGTCTGCCGAGCTAGCCGTGAAGCCGATCAAGATCACCAATACGGGCGATACTCCGGTTCAGGCGGTGGTGTCGGTGAGCGGCGCACCGGTGACCCCGGAGCCCGCGGCGTCGAACGGTTTCAAGATCGAGCGCGCCTATTTCACTCTGGACGGCAAGCCGGCAGATGTCTCCAAAGCCAGACAGAACGAGCGCTTCGCGGTAGTGTTGAAGGTTACAGAAGCCAAGCCGGAATACGGTCACATCATGGTCGCGGACTATCTGCCTGCGGGCCTCGAAATCGACAATCCGCATCTGGTCTCGTCAGGCGACACCGGGACACTCGATTGGATCGAGGACGGCGAGGAGCCGGAGAATACCGAATTCCGCGACGACCGCTTCACCGCGGCGATCGACCGGGCAGCCGACGACAAGGCGGTGTTTACGGTGGCTTATGTCGTGCGCGCGGTGACCGTCGGCAAATACGTGCTGCCGCAGGCGTTCGTGGAGGATATGTACAATCCCTCGCGCTATGGGCGCACCGGCACCGCATCGGTCGAGGTGCTTCCGGCGAAATGAGCGTAAGCGCGGCCATAGCAGGATCGCAACGACCGCCGTGGGTCAGGCTGGCCGCGGCCGTCGCTGGGGCGGCGCTGATCTCAGCGGGTGTTCTTGCCGTCTGGGTGCTCGCCCTGGGGCCCTTGCCGCTGGCGGCGGCCGGTCAGGTGTCCACAACGATCGTCGATCGCAATGGCAAGCTGTTGCGAGCCTACGCCATGGTTGATGGCCGCTGGCGCCTCCCGGTGGTCGCAAAAACCGATGTCGATCCCGCCTATCTGAAGCTGCTTCTGGCCTATGAAGACCGGCGCTTTCACTCACACCCGGGCGTCGATCCCATAGCTCTGGGGCGGGCGGCGGTGCAACTCCTCACCCAAGGTCACATCGTCTCTGGCGGCTCCACTATCACCATGCAAGTGGCCCGGCTGCTGGAGCCAAGGCGGCATCGCTCGATATACTCCAAGCTGCGCCAGATCGTCCGCGCGCTTCAACTTGAGCGACATTTCGAGAAGGAGCAGATCCTCGATTTGTATCTGACCTTGGCGCCGTATGGCGGCAATCTGGAGGGCATTCGGGCAGCTTCGATTGCTTATTTCGGCAAGGAGCCGAAGCGTCTGTCGCTCGCGGAATCCGCGCTTCTGGTCGCTCTGCCGCAAGCGCCGGAAGCCCGCAGGCTTGATCGGCATCCCGACGCTGCGCGAACCGCGCGGGACCGCGTGCTCGACCGGATGGTGGAGCAGGGGCAGGTCGCACCGGAAGATGCGCGTCAGGCAAAGCGAGTGCCGGTGCCGCGTTTGCGCAAGCCCATGCCGATACTGGCGCCGCACTCCGCCGATCACGCGATGGCGACGGCGAAGGATTTCCCTGTCATCAGGCTGACACTGGACGCCAACCTTCAGCAGGTGCTTGAGGCGTTGGCGCGCGACCGCGCCGCTTCTTTGGGCGCCAACATCTCCATCGGCATCCTGGCCGCCGACAATGCCACAGGCGATGTGCTCGCGCGCGTCGGTTCGCCCGACTACTTCGATGAGAAGCGCGCAGGTCAGGTTGATATGACCCGCGCGGTGCGCTCGCCCGGATCGACGCTGAAGCCGTTCATCTATGGTCTGGCGTTCGAAGATGGCTTCGTCCACCCGGAGACGCTCATCGACGATCGGCCGATCCGGTTCGGCAGCTACGCCCCGGAAAACTTCGACATGACTTTTCAGGGAACGGTGCCGGTTCGCAAGGCGCTGCAACTCTCGCTGAACATACCCGCCATCTCGCTGCTCGAGCGCGTCGGCGCCAGCCGGCTATCGTCCCGATTGAAGCAGGCAGGGACCAATCTGGTGCTGCCCAAGGATGAGGCGCCCGGACTGGCGATGGGGCTTGGCGGAGTTGGCCTCACGTTGGAGGACCTGGTGCAGCTCTATTCGGGGTTGGCGCGGCTCGGCAACACACGCCCGCTCCGTGAGATCGCAAGCGATCGGCCGCGGGATTCTCTCCGGCTACTGGACGAGGTTGCGGCCTGGCAGGTCGGCAACGTGCTGCTCGGTTCGCCGCCGCCCGAGAACGCCCCGCATAACCGGATCGCGTTCAAGACCGGGACCAGCTACGGATACCGCGATGCCTGGTCGATCGGCTTTGACGGGCGCATCACGATTGGGGTTTGGATCGGTCGGCCGGATGGCGCACCCGTCGCCGGTTTGATCGGGCGTACCGCCGCCGCACCGATCTTGTTCGATGCGTTCGCGCGCACCGCAAGGTTGCCCATGCCGCTCCCGAAGCCGCCCAGGGGGGCGTTGTTGGCGGATAACGCCAAGCTCCCGCTGCCGCTTCGCCGCTTTCGGCCCTCTGGGGAACTGGTTCGCAGCGGAGGGGAGCAGGCGCCACACATCCAGTTTCCCTTGAACGGCTCCCGGATTGAACTGGCCGGTTCCGGGACTCAGCCCGCAGCGATGCCCGTGAAGGTCGCCGGCGGCGTGCCACCCATGACAATGTTGTTGAATGGCCTCGCGGTGGGAGAAATCCACAGTGGTCGCCAGCGCCTGATCGATCCACCCGGGCCGGGCTTTGCCAGATTGACTGTGATCGACGCCACGGGCGCGGCAGACACAGTTGTTGTCAGAATCCAATAAGCGGCGCCTAACCGGTTGTGGGGATAGCAGTTCCGGCGTATGCGAAACCGATGCTTGAGACCCATGCCCGTCCCCGATTTGGAGAGCCGCGCGAGCCCAAGACCCCGGTAAATCCGGGCAGCAGGCTTGTTGCGGTAATCGAGTTTGTCACGGGCAGTCACATCCGTGCAGTTGCATTCCTGATTTCGTGCGGGCTCGTGCTGTTTCTGCCGGGGTTTTTCAACATACCCCCCATCGATCGCGATGAGGCGCGGTTCGCGCAGGCGACGAAGCAGATGGTGGAAACCGGTGACTTTGTCGATATCCGCTTCCAGGACGAGGTGCGCTACAAAAAGCCCGTCGGCGTCTATTGGCTGCAAGCTGCCGCCGTCGAGACCGCCTCCGCCATGGGTTTGCCACGAGCGCAGGTCCGCATTTGGTTATACCGCGTTCCCTCACTGATCGGCGCGATCGGCGCGGTGCTGTTGACCTACTGGACGGCACTCGCCTTTGTGACCAGGCGCGGCGCGATCCTGGCCGGGCTGATCCTGTGCAGTTCGGTGCTGCTCGGAGCCGAGGCGCGCCTGGCCAAGACCGATGCGATGCTGCTGCTGACCGTAGTGGCGGTGATGGGCGCACTGGCGCGGGTCTACCTGTCATGGCAGCGGGGCGACGATCCCGTGCGGCCGCCCTGGTCATCTCCCGCAATCTTCTGGACTGCATTGGCTGGTGGCATCCTGCTGAAGGGGCCGCTGATCCTGATGTTCGTGCTGCTTGCGATCGGCACCCTGGTCATCCTCGATCGTTCGGCCGTATGGCTTTGGCGCCTGCGGCCGGTCTGGGGACTGATCTGGATGCTGCTTCTTGTGCTGCCCTGGTTTGTCGCAATCTTCTGGCGCGCAGGCGAGACGTTTTTCACGGATTCAATCGGCGGCGACATGTTGAGCAAGCTCGCTGCGCAGGAATCCCATGGTGCGCCCCCGGGATTCTATTTCCTGCTGTTCTGGGTGACGTTCTGGCCGGGTGCGCCTCTCGCCGGCATGGCCGCCCCTGCGGTGTGGCGGGCGAGGCGGGAACCGGGCGCGCAGTATCTGCTGGCCTGGCTGCTCCCGTCCTGGATCGTGTTCGAATTGGTGCTGACGAAGTTGCCTCACTACGTCCTTCCGCTTTATCCGGCGATCGCGATCCTGACGGTGGGCGCGCTCGAGCGGCGCGTGCTGTCGAGGTCCTGGTTGAGGAGCGGTGCCGCGTGGTGGTTTATCGTTCCGGCGGCGGCATCGGTCATTGCAATTGTCGGTGCGATCGCGCTGACGCGCCAGCCGGCCTTTCTGGCCTGGCCGTTCGTGGCGGCCGCGCTCATCTTCGGATTATTTGCTTGGTGGCTTTACGATGACAATCGCGCCGAACGCTCGCTGCTCAACGCGGTGGTAGCCGCCATGTTCCTGGCGGCTGCGGTTTACGGCATCGTGCTTCCGGGGCTGACGCCGCTGTTCCCGAGCGCAGAGATAGCCCGCGCGTTACGCAACGTCGTCTGCGTCGGGCCGAAAGCCGCGGCCGCAGGGTTTCACGAGCCTAGCCTCGTTTTCATGACGGGTACGTCGACGTTGCTGACCGATGGTTCGGGCGCGGCGGATTTCCTTGGACACGGGAGTTGCCGGTTCGCGCTGGTAGAACAGCGGTCGGAGCGCACGTTTGCGCAGCGCGCCGAGGCCATCGGCCTGCGCTACAACGTTGCCGACCGCATCGAAGGCTACAACATCTCCCAAGGGCGAGCGATTTCGATCGCAATCTTCCGGTCCGAGGGCACGGAATAGATGTCCGCTCGCGCCGGTAGTGGCGATCCCTTGACCTATATTGCCAACCTGGTTGCGGTAGCCGGAGGTTCGGTCGCGCAACTCGTGCGGCCCCCATCGCATTCGCGTCGAGCCGTAGCGGCACGGCGTCTGGCGCGGCACTCCCTTGTGATGACCGCGCTGCTGAGCATTGTCATCGTGGCGATGATGTATGTGCTCGACGCGCATGAGATAAGGTTGATGCCGGAGCGCGGGACGCCAAGCCTTTGGCCGGTTCGCATTCTGACCGAACTTGGCAAGGACGCTTACGTTTTGACGGCGCTGGGCGGGATGTTGCTCGTCGTCGGGGCCATCTCCGCGGCATTGCGCGGAACGTTGCGAGCGGACTTGCTAGGTTTCGGCACCAGACTGCAGTTTCTGTTTTTTGCCGTGCTTACTCCGCTGCTTCTGGGGGAGGTCCTGAAATGGATCGTCGGGCGCGGCCGGCCGTTCGTGGGAGGCGAGGCCAACCCGTTCCACTTTGTGCCATTTTCCGGGACCGGAGCCTATTCCAGTTTCCCTTCGGCTCACTCCATAACCGCCTTTGCGCTGGCCTTCGCCGTTAGCGCGGTCTGGCCCCGAGCGCGGTTGCTTATGATCGTGTATGCGCTCGTGATCGCCGGCACCCGGCTGCTGCTGTTGTCGCATCACCCAAGCGACGTGGTTGCCGGAGCATTGATCGGTGTGATCGGGGCCATGTCAGTGCGCTACTGGTTCGCTGCACGGCGCCTCGGATTCGCAATCCGTCGCGACGGGGAAATTGTGCCGCTTCGGAGCCTTTCGGGCCACTCCAAAAGGGTTGCCCGGATGCCATCGGCCCCATAAGAAGCGGGCTCCGCAACCGCCGGACCGCGATGGTCGTCGGCGGCGGCTCACTCCAATGGCGAGCGTCGATTTGCCCGGTTCCGACATACCCGCGATTGCTGTTTCCATCATTGTCCCCGTGCGGAACGAGGCTGAGAACGTAGCTCCGCTGATTGCCGAAATCGCCGCCGCCCTCGATGGCGGCTGGAACTATGAGATCATTTACGTCAACGACGGGTCAACCGACGCGACCGGCGAGCGGCTTGCCGCTGAGATGGCGAAGCGCGCGAATGTGCGCGAGATTCGTCACGCGGTGTCCGCAGGCCAATCCGCGGCGGTACGCAGTGGAGTTCGCGCCGCGCGCGGCGCAATTTTGGCTACTCTCGACGGCGATGGACAAAACAATCCGGCATTCCTGCCGGACTTGATCGGCGCCATCGAAAGAGGCGGCGAGGATATCGGCCTTGCCGCCGGCCAACGAGTCGGACGCAAGGACACTGGATTCAAAAAACTGCAATCGCGCATAGCCAACGGCGTGCGCAAGGCAATCCTGCACGATGGCACCCGGGATACCGGCTGCGGCCTGAAAGCATTCCGGCGCGAAGTTTTCATGATGATGCCTTACTTCGACGGGCTGCATCGTTTCTTGCCGGCGTTGATCCGGCGCGAGGGTTACGAAATCGCCTATGTCGAGGTCATCGATCGTCCGCGCCGGTCTGGCGTGTCGAACTACGGCTTCTTCGATCGGCTATGGATCGGAATGATGGATATCGCCGGGGTATGGTGGCTGATCCGCCGCAAGAAACCGACGCCTGTTAGCACCGAGGTGACCCGATGACCGAATTGTTCAGTGGGCTCGGCGGCTACCTGCATGAGGTCTTCGTAGTCAAGTTCGACGGCTGGGTGGCTCTTGGGTTCGTCGCGCAGGCATTTTTCACAATGCGTTTCGTGGTGCAATGGATCGCGTCGGAACGCGCCCGCAGGAGTGTCATTCCCGTTGCGTTCTGGTTCTTTTCGATAGGCGGCGGCACGTTGTTGTTGATCTATGCGCTGTATCGCAAGGACCCGGTATTCATCGCCGGGCAGGCCCTGGGGCTACTAGTCTACACCCGCAACTTGTATTTCATCGTGGTCAACGGCAGGCAGGCTTCCGCAAGGGATTGAGCGGTGTCGCCGCGGCAGAATCGCTGGTTACTCTCGCCATTAGATTTAGTTAGCTCGATAGTGAAGCGAAAGATAAAGTCATGCACGGTTGGATCGGTTACTGCTGGACTGCTGCAATCCTTGCCGCACTTTCGTGTGCTTCCGCGATTGCCGACGAAACTGTTGATATCGGTGGTTCGCGTGCTGTGCTGATCAAGCCCAAGGCCCCACGCGGGAGTGTGATCCTGATGCCCGGTGGCGATGGCAATATCCGTCCCGGCGATCAGGGCGAAATCAACGGGCTCAAAGGCAATCAGTTGGTGCGCACACGTCACGCGTATGCCGCACGCGGGCTAGCTGTACTCGTGACCGATGCAAATACCGATCTCAATGGGGCAGTTCAATATATGGCTGCGATCAAGCGCCCCGTGACGGTCGTAGCTACCAGCCGAGGTACCATTCGCGCGGCCGAGGGAATTGCGCGTGGAGCGCGGCCAGATGCGTTGGTGTTGGCGTCGGGGTTTCTCAGCTCCGAATCCGGAAGCGCGTATAATGTCATGTCGATCCTTGGCTCAACGACGTCGTTGCCGCGTACGCTGGTCATCCATCACAGCGCCGATAGCTGCAGGGCGACATTGCCGGCTGGGGTAGGTCCGTTCGTCAAATGGTCATCCGGGCGCGCTCGTGTGGCTTGGATACAAGGCGGCGCTAGCGAGGGGGACCCGTGCCAGGCGTTTTCGCATCATGGCTTTAATGGCCAGGACGAGCAGGTAGTCGGAATTGCCGCCGGATTCCACTGACACTGACTGAGGCGGTCCTATGAGTACACGGATGCTAGGTCGACAGCCGCTATCTGGACGCGGGATAGGCCTGAGCGTCGGTGATCAACTCGGTTTCCGCACTCTGCCCGGAGGGCAAGACTCCCGCGGCATCGAGAACCGGATACGCCACTGAGCAGATATGCGAGTGTATTCGCCGCAGGTCGCGCAGGACGTCGAGATGCAGTGACGTGGTTTCGATCGTTTCAGGCCGACCTTCGCGCAGGCGGTCCAGATGCCTTTCGGTCGCGGCAAGCTCAGTGTTGCGCAACAGCGCCTTCTCCGCCAGGAGCTTGCGCGCTTCATTGACATCACCTGACATAAACACGCCGAACGCAATCCGGAGCGAGTCCGCGGTGCGTTTATGGAAGGCCGACAGTTCTTCCGCGCCTTCCGGTGAAAACTGGAAACGGCGTTTGATTTTTTTGGTTGCGAGTTCGCTCAAATTCTTGTCGATGATGTCGCCGATGTGCTCCAGGTTGATCGCGAAAGAAATGATTTCCATCGCGCGCTTGCCTTCGCGCTCGTCGAGGCTGCCGCGCGTCAGTTTTGTCACGTAAAGCTTGATCGCCTCGTCCAGCCCATCGACCGTGTTGTCCATTCTCGACACCTGATCGACCAGGGCGCGGTTGTTCGTCATCATCGCCGCCATGACTTTCCGCAGCATGATTTCGACATGGTCGCCCATGTGCAGGGTTTCGCGCGCGGCGTCTGCCAAAGCCAGGGAGGGAGTTTCAAGCGCGCTTTCATCGAGATAGCGCGGCTGGGACGGGTCGGTCTCCTGCGGTCGATCCGGAAAGGCTTTTCTAAGCAACGTCGCCAAGCCGTCGAGCAGGCCGATGAATAAGACCGCCATGGCCACGTTGAAGGCGATGTGGAACGCGGCAGTGAGCTTGGCGAGGTCGGGTTGCCAAGCCTGCAGCACCTCCGTGATCGGGCCGAGGAACGGCGCTACCAGCAGCACCCCAACCAGGCGGTTGACCAGGTTGCCGACGGGAAGCCGATAGCTGGCGGGATTGTCGCGCCGGGCACCTTCGAAAAGCGGATTGATCGCGCTGCCGAGATTCGCGCCCAGCACGAGGGCCAAGGCGGCGGAAGGCGAGATGAAATGCGAGTAAGCCAGCGACATCACCAGCAGGACTGTCGCGACGCTCGAATGTACCAGCCAGGTGACAACGGCGGCGATGATGATGCACAGCAGGGGGTCGCCCGTGATGGCGTTCATGAAGAGACGCACGCCAGGCACGTTTTCGACGGGCGCCAGCGTGTTTAGCAGGATGTGCAGAGCCAGCAGCATCAGGCCGAGCCCGATCGAGACCCGGCCGATGTCCTTGACCCGTGACCTCGCGCCGCCGCGGAACGCGACCAAGCCGATGATAAAGAGTACGGGCGCGGCGGCAGCGATATTGAACGAGAGGATTTGGACGATCAGGGTCGTCCCGAGATTGGCTCCGAGCATGATCGCGAGCGCAGGCACCAGCCCGACGAGGCCCTCCGCCGCAAACGAACTCGTGATCAGGGCGGTGGCCGTACTGCTTTGCAGCAGACCGGTCAGGCCGACACCCGCCGCAAAAGCAGTAAACCGGTTGTCCAGGGCCTTCGCCAGACCTCGCCGGAGATCGGGACCGAACGCACGCAGAACTCCGCTATGGACCATATGCAGGCCCCACAGCAGCAGCGCCACGCCGCCCATAAGGTCCAGGAGAACCAGGCTACCCATCGATCGTCCGCTTTTTAGATTCGAGTCGAAAGGTCACGCTATCGGCAAACGGCAGGGGATCAATCCTTTTATTGGAGGGTATATTCCGCCGGAACGCACTCGATTGCACGGCGGCGGCACACCGCCGAACGCGCTTGTTCCGCGAGGCATGTGGTCGTCATGGTTTTTGGTTTGAACCCTGGCCCCGGGCGTGTGCTGCCTGGCCCGGCTGACGGGTTGTCCACCTACAAGGTTACCAAAACACGCGGTCCAGTAACGTCGCAAAGATGGGGTGGGATGAATTTTCAGACGTTTGCGGTCGCCCTTGTGGAAATTTTTGGGTGTTTCGTCATGCCCGAAGCGAGTTCGGTAAAGAGCGCACAAAAACAATGGATAAATTGCAAGCCGTCCCAATAGGCAGATTCCAATGTTTCTTGCGTAAAGTGGGAGTAGGGCGGCGGTAATGCCGGATCAACCAATAACTCCCGAGCAAGGCGAAGGATCGAAATGCTAGCGAATCGTCGTACGAGCGAACGCCGTCTATGCAGGCGGCTGGCAAAGATCCAATTCGGGACTGGCTCGCTGCCGCGTGACTGCACGATCACGGACATTTCGGACGGCGGCGTGAAAGTCATCGCCGAATACGTCGACATCCCATCGGACTTCACCATCATCTTGTCCGAAGGCCGCCCTCGACAATGCCGGTTGGCATGGCGGATAGGTTGCGAGTTCGGCGCTCAATTCGTGGACTGATTGGCGAGAGGCTTGCCAAGCGCGCCACTATTTCCAGTGCTGTCTTTCGCCGTGCGCAAAAGAAGTCGCCCCGGAAAAGCATTCTCAAGCGCAGCCCTAGATGCCGAGTGCGGCCTCGTCTGCTAGCTCGCCCGCAACTTGTTCATGATGGGTGACAGGAATGACCTGCGCGCTTTTTTGGTGTCGCCGCGGCCCGTCAGCCGTTTTGCAATATCCAAAAACGTGTGCGTGGTCCGGTGTCGCCCGGCAATTTCGGCGATCATCTGGCCGTTGTTGGCAGCCGTTCCGAACAATCTCGAATCGAATGGAATGGCCGCTATGGGCGGGCTCTCGATCGTCTTGGTGAACCCGCGCGCATCGATTTCCGGGCGCTTGGGCATGCGGATCTGATTCAAACAATATAGGGGAGGCCGGTCGTTGGGCCGCGAAGCCTTGAGGATGCTCAGCATGTTCTTGGTGTTACGCAGATTGGCGAGGTCCGGCTCGGCAACGATCAGGATGTCGTCAGCGCCGACCAGAACCCGCTTGGTCCATGCCGACCATTGGTGTGGGACATCCAGGACAATGCACGGGGTGGTCATGCGCAGGGTGTCGAAGATGGAATCGAACGCCTCGGCGCCCAGATCATAGACGCGCTCCAGCGAGGCCGGCGCGGCGAGCAAGCTGAGACGATCAGTACATTTCGCCAGCAAGCGCTCGACGATCGAGGTGTCCAGCCGATCCGGCGAGAAAACAGCGTTCGCGATACCCTGACCGGGGTCCTGGTTGAAATCGAGGCCCGCGGTACCAAAGGCGAGGTCGAGATCGATGACGACGGAATCCAGCGCGAGATCGCGTGCGATCGCCCAGGCGACGTTGTGCGCCACAGTCGATGCGCCGGCCCCACCTTTGGCGCCAACGACCGCGATGACCCGGCCCACGGCTACCGCTTCCGAGGCGGAGAACAGACTGCAGATCGAACGCACCACATCGAGGGTTTCTACTGGCCCGATGACGTAGTCGTTGACGCCGCGGCGCACGAGTTCGCGGTAGGGCGCGGCGTCGTTGGCATTGCCGATGACGACCACGCGGGTTCCGGGATCGCAAACAGTTGCGAGCTGATCGAGGCCGGCAAGAATATCGCTTCGGCCTTCGGTCTCCAGGATAATCACGTTGGGGGTAGGGACGGTGCTGTACGCTTCCACGGCTGCCGCCATGCCGCCCATCTGGACCGTGAGATGGGCCTTGCCGAGCCGGCGGTCTTCGCCCGCAGATCGCACCGCAGCCGCGGTTTCCAGCGTTTCGCAATAGGCCTGCACGGACACACGAGGTGCCGGCGCGATGTAATCGTCGGCGTGCGGCGGCACGAGGTCCGGCTGCTCTTCTGAGATGCGGCGGGCTTGATTGATCATTTGCCTGTATCGCTGAGTTTAGCTTTTTCGGATTCGGGATAGGTGGTCGCGCTCGGTTCGCCCTTGCGATATTTTTCGAACGCCGCGCTCCGTCGCGCAGTATAAGCGGGCGTTTCAGGTCGTGGCTGCACCAGGTCTGCCGGATTGTCGATCATCGCGGCCAGATTGCGCTGAGTGGAGCAGCCGAAATTATGGAAATCTTTGTTCTCGGAAGAGCGCCTGTTCAAGATCGACGGTCCGAGATCGTCCGGCCAAAGCCCGCAAGGGCCGACAACTGCGGCGATCCTGGGATAGCTCAGCCTGATGGTGGGCAAGGTTTGTGGATCGTCAGGTCGATAATGATGCAAGGTGATTCCGCGGGGAGGGACGCCGCCGGCCGCAAGTAGCGCCCGGATCTCCCGGAAGGAACTTGCCGCGGCGCGGGCGTTGGGTGTGTCGACAGGCACATCGGCCACGATCGCACCGGTCCCCTCGCGAACCCATATTTGTGCCAGCCCCAGGACGTCGGCGCGTTGCGGCGCAGAAAGTCCACCGCGCCCGTTGCCGACGAAGATGACCACCGAGCGGTCGGCCTCCTGGATCGAGATTGGATGACGCTGACGGTAATCGTCGGGGACGCTTGCGGTCACCACTTCTCCGGTGCTGTAGGTACACGCACCCAGCGCAAGCGAAAGGCCGCCGAGCGCGCAGACGAGGCGCAGCATTCGCGGCTGATCGGTCATTGTTCTGTATCGCATAGGCTGTCCTTGTCCCCGCCGGGCAA
>JBJMTO010000002.1:0-12485 GCA_045811665.1 Bradyrhizobium sp.
CACCGCGCTGGACTCCTCGCTGGCCGACCTCAACGCCAAGGCGCGCGCGATGGCGCTGGAACTGGCCGACTATTCCGACGCCAGCCAGATCACCCAGCTCTCCAGGCTGCGCGACCAGAGCCAGTTGCAGGAAGCGCTGATCGTCACTTCCAGCAACCGGGTGGTGGCCAGCGCCGGCGGCAATATCGGCTCGCTGGTGCCCGAACTGCCGACGGCGAACATGCTGAGCCAGGCCCGCCTCACCCGCGGCTTCGCCGCCATCGAAGGCAGCAGCGAAGGGCTGGACCGGCTGCGCGGCGGCAAGCCGCAGGCGCTTGAGCCCGGCGCCGGCCTGCGGCTGCGCGTGGTGGTGGCCATTCCCGGCAAGAGCAGCGACCTGTCGCTGCAGAACGAGGCCCGCTTCCTGCAGCTGATGCTGCCGGTGCCCCAGCAGCTCGCCGCCGATGCCGAGGCCCTGCGCGCCGCCTACAGCGAATATCAGGCGCGTTCGGTGGGCCGCACCGGCCTGCGCAAGATCTACATCGTGACCCTGACCCTGACGCTGCTGCTGGCCATCTTCGGCGCCGTCACCAGCGCCTTCGTGATCGCCAATGACCTGGCGCAGCCGCTGCTGCTGCTGGCCGAAGGCACCAAGGCGGTGGCCGAGGGCAATCTGTCGCCGCGACCCATCGTCGCCACCAGCGATGAGCTGGGCACGCTGACGCAGTCATTCAACACCATGACCCGCCAGCTGTTCGACGCCCGCGCCGCCGTCGAGCGCAACCGCACCGAACTTGAAAACGCCAAGGCCTATCTGGAATCGGTGCTGGCCAACATGTCGGCCGGCGTGATGGTGCTGGACGGGCAGTTCCGCCTGATGAGCTGCAATGAATCGGTGGACCGCATCCTGCAGCACGACTTCGAGCCGCACCTCGGCCAGCCGCTGTCGGAGATCGACGGCCTGTCCGCTTTTGCCGATGTCATCATCCGCGCCTTCACCGAGCAGAGCGCCAAGTCGGCCGGCGAGAATGGCAATGACTTCCACTGGCAGCAGCAGATCGAGATACCGCGCAGCGTTGGCGATGCCGAGGTCGAAAACAACATCACCCTCCTGGCGCGCGGCTCGCGGCTGCCGGTCGACAGCGCAACAGGCTATGTAGTGGTGTTCGACGATATCTCCGACGTCATCTCGGGACAGCGTTCGATCGCCTGGGGCGAGGTCGCCCGCCGGCTGGCCCACGAGATCAAGAATCCGCTGACGCCGATCCAGCTGTCGGCCGAGCGCATTCGCCGCAAGTTCGGCAAGGTCATCACCGAGGACAAGGCTGTATTCGAGCAGTGCACGGAAACCATCGTGAGGCAGGTCGACGACATCAGGCGGATGGTCGATGAGTTCTCGCGTTTTGCTCGGATGCCTAAACCGGTGATCGAAGGGGAGGACGTCGCGGATACAGTGCGGCAGGCGGTGTTTCTTATGCGCGTCGGACATCCCGACATCGAGATCCATGCCGATATCAAACAGGAGCCGATGCGGGCGCAATTCGATCGCCGCCTGATTTCGCAGGCGCTGACTAACATCATCAAGAACGCGACCGAAGCGATCGAGGCAGTTCCACCGGGAGAGTTGGGGAAGGGCCGCATCGAAGTCATCGCCGCGCGCGAGCACGAGGACATTGTGATCGACGTAGTCGATAATGGGATCGGCCTGCCAAAACTAAGTCGCGCACGTCTACTCGAACCCTACGTAACGACGCGCGAAAAGGGGACGGGACTTGGGCTCGCGATAGTTGGCCGGGTTTTGGAGGACCACGGCGGCCGCATCGAACTCAACGATGCCGCCGATATCAGGCCGGGCCAGCGAGGGGCCTGGATGCGGCTCCGCTTTGCCGTGTCCGGTCATGCACCGAAGTCCGAGGAGGGGGCATCTGAAACAAAGCCGTCCGCATTCGGAACCACGCAGGCGGTAAACGCGACTAAAACCAAAATCGAAGCCGCAACAGGCAACTGACAACACAGGCGTGACCCATGGCAAGTGACATTCTGATTGTCGATGATGAAGCAGACATTCGTGATCTGGTTGCAGGCATTCTTGCGGACGAGGGTTTCACAACCCGGACCGCGCGCGACAGCGATTCGGCGTTGGCGGAAATCGGGAACCGCCGCCCACATCTCGTATTCCTCGACATCTGGCTGCAAGGCAGCAAGCTTGATGGTCTGCAATTGCTGGAGCACGTCAAGCGTGACCACGCCGATCTCCCCGTGGTGATGATCTCCGGTCATGGCAACATCGAAACCGCTGTCGCCGCGATCAAGCGAGGTGCCTATGATTTCATCGAAAAGCCGTTCAAGTCCGACCGTTTGATTCTTGTCGCGACGAGGGCACTGGAGACCTCACGGCTGAAGCGCGAGGTGAAAGAACTCAAGCAGCTTGCGCCAGCGGCGAGCGTTCTGACTGGTCGCTCCGCGTGCATGAATCAGCTTCGCCAAACCATCGAGCGGGCCGCCAAGGCCAACAGCCGCATCCTGATCGTCGGCCCTTCCGGCGCAGGCAAGGAATTGGCAGCTCGCACTCTACATAACCTCTCAGGCCGCTCCGAGGGTCCGTTCGTTGTCATCAATGCCGCCGCGATTACGCCGGAGCGCATGGAGGTCGAACTGTTCGGTATCGAACAGTCGAACGGCGAGCACCAGCGGAAGGCGGGCGCCCTGGAGGAAGCCCATGGGGGCACGTTGTTCATCGATGAAATCGGCGACATGCCGCGCGAAACCCAGAACAAGATCCTCCGGGTGCTGGTGGATCAGACTTTCCAACGCTCCGGCGGGACGGCCAAAGTAAACGTCGATGTCCGTATCGTTTCCTCCACAGCGCGCAACCTGGAAGATGAGATCGCAGAAGGCCGGTTCCGCGAGGATCTCTATCACCGCTTGTCAGTGGTGCCGATACGGGTGCCGCCGCTCTCGGAGCGCCGGGAGGACATTCCCGAATTGATCGACTATTTCATGGATCAAATCTCGATCGCTACGGGATTGCCCAAGCGGCAAATCGGACAGGATGCGATGGCGGTGTTGCAGTCGCACGTCTGGCCCGGAAACGTCCGGCAGCTGCGCAACAATGTCGAGCGCGTCATGATACTGGCGGGCGGAGGTCCGGAGGTGATCATCACGGCCGATATGCTGCCGCAGGACGTGGGCTCGATGGTGCCGGCAATGCCCACCAGCAACAACGGTGAGCACATTATGGGCCTGCCGCTTCGGGAAGCGCGCGAAGTGTTCGAGCGTGATTACCTGATTGCTCAGATCAGCCGCTTCTCTGGTAACATCTCGCGCACTGCGGAATTCGTGGGAATGGAGCGCTCGGCTCTGCATCGGAAGCTGAAGGCACTTGGCGTCGGGTGAGGGGCTCTCGCACGAATCTTGTGCACTAGCCTGTCAAACTCCGCATTTCGGGGCTTTTCCAGGAAATTGCGGCGGCCACCTACATCGCGGGGCCGCGAACCGGCTTGCCTAAAAACCCCGCCTGCCTTCTAATTGCGTCGCCGCTCTCCCGGAGGGGGATCTCAGGGAGACCGGCAACCGAGCGGCGCTCCAACAGAGAGCACCGTTGGGTTCAATAAGAAAAAGTGAACAAGACTGCGGGACAAAAACAATGGCGGCAGACCGCGCACAAAACCTACAAGACACCTTCCTTAATCACGTTCGCAAAACGAAAACGCCACTGACGATCTTTCTGGTCAACGGAGTGAAGCTGCAGGGAATTGTCACATGGTTCGACAATTTCTGCCTGCTGCTCCGGCGCGATGGTCATTCGCAGCTGGTCTACAAGCATGCGATTTCGACCATCATGCCAGGCGCTCCGATCCAGTTGTTCGAAGGCGGCGAGGATGCTCCGGCTTGAGAGTGATCTGATTGGAACCCCGAGATATCGCAGGGGGTACCGACCGTCCGCGGTCGGCAGCGGTTGAAACCACAGGGCGGGTGATCGTCATCGGCCCTTATTTGCGTAAGCGCCGCGGCGATCCGGAGGCGCAAACGGATGCGCTTGCCCATCGCAAAACCGATGCGCGGCTTGAAGAGGCGGTCGGGCTGGCGCGTGCGATCGACCTGACGGTCGCCGACGCGCTGATTGCGCCGATCAGCAAAATCACGCCAGCGACGTATCTCGGGAAGGGCAAGGTCGAAGAGATTGTTGGCCTGATCACCGGGCATGAGATCGAACTGGTAGTAATGGATTGCGCGCTCTCGCCCATCCAGCAGCGTAATCTAGAGAAGGCATGGAACGCCAAAGTCCTTGATCGCACCGGGCTTATCCTCGAAATCTTCGGCCGCCGTGCCAAGACCAAGGAAGGAGCGCTACAGGTTGAACTGGCGCATCTGAATTATCAACGCAGCCGCTTGGTCCGGTCTTGGACGCACCTCGAGCGGCAGCGCGGCGGTTTCGGGTTCATGGGCGGTCCCGGCGAGACACAGATCGAGGCCGACCGCCGCTTGATCGGCGAACGCATTACACGGCTTGAGAACGAAATCAAAAAGGTGCAGGCGACCCGCAGGCTGCATCGGGCCGGGCGGCGGCGCGTTCCGTATCGTGTTGTAGCGCTGGTAGGCTACACGAACGCGGGCAAATCGACGTTGTTCAATCGTCTCACCCGCGCCGAAGTTCAGGCGGCCGACATGCTGTTCGCGACGCTGGATCCCACTCTGCGCGCTCTCAGCCTGCCGCACGGCGGCAAGGCAATGCTGTCCGACACGGTCGGTTTCATTTCCAATCTTCCGACCCAATTGGTTGCGGCGTTTCGGGCGACGCTCGAAGAGGTATTGGAGGCAGACGTGATCCTCCACGTTCGCGATATCTCACACGAGGACTCCCAAGCGCAACAGCATGATGTCGATACGGTGCTGCGTCAGCTCGGCATCGATCCCGACTCCGGCGCGCGCATCCTCGAAGTCTGGAACAAGATCGACCTGTTCGATCATGACGCCCGCGAAGAGCTGAACAACATCGCCGCTCGACGTCCGCCCGAGCGGCCATGCTTTCTGGTTTCAGCCGCGACCGGGGAGGGCATCAAACCGCTGGTCGCTGCGATTGAAGATCGGCTTGCAGCAACGCGCATCACCCTGGACCTTTCGATCGACGCGTCCGACGGTGCCGGCATAAGCTGGCTGCACCGGAATTCTGAAGTACTCGACAAACAGCTTCACGGCGGCCGATTTGATATGACGGTGCGCGTCGACGAAACCAAGCGCAACACTGTGATCGAGCGGTTCGATGCAGTGCCGCACGTTGATACGTAAACCTTGCGTCCATCCTACCGCGCAACAGGTATTGGTCCCGGAGCTGCCGGCTGGGGTGAATTGAAAAGCTGCTACTCCTTCATTTTCGCCTCGTTCCACAACGCATCCATTTCGCTGAGCGTTGCCCCGTCCAGCGACTGCCCCCGAGCTTGCAAGGCTTGCTCGATGTAAGCGAACCGGCGTTCGAACTTGGCGTTGGTGCGGCGAAGCGAAAGCTCCGGGTTGGCTCTCACATGACGGGCCAGGTTGACCGCCGCGAACAGCAGGTCACCTGCTTCTTCGGCGAGTTCCTCGGCATTGCCGCGCTCGAGCGCAGCTTCGATCTCAACCGCTTCCTCTCGAATTTTGTGCAAGACTGCATGCGGATCGTTCCAGTCAAAGCCGACGCTGGAAGCCTTCCGCTGCAATTCCAAGGCGCGTGTCAGTGCAGGTTGCCCGGCTTTGACGCCCGACAAGAGCGAGCTGGGCACGGCTGGCTCAGAACCATCCTGCGCCGCGCGCTCGGCCCTCTCCTCGGCCTTGATGCGCTCCCACGCCCCCTTGACGTCGGCGGGGCCCAACCGGCCGTCGCTGCCGGCGAAGACGTGCGGATGTCTTCTGATCATTTTGCGAGTGATCGCCTCAACCACATCGCCAAACGAGAATGCGTTTGCCTCTTCAGCCATCCGGGCGTGATAGACCACTTGCAACAGGAGATCGCCGAGTTCGTCCTTGAGATCGTCGAGGTCGCCGCGCGCAATGGCATCTGCGACTTCGTACGCTTCCTCGATCGTGTACGGCGCAATGGTCGCAAATGACTGCTTGAGATCCCACGGGCAGCCGGTGTCTGGCGTTCGCAGCGCCTGCATTATTTCAAGCAGACGTGAAATGTCGCGAGAAGGAGTCATGGCGCACCGAGTTCTGAGAAGATCAGGTTTTCATGCCGCACGATTACGGGTCTATCCCAGAAAAAGGAAGCAAGCGGTATCGATTTCGAACGATTGGCGAACAACTCGATTGGTGGTAAGGGGCGGCCATGAGCAAACAACTGCAATCCGAAACCGCGCTGGTGCTGTTCTCAGGCGGACAGGATTCGGCCACTTGCCTGGCGTGGGCGTTACAACGTTTTGCTCGCGTCGAAATGCTCGGTTTCCATTACGGACAGCGTCATGCCATCGAGCTCGAGTGCCGCGCGCGTCTGTTGGACGGGATCAGGTCGCTGCGACAGGATTGGGCAGGGAAGGTTGGTGAGAGCCATACGCTGGCCATCCCCACTTTGGCGGAAATCTCCGATACCGCGCTGACGCGCGACGTTGCGATCACAATGGGTGCCGACGGCTTGCCGAACACGTTCGTGCCAGGACGCAATCTGGTGTTTCTGACGTTCGCGGCGGCGCTGGCGTACCGGCGAGGCATCGATCACGTTGTGGGAGGGATGTGTCAGACCGATTATTCGGGGTATCCAGACTGCCGCGAGGACACCATAAAGGCGCTGCAGCTCGCGCTTAATCTTGGCATGAACAAGCGCTTTGAATTGCACACGCCTCTGATGTGGCTCGATAAGGCCAGTACGTGGCGGCTCGCGAGCGAACTCGGCGGGCCGGGTCTGGTCGACTTGATTTGCGAACAGTCCCACACCTGCTATCTGGGCGAACGTGGCGCTCGACATAACTGGGGTTATGGCTGCGGCGAATGTCCGGCCTGTGCATTGCGTGCAAAGGGTTGGCGGGAATTCGCAGCGGAACGTGTGTGACGCGCCGTTGCACTTCGCGTTGTTGCGTCACGTTCCGCGGCTATGCGGTTACTCGCCGGCCCGAGTTACGTCTTCAACGCGTGAAGTCTTCCGGCATCAGGACAATCGGCGAACCATGCGGCGTGCGGTCCGCAGCGTGGTCCCAGGCGTCTCGATACCGAAGTTGGGTTTCGGAGCTTGCGACGCCTTTGGCAGAAACAATGTTCTCCAGAGTAGCGAGCCAATGCCGGTAGTAAGTGTCACCGGTGTCGGGGTCCCCCAACGCCTGGGCTCGTTTTATTTGTTCAGCCAGCGCCGCGGCCCATTCGTTCCAACTGAATAAGCCGCGAGCGTGCAGTGCCACGGCCATTGCAAAGGCCTGCGCCTCCCAAGGTTCACGAAACACGGGCCCATCCGCGTCACGCGGAATACCAGGAAGGGCACTGGCCTCGGCGGCAGCATGCGGATCGAGCTCCATCAGGCGCGCTCCAGATACGGCTCCCAGGCGTCGACCGAGACCTGCAGATTCGGATCGCCCTCATTACCCCACAACTCGTGGCCCTCGAATTTCACCGTATAAAGCCATTGCGGATTTTCGCCGGTCCCTGAGGCGTTGCTGTCGGGGAACACGTGGCAGCCCAGCACGCGTTCGACGATACCGACATGCCCACGCACATATTGCGGCAAGCGGGTATGGGTCGGCGGATGGATGTTCCTGGCGCGCACTCGCTCTCCGGCCCTGAAGAGAGCAGGGTGCTTTGCGTCCCGCTCCGTAGGACCGCCCCGATGCAGCATAGCCGCAACCCCGTCGCGTGTCAGCGTTCTAGCCACCGGCTTGGCTGGATGCAGCGACTTCGCAGCCGCGATTTCATCTGGTTCGACCAGACCTCGCTGCAACAGCAGCCGCTCAAGTCCGGCGAGCCATATCTGGTAGTAGCTTTTCTGAAGATAGTCCTCGGGCGGGCGATCCTCGCGCGCAAAGCGCGACATATCGATATTCCAGCCACCGGGCATCGCCATCGCCAGCGTGATCGCGAATGCCCGGCGCTCCCATTCGGCGTGAAACATCGGCTCGTCGGGCTCCGGTTGCACCGGATCCGACCATGGCACGCCGCCCATGTCGTGCGCGCCATCCATCAGGCAGCCTCGCCTGGTGGTTTGGGCAAACCCGTTCCGATCATGCTGTCTCGGGTGACGAGGTCCGCAAGGCGTTCTTCGCTCCAGCCTTCCGTGCCGGCCGGGCGCATCGGCACTACCAGATAGCGAATCTCCGCAGTGGAGTCCCAGACGCGAATGTCGGTCCCGTTGGGCAGCTCGAAACCAAAATCGCTTAGCACGCCGCGGGGATCCTTGACCGCCTTCGAGCGATACGGTGCCGACTTGTACCATACCGGCGGTAGCCCGAGCACCGGCCAGGGATAACAGGAGCACAGGGTGCACACGACCATGTTGTGGAGGCGAGGGGTGTTCTCAAGCGCCACGATGTGTTCGCCCTGACGGCCGGCATAGCCGAGTTCGGCTATCGCCGGCGTTGCGTCTTGCAAGAGGCGGGCGCGAAAGGCTGGATCGGTCCATGCGCGGGCTACCACGCGGGCGCCGTTTCGCGGCCCGACTTTGGTCTCGTACGTCTCAATCAACACATCAAGAGCTGCCGGATCGACGTAACCCTTTTCCGTCAAGATCGTCTCAAGCGCGCGGACCCGTAATTCCGTCTCCGACAATTCCGAATGGTCGTCGTGATGATGGTGGTGGTCGTGATCGGTCATGCCGTAAGAATAGGCAGATTTCGGTGCATGTCGAGACGTCTGGAGAGTTCCTTCAAGATCAATCGGGAGCTTTGATACCCGCAGTCGCCTAATCACGCTGTTTTGCTCACCACGGTTTACGTGATCGTGAAGGCGAGGGGAGACTCAGATATCTATTCTTGATGTGCTCAAAGGGACTGCGACTGCTGCTCGGGGCGACGCCGGCGATTTTGGTGTCGCTGGCGACGCTGCAAGCGCGCGCCGCCAATAATGCCTACGCAGTTGATGCCGCCGACATCTCCGAGGTTGGGTCCTGCAAAGTCGAGAGCTGGATTTCCGCGGCGACCAACGCTGATCTGTCGACCGTCACCAATCCCTCCTGCGTCGCGAATCTTTTCAAACCTGTTGAATTGAGCGTCTTAAGCAACGCCTCCCGCGCTGACGAGAATTGGGAGACAACAATTGCTCCGAAGGCGAAGAGTAATCTCGTTCCCACTGGCATCGGGAAGTTCGGCCTTGCTTTCTACGCGGGCGGCTCATTGGATTTGCATACGGGCGTGAATATGTCAGCTTTCGCAGTTGTACCCGCAACCTTGCGACTCTCTGAAAACATGCGGGTCAATCTGAATGGCGGTTGGCTTTGGGACCGCACGGTGGATCGGCACTATCTAACCTATGGGATCGGCTTCGACTGGAAATTCAGGGATGTCTTGCAATGGACTATTGAGACATTCGGTCAGGCCGGGGTTGCCGACGTGCCGAGCACAGTTCGGTCGCGATTCCAGACGGGCGTGCGCTATCGGCCCAACGACATTTTTTCGCTGGATGTCATCTACGGTCGCAACATCACCGGGGAAAACTCGAACTGGATCACCATAGGGACCACAGTTCGCTTTCCCGTGCCGAATGCTCCCACCACGCGTGAGCGCACCGGCCATTTATAAGCTATTGTCGCCGAGGTATTTTGGAAGGGAGCAATACCTCGTGACGCAATTTGTACAAATCGAAAAAGGCCTGGGGCCCGACGGGCGCGTCGCCGTGGTGCGCTTTGACCGCAAGGACGGCATCAACGCGCTTTCCCCGGAAGCGCTCCGTCAACTCACGACCGCAGCCCGCAGCTTCGAAGACGACGGCGAAACCTCGGTTGTGGTGCTGACCGGCAGTCCACGTGCGTTCAGCGCCGGCTTCGACCTGAAGGACTCCGAGGGCAGGTCGCGCCAGAAAATGGATGTCGGTGCCCTGCGCCGGCATCTCAGGCTTGGACCGCGGCTGACGGAAGCCTGGCATCGCATGGAGCAAGTCACGATCGGCGCGATCGAGGGGTTTTGCGTCGGTGGCGGCGTGGCGCTGGCTGTCGCGCTGGATTTTCGCGTTATGGCGCGCGACGCGCATTTGCGGGTCCCGGAGATTGGGCTGGGCATGAACATGAGTTGGCAGAGCATCCCGCGCATGCTGCATCTGATCGGCCCGGCGCGAACCAAGCAGGCGGTCATTCTGGCGGATCAGCGCATCGGCGCCCAAGAGGCATACGAATGGGGACTGGTGGAGGAGGTGGCTGATCCCGGTCAGGCGTTCGAGGCCGCGATGGTCCTGGCCGGCAAAATCGCCGCCCAACCGCCGCTCTCGGTCGCGATGACCAAGCTCACGGTCAACCGGCTGGCCCACGCGCTGGATGATCTTGCCAGTCACATGGACGTCGATCAGTTCGCGCTCGCGAGCATGAGCGAGGACCACAAGGAGGGCGTTGCGGCGTTCCTCGGCAAGCGCAAGGCGAGGTTCAAGGGAGCATGACGGGAACCGGTTAGGTACATGCCATATTCGCATAAGGTATATTATGGAATATTTTTAATACCGTTGTGGACCAGGGACTTAGTTCAAGTTGATCACAAATCCTGCGAGCCTGGTGTTTGACATCGAAGACTTGCTGACCGGAGTCTCCCACAGAGTTGTCGAGGTTTCCAGTGGTGTTGGGAAGCGCACTGGAAGTCGCATTCCGGCAATTGGCTGTTCGGTCGGCCGTGTGCTGTGGGCTATTGCTCGCTTTGCCGATCCGCCGCGTTGATCCGGCCGCGTGATCGGGTCAGTCTACGGCTACCGGCTGAGGCTGCTGACGGGCTTGGTAGTGGTCGAGTTCTTTACGTGGCGATCGGTCGGCTTCCTGTAAGACGTACGTAATTGGAGCTACCCAATGAGTGGGAAACAAAACCAATACAATATCGGACTGGACAAGACCCCGGCCAATTACGTGCCGCTTACGCCGCTGAGCTTCCTGGTGCGCAGTGCGGCGGTGTATCCGAACCAAACAAGCACGGTCTATGAGAGCCGGGTATTCACCTGGTCGGAAACGTATCAGCGCTGCCGCCGTTTCGCATCTTATCTTGCCAGCCGCAACATCGGGACGGGCGACACCGTGGCGGCAATGCTGCCGAATATTCCCGCCATGAACGAGGCACACTTCGCGGTCCCCATGGCTGGCGCGGTGCTCAATGCGCTCAACATCAGGCTCGATGCGTCCTCGATTGCGTTCCAACTCGATCATGGCGGAGCCAAAATCATCCTGGTTGATCCGGAATTCTCCGACGTCATCATCGAGGCCCTCAGCTTGATGAAAGGCCCAAAGCCTTTCGTGATCGACGTGGATGATGCGACCTTCCCTGCCGGGAAACGCATTGGCGAGATCGAGTACGAGGAAGCGGTTTCCCGAGGTGACGCCGCGTTCGTCGCACGCCGGCCGGAAGACGAATGGGATGCGATCGCGCTCAGTTATACGTCCGGCACCACGGGTAACCCGAAGGGCGTCGTTACACATCACCGCGGTGCCTACCTCAATGCGGTAAGTAACATCCTTGCGGGCAGTCTCGGCCAGCATCCAGTCTATTTGTGGACCCTGCCGATGTTTCACTGCAATGGCTGGTGCTTCCCATGGACTATCGCGGCGTCCGCCGGCGTCAACGTCTGCTTGCGCAAGGTCGAGCCTGCCAAGATCTTCGAACTGATCAAGAACCATCGCGTCACGCACATGGCTGGCGCACCGATCGTGTATAACAGCCTGATCAACGCGCCGGATGCACCCAAAGGCGCCGCCGCGCCGTCTATAATCGGATTGATCGCCGGGGCTGCGCCGCCTGTCGCCGTGCTCGAGGGCGCCGAGAGCATCGGGATCAAACTCACACATGTCTACGGCCTGACCGAAGTCTATGGTCCGGCATCGGTGTGCGCGGAGCAGCCGGGCTGGGACGATCTGGCAGCCGACCAGCGCGCGCAACTTAAACGCCGGCAGGGCGTCCCCTACCCGCTGCAGGAAGCCGTAACGGTGATTGATCCGCAAACCATGCGTGAAGTACCCCGCGACGGCGAGACCATCGGTGAAGTGATGTTCCGCGGCAACATCGTCATGAAAGGGTATCTCAACAACGAAGCAGCCAGTCGGGAAGCGTTTAGCGGCGGCTGGTTTCACACCGGAGATCTCGGCGTGCTCGACGAGCACGGCTACGTCATCATCAAGGACCGCTCCAAGGACATCATCATCTCGGGCGGCGAGAATATCTCGTCCATCGAGATCGAGGAGGTCGTGTTCCAGCATCCTTCGGTTTCCTACGCTGCCGCGGTTGCATTGAAGGACGAGCGTTGGGGCGAAACGCCCTGCGTGTTCATCGAACTCAAGGAGGGACATGACGGCAGGGTCACCGCTGAAGACATGCTCGAGTTCTGTCGAGGCCGGCTGGCCAAATTCAAGGTTCCGCGCAAGTTCATCTTCGGTC
>JBJMTO010000003.1:0-24786 GCA_045811665.1 Bradyrhizobium sp.
GATGAAAGGCAGCGCCAGCGCGACATGCTGAAAGCTGCGGTCCTCCAGCGAGCCCAGGAGCCAGAAGGCGATCTCCAGCACCACAAAAGGATTTTGCGACAGGTTCATCACGAGCGCAGTCGCCGCACCCGCAAGGCTCGAAATCGCAAGCCCCGCCAGGATCAGGATCAGCAGCCCCGCATTGCGGCCCGCGATTGTCAGCAGCGCGAACACCGAGCCGAACGCCGCGATGATAGCAGCGACGGGCAAGGCATAAGAGCGCACATCGGCGAGCCCGAACGCAATCACCAGCACGGCGCCGAACGCCGCGGATTGCGGCGCGCCGAACAGCGAGGGCGACGCCAGCGGATTGCGCAGCAGCCCCTGCAACGCCGCACCCGACAGCCCGAGGATCGCACCGATCGCGAACGCCAGAATCGTCCGCGGCAGGCGGATTTCACGCACGATCACTTGCGCCACGTCACTGCCGCCACCGAACAGCGCCTGCGCCACCGTCAAGGGCGACAGCCTCACCGCGCCGATGCCGAGTGAGATCAGCACCAGCAGCACGACCACCGCCGACATCGCCAGCGTCACGCCAAAGCGGCGGCGCGCGGCGGCATCAGTTGCAATGGCAAAATTCTCGGCGCTCATTCATCGAACCTGTGGCAGGAAAGACGCATTGCCCAAAAAGCTATTCGCAATGATTGCCTTCGGGCACAAGCACCCGCGAACAAAAAGCGTACCGCGCCTGCTCGAGCCGCCTGGTGGCATTGACTCCCTGTGACGCGCAATCCTAGATGGCCGCGACGGTTCCCCGGTTGGGGATCAAAAGGGAATGCGGTGCGGGGAATCTTCCCCAATGCCGCGGCTGCCCCCGCAACTGTAAGCGGTGAATCCTTCGTCTCATGCCACTGGGAAATCTCGGTCCTGGGAAGGCGACGAAGGGTAACGACCCGCGAGCCAGGAGACCTGCCGTCAGCCGTGGTCACACGCGAAGATGTCGGTCGGGGAGTACAGACATTAGCTTCACCGGAAGTGCCAAGCACGATGGTGAGACTTGGTTCGCTGTGACGTGCCACTGACGTCATACCGAGGTCCACCGATGTCTTCCCTCACCAAAGCCGCATCGCGGCGTCCTACGTATCTGCTTGCGTCAACTTTGCTTGTGCCTGTTACGCTTTTCACGGTTTCCGCCGTCAAAGCCCAGGCGTTGCCTGATCAACTTCCACCGATTGAAATCAATCCTCCAAGGGACGCGAATCGAACCCGCGCCCAACCGATCGGCAATGATGGGGCGGGCATACGACGGGCCGCGCCGAAGGCCGCACAAACACGCAAACCGGCTGCCGCCCCGGCAGTCGAATCGTCGAGCGGAGAGGCAACAATAACCCCGGAGTTCGCCGGCATCGTGGGCGCATCCGCAACGGTGATCAGCGCGGCCGAGATCGCGCACTCGCCGGCGCAGACCCTGCAAGAGATTATCGCGCAGACGCCGGGCGTGCAGCTGACGAGCCTGTTCGGCGGCGTGAATGGAGCCAAGACCAGCGTCGATCTCCGCGGCTTCGGCGCCTTCGCCACCTCCAACTCCCTGCTCCTCATCAATGGACGCAGGGTCAACGACATCGACATGCAAGGGGTGGATTTCTCCACCATCCCGCGCGAATCGATCGAACGGATCGAGATCACCCGGGGCAGCAGCGGTGCGGTGCTCTATGGCGACAACGCTGTCGGCGGCGTCATCAACATCGTCCTGAAGAACGGTGTAGGAGGCCCACCGGTCGCAGGCCGCGCAGAAGCCGGCGTCGGCTCGTTCAACCAACGCATGGCTTCGGTCTCGGCGTCGACCAACTTCGCCCCATGGTCGGCGTCCTTCTACGGTAACGCAATCAAATCCGATGGCTACCGGGTCAACAACGCGCTCGAGCAACGCAACGGGGTCGGAAACCTGAACTACACAACTCCGGATCTCACCGCATTCCTGACGCTTTCGGGCGACGACCAGAAGCTGCGCTTGCCCGGCGGCCGGCTGGTCGATCCATCCATCGGCGTCAATGAGCTCGTCAGCAACCGACGAGGCGCCAGCACGCCGTTCGATTACGGCGACCAGCAGGGTGCAAACGCCACGGCCGGCTTCACAAAAACACTATCCAACGGGGTCGATCTGATCGTCGATGGCGGTGTACGCGACAAGAAGACCCAGGCCGGCTTCTTCGGAATGCTGCCGACGATTCCTTTCAACTACGTAGACATTCATCTTTTGACCTGGTCGCTTACGCCACGGTTGAGCATCAAGAATGTGGTCTTCGGGCTGCCCTCAGCCATACTGACGGGACTAGATTATTACGATGCGACCTACCATTCAGATCGCCCGGTTGCCAAGGGCACGCCGCCAATCCACGTTTACGATCTCAAGCAGAAAACGCTGGCAGGGTACTGGCAGCAGACCGTTGGCTTGTTGCCGAGCACGGATTTTTCTTATGGCGGGCGACTGCAGCGCAACAGCCTCAGCGCGCGAGACGTTCTCAACAACCCGCCGGATTGCGCTCTGTTTTTCACCTGCGGCGCTCAGAATCTTCCGCTTGACAGCGAAGAAATACAGCATGCCCTGCATATCGGTGTCGAACATCGGTTCAACAACATCTTCTCGATGTTCGGCCGCGCGGCGCGCGCGTTCCGCACTCCGAATGTCGATGAAAGACTTTCCTCCGGTCCCGCGTTCGACCCCTTCTTCAACGCGATTCCAGGCGACTTCAGGCTGAAGACGCAGACCTCTCAGGACATCGAGGGTGGCTTTCGCATCAAGTCCGGGCAATTCCAGATGCAATCGAGCATCTACAAGATGGATCTTGAGAATGAGATCCACTTCATTCCTGCGCTGTTCTTCAACCTCAACCTTGACCCCACGCGCCGCTATGGCTCCGAGACCAGCGCGTCGTTGCGCGTCAGCGACACGGTTTCATTGCGCGGCGGGCTTGCGTACACCCGCGCGGTGTTCCGTGAAGGCGCCTTTGCCGGCAACGACGTCCCGCTGGTCTCGCGCTATACCGCCAGCGGCGGCGTGACCTGGAACATATGGGACAATTACGTGGTGGCGGATGCAACAATCCGCGGCTGGAGTGAGCGTTTCATGGACAATGACCAGGCCAACACCCAGCGCCGGATTCCCGCCAACGCCACGATGGATGTCAAGCTGAGCGGGCAGTACCAGCACTTCTTCTGGTCTGTGGGCGTCAACAATCTCTTCAACGCGTTGTACTACGACTATGCCATCGCGAGTTCGTTCACCGAAGGCCGGTTCAGCGCCTATCCGCTGCCCGGGCGGACCTACATGGTTAAGGCGGGGGCGACGTTCTAGGAAGGATATGCGCGGCCTCGCTCTGGTCCGAACGCCGCCGGCCCCGTGTCCGATTCCGAACCGAAAGCCGCTTTTTTCAGCCTTCTCTGGCCGAAACAAGCGGTTTTATCGGCCCGAGACATGGTAAGATCATTACACCGGCCTCGCAGCTCGGCGCCGGATTTCGAGGCAAGTAATGAACGATGAACCAAAAAGCCCTGCTGAATTGAAAGAGATCCGGCTGAACCGGAAACTCGCGCAGGATGCGGAAGGTATTAAGGCGATGGCCGATATTGCAGCGGCCGATGTCGCCATCCGCAAACGGACGGCGGACTTGCGAGCGTTACGGCTGGCAAAGGAGGCCGCCGACCGGGATAATCCGCCGGCGCCAAAGGCCAAGCCCACGAAAAAGAAACCGGCTTAGATGAAAAAAGAAGATCTCAACCGCGCGGAGGCGCGCTTCCAGATGGTAAACCAGCGCAAACCCGGGAAAAGCGAACAAGATGTGGCTGCGAAAGCTGTGCTCGACAACATGGCACGATTGAAAGCATTGCGGCTCGCACGCGACGCTGCCGAGCCGCCACGCCCTGCTGGAGCGGTCAGGAAGACATCTGCCAAGAACAAAAAATCAGTCGAAAAAGCCCCGGCGTTGTCCGAGTGGTTGGCGGGGCAACAAAACGGCGGACGCCGGACCTAGACTGTCCGATCGAGCGGATGTTTCTACGCCGCAAGCCAGCTTGCCGGTTTTTCCAAGCGCCCGCGTTCCGCGCCGTATTGCGTTAGGCTGGCAGAGGCCATTGGACCATCGAGCGCGTCTTGGTGGTCGCGTCATAAACCTGCACCTGCAGCATTGGGAATTGATGCTTCAAACCCATGCCGGCTTCCTCAGCCGCTTCCACCGTTTCGTGATGCGACTTGAAATGGCCGTCCACAACAAGCGAATAGCCTGACGTCGGCGCCTTGTCGGCGCGAATGACTTTTCGCAGCTGCTGCTCTTCGGCTTCTATCTTCGGCTTCTTCATACTGGATACTGGCTCCATTGTTTCGGCTTCCCTTTACACTGAATGAGGGAAAAAGGCAGGCAAAGATTGCCGAACTGTGGGTAATATAAGCATTGCAAATACGTCGCACTGCGGCTCGGCACACGCTGCCAGTCAGTGCCTCGGAAGCAGCATCCAAGGGAAATGGAGACATGGGCGGAACCGGCAAAAATAAAACCAGTGAGCGTCCCGGCGACAACAAGGCACAGAAGCCGGCGGCTTTGCCGCGCGAAGAGGAACAGGATTACGAAGACGGCGACTTCGCCACGCCGAAGCGGGATCGCAACAGCGAAGACGATCAGCCGCTCTAGATTCGCCGTAGAGTTTTTCAGCTCTCACTCGCGCCCACTCTGAGCGGCGCGCGCGGTGATCACGTCAAGCCGCCTGAAAGCCATGCGCCTGCGGGTTCCCGCGCTCTGCGCAAGGGCTGCATGCAGCAGTACTCGTGGACATATACCCGGGAGCCGCTAACTATGGCTTTGTCTTGCTTGCATGAAACGGATGTACATCGGCGATGGTCGACGTTCTGGCCGCACCGCAACGACTGAAAACGGATGACGCGCTGCGCACGCTTGTGCTGGTGTCAGCCGCCCATTGGGTCAGCCATTTCCATCTGCTCGTGCTACCGATGCTGTTCCCCTTTCTTAAGGCGCAGCTCGGAGTCGGCTATATCGAGCTTGGCTTAGCGCTGACCGTATTTGCCGTCGTCTCCGGGCTGACGCAGGCGCCGATGGGCTATGTTGCGGATCATATCGGCGCCCGCAAGATCCTGCTTGTCGGCCTCACCGTCGGCGGCCTTGCCCTGATCCTGCTTGCCCTGAATCTCAGCTATCCCTGGCTGATCGCGAGCGCGGCGCTGCTGGGTCTCGCCAACAGCGTCTATCACCCTGCCGATTATGCGATCCTTGCTGCCCACATGGACGAGGAGCGCATGGGCCGCGCGTTTTCGATCCACACCTTCGCCGGTTTCCTCGGGGGAGCGCTCGCGCCAGCAATCGTTGCCGCGCTTGTGACGGTCAGCGGAGGCCTTGGCGCCTTGATCGTAGCTGGCGCGGTGGGACCGCTGGGGGCGCTGCTGCTGATCGCGCTCGGCATTCCCGAGGCCAGCGCCGCCGATCGCCAGGTCGATGGCATGCAACAGGCGAGACAGAGCGTCGTCACGCCGGCGCTCATGATGCTGACGATTTTTTTCATGCTGCTGAGCCTGTCCAATGCCGGCATCGGCAATTTCGGCGTGGTCGCGCTGATGAACGGCTATGGCGCATCGTTCTCATCTGCAAACATTGCGCTGACGGCGTTTCTCAGCGCAAGCGCGGTCGGCGTGCTGGCCGGCGGCTTCCTGGCGGATCGCACCCAGCGGCATGGCCGGCTGGCGGCGGCCTGTTTTGCCGTCAATGCCGCGATCGTGCTTGCGATCGCGACATTCGACTTGCCGTCGCCTCTGATGATTATTGCAATGGGCACGGCCGGATTTCTGGGCGGCGTGATCGCACCGTCCCGCGACATGCTGGTCCGTCATGCCGCGCCCGAGGGAGCCGCGGGTCGGGCCTTCGGCATCGTGTCAACCGGCTTCAATCTAGGCGGCATTGTCAGTCCGCTGCTGTTCGGGTGGATCATGGACCAGAATGCGCCGCGCTGGGTGTTCGGCGTGTCCGTCGTATTCATGATCCTCACGGTGCTGCTTGCGCTGAAGACCGAGCGCGGCGTACGACGCCATTCGGACGCGCCGGATGCAAGGCTTTTGCAGCCCTGAGCATCACGCTTGGCGGTTGACAGCATCGCGAGGCACCTCATGATGCCGCAACAATATGAAACCAGGGATGAAGCGCGATGGCCTCCAATTCAGATCTCGTGATCCGCGGCGGCAACATTGCCGACGGGCTGGGCGGCGAGCTGTTCGAGGCCGACGTGGCCATCAAAGACGGGCGCATCGCCGAAATCGGCCGCATTGCCGGCAAGGGCAAGGAAGAGATCGACGCCCGCGGCAAGCTGGTCACGCCGGGCTTTGTCGACGTTCACACCCATTACGACGGGCAGGTCACCTGGAGCCAGGACATCACGCCCTCCTCGCAGAACGGGGTCACCACGGCGATCATGGGCAATTGCGGCGTCGGGTTCGCGCCTTGCCGGGTCGAGGATCATCAGCGGCTCATTCAGCTGATGGAAGGTGTCGAAGACATTCCCGAGCCGGTGTTGAGCGCGGGTATCCCCTGGGCGTGGGAGAGCTTTCCCGACTACATGAACTGGTTGTCCAACCGTAACTTCGACGTCGACATCGGCGCGCAACTGCCTCACGCGGCGCTGCGGGTGTATGTGATGGGCGAGCGCGGCGCGCGGCGCGATCCATCCACGGCGGAAGACAACGACGCAATGGCGGCGCTGGCGGGCGAGGCAGTCCGCGCCGGAGCGCTTGGTTTCTCCACCTCGCGCACCCTCAACCATCGTACCTCCACGGGCGATTTCACGCCGACCTTGAAGGCAGGCGAGGACGAGCTGACGGCGATTGCCGGGGCCATGCATGGGGTTGGCCGCAGCGTGCTGCAATTCGTGCTCGATCTATCTACCCTCAACGAAGACTTGCCGATGATGCTGCGCGTGGCGGAAAACACCAGGTGCCCAATTTCGTTCTCGATCACGCAGAACGACAAGGAGCCCCAGCGCTGGCGGCAGACACTCAACAGCATCGGCGAGGCTTCCGCTCGCGGCCTGTCCGTCACCGCGCAAATCGCCGCACGCCCGGTCGGGCTATTGCTCGGATTGGAATTGTCGCGAAACCCGTTCCAGACCCATCCCAGCTACAAGGCGATCGCAAACCTGCCGCTCGCCGAGAAGCTGAAGCGGCTTCGTCAGGCCGACGTGCGCGCGGCGATCCTGAGGGAGACCGCGACCGCCACCGACGACCCGCTGTTCTTTCGACCGAACTACGACAAGATGTACCTGCTCGGCGATCCGCCCGATTACGAACAGCCGCCGGAAAATGCACTCGGCGCACAGGCGCGCCGTCAGGGACGGCAGCCGCAAGAGCTGGCTTACGAAGCGATGCTCTCCGACGAGGGCCGCGGCATGCTCTATGTACCTTTCTTGAACTACGCCGAGGGCAACCTGAATGCCGTGCGCGAGATGCTGCAGGATCCGCATTCGGTTCCTGGCCTGAGCGACGGCGGCGCGCATTGCGGCATCATCTGCGATGCGAGCTTCCCGACCTATCTGCTGACGCACTGGACGCGCGATCGCAAACGCGGCGAGAAACTGTCGATCCCGTTTGTGGTCGCCGCGCAGTCCCGAAAGACAGCGCTTTCGATCGGTCTATCCGATCGCGGCGTGATCGCGCCCGGCTACAAGGCGGATATCAACGTCATCGACTACGACCGGCTGCATCTGCATCCGCCAAAGGTGCACTACGACCTTCCGGTTGGCGGTCGGCGTCTGCTGCAACAGGTCGATGGCTACGATGCGACGGTGGTGTCGGGTGTGGTGACGCAACGGCACGGGACCGCCACGGGCGCACGTTCGGGACGCCTGGTGCGTGGCGCACAGACCAGCTTGCAGTAGTCCGAGCGAGCACCTTGCGTCCGCGCGCGCGCGAATCGCCCTTACGGCCGTTTCAAGCGAACTTCGGTTGCGGCAATTTTGCCATCAGCCGCGTGCGCTCGGTGTTGGGCCAGAGCAGCAGTATGCCGAGCAGGCCCGACGCGATCATGATGACGGCGTTGATGGTGAAGCCGGTCATGTATCCCTCGAGCGGCGTTGCAGCGTGCTGGATGACGCTTCCCATCACAGAGGGAGCCAGGATGCCGGCGAGCGTATAAATCGCGCCATAGATCGAGATCACGGCGCCGCGCTGCGACACTGGCGTGAATTCGCCAAGCATCGGCGGACAGACCACATAGATCGACCCGCACAGCCCCGACCCGACCACCAGAAACGCGATCTGCAGTCCTGCGCCGTTCACATACGGTAGAAGCGCCAGGATCAATCCTCCGACGATCAGCGGCGCGGCGCCAAAGATGCCACGGGCGCCCCGCGTCGAAATCCCGCGCGCCATCATCACTTGCGAAATCCAGCCGGTCAGCAGCACGATGGTGGCGCCGAACACCCATGGCAGGATCGAAATCCATCCAGCATCCTTTTGCGAAAACCCCAGCCCAGTGATGATGAAGGCCGTGAACCAGGTCAGGCCCAATGTGAGCGCCCAGTAGGCTCCAAAGGTCGCGGCGCAGCAGCCGACAAATGTGCGCGAGGTCAGGAGCTGCAGATACGGCACGCGCGGTTCGGCTTTCATCATCGCCGCGCTAGGAACCAGCGGGCCTTCCTTGCCCAGAATCAACCAGGCCACCACCCACATCAGCCCGACGAGGCCGAGCGCTCCGAATGCGTAGTGCCAGTTGTAGTTGACGATGATCCAGTTGAGCGCGGGCACCGCGATAATCACCCCGAAGGCGGAGCCCTGCGACAAAATGGCAGTGGGTAGCGTTCGCTTCTCGTCCGGGAACCACTTGTAAATGGCGTGTGCCGCCACCGAAAAGCCCGGCCCTTCGCCGGCTCCAAGGATAATGCGGCAAATCAAGAGCGTGGTGAAGCTGACCGTGCCCACCATCGGAAACTGCGCCAATGCCCATACCACCGCGAGCACCAGCAGCACCCAGCGGGTGTCTATTCGATTGACGATGAAGCCCACCACGATGGCTGCGGTGGAGAACAGAAAGAAAAACGAAGATCCGAGCAGGCCAAACTGTTCGGGCCCAAGTTTCAGCTCGTTCATGATCGGCACGCCGGCAAGGCCGACCACGATCTTGTCGGCGAAATTGACCAGCATGAAAAGGAAGAGGAGAAAGGTGATTCTCCAAGCGCCTTTTGGAGTCGGTTGCGCGGTCATGATCCCCCCGTCTAGTCCCGCACGAACTTCTTGCGGCTCCGCGCGATGCTACCTGCCGCGTCCGTCAATGCAACCGCGATTTGCCTTCAGGCTGCGCCCGATCGTGCATAAGACCTTGCGTGACAATATTGCAACCCATCACGATCTCGTCCCCGCCTGATTGAGACAGTGATCTCTCTTCTCTGTCTTGCTATGTTGCGCTCCCACGGAGGAAATCCCATGAGACCGTCGTATAAGCCGAGCGTCCTCGGCATGGTTGTTTCGCTTTCGCTGTTGGCGGCAAGCGCCTTCGCCGCCGACAGCGCCAAGGCGCCGGATTTCGAGGCCATCGTGGCCGCGCCTGATCGCAGCGATGCCGACCGGCAGACCGACCAGCGGCGGCAACCGGTCAAAATGCTGACCTTCACCGGCGTCGGAAGCGGGATGAAAGTGCTCGATATGGGTGCGGCGGCCGGCTACAGCACGGAGTTGCTGGCGCGGGCGGTGGGGAGCACCGGCATCGTGTACGCCCAGGAATCGGCCGCGGTGATGGAACGGGTCAAAGACAAGTTCGACATCCGGGCCGAGAAGCCGGCTATGAAAAATGTCGTCCACCTCATTCGCAACTACGACGATCCCGTCCCTCCCGAAGTGCAGGGACTGGACCTGATCACCTTCTTTTTTTCGTATCACGATGTCACCTACATGCCTGTGGATCGTGCGCGGATGAACAAGAGGATGCTTGAGGCGCTGAAACCCGGCGGTCATCTGGTGGTCGCCGACCATTCCGCGCGCGCCGGCGAGGGAACGTCCGTTGCCAAGACGCTGCACCGAATCGAGGAAAGCACGCTGCGACAGGAGATCGAGGCGGCCGGTTTCAAGCTCGTTGCCGAAGCTGACTTCCTGCGTCATCCCGAGGATCCGCGCGACGCGGCCGTATTCCGTCCGCAGGTGCCGGTCGACGAGTTCGTCCTGAAATATCAGAAGCCGCTGTGACACCAGCCCGCGGCTTCGCATGGCAACCGACAACCCGAACTTGCTGAGCGTCCGTCATCTGACCAAGACCTATCGCTCGGCCGGTGAAGACGTGGTGGTGCTGCGTGGCGTAAACCTTGATATCGCACCCGGCGAGCGCGTCGCGTTATCGGGCGAGTCCGGCAGTGGCAAAAGCACGTTATTGCATTTGATTGCCGGGCTGGATCGACCGGACGGCGGCGAGATCAGGTTGGGCGATTCCACCATTTCTAAACTCAGTGACGCAGCCAGGTCGGCGTTGCGGATGGATCGGCTCGGGCTGGTATTCCAACAGTTCAACCTGATTCCAAGCCTGAGCGTGCAGGACAATCTGGTGTTCCAGTCGCGCATTGCGGGCCGTCATGACGCCGCGTGGCATCGCGAACTGGTGGATCGCCTCGGGCTTTCCGGGTTGCTCAAGCGCTACCCCGAGCAATTGTCGGGGGGTCAGCAGCAGCGGGTCGCGATCGGTCGTGCTCTTGCGGTCAGACCTCTGCTTCTGCTCGCCGACGAACCGACCGGCAATCTCGACGAGGCGACCGCGGATGACGTTCTGGCGCTTACGCGCGATCTGGTTCAACGAACCGGGTGCGGATTCCTGATGGTGACGCACAGCGCTCGACTTGCGGCCACCCTCGACCGCCAGGTCACGCTGCATGCGGGGCTGACGGCATGAGCCGCGTGCTGTGGATTCTGGCGGTGCTGTTGAGCCACTGGCGGCGTCATCCGATGCAACTCGCGACGCTGCTGATCGGGCTGATCTCGGCGACGGCATTATGGAGCGGCGTTCAGGCGCTCAACCAGCAAGCCCGTGACAGCTATGACCGCGCGGCCGCAACTTTTGGCGGCGCGCGAACCGCGATGCTGGTGAACCCAGGCGGCACGCCGTTGGCGCAAAAGCTGTTCGTCGACTTGCGCCGGGCCGGATGGCCGGTGTCTCCGGTGGTCGAGGGCCGGATTCAGATCGAGGGACGCTCATACCGGCTATTGGGGGTGGAGCCGCTGACCTTGCCCGCCGAAGTCGGAACCGCGTCGGCGATCGGAAAAATGGGCTTGCAATCGTTTCTGACGCCGCCGGGAGAAACCCTGGTCGCGCCTGAGGTGCTTTCAGAGCTCGATTTGCCGGAAGGTACGAGACCGGTTTCGAGCGAGGGCGCATCGCTGCCGCCGCTGCGGCTACAGCAGCAGTTGGCGCCGGGCGTGCTGGTGGTGGACATCGGCGTGGCGCAGCAGCTGTTGAAGATGCCGGATCAGATCTCGCGGCTGTTGGTCGGCAACGCCAAAGGCAAGCGGGCGCCGCTGGAAAGCGTCGCGGGCGATCAACTCCGTCTGGTCCAGCCGGATACGGAGAGCGATCTCGAGCGCCTGACCGACAGCTTCCACCTGAATCTGACGGCGTTCGGACTGCTTTCCTTTGTCGTTGGGCTTTTCATCGTCAATTCCGCCGTCGGCCTCGCATTCGAGCAACGCCTGCCGATGTTGCGGACCCTGCGCGCGTGCGGCGTGTCCGCCCGCACGCTGAACATCGTGCTGGTGCTTGAGCTTGTGTCACTCGCGCTGGCTGCCGGTTTGGTGGGGCTGGTGTGTGGCTACCTGATCGCCGCATCGCTGCTGCCGGATGTCGCCGCTTCCTTGCGCGGACTCTATGGCGCGCAAATTCCGGGGCAGCTGACGTTGAGACCCGAATGGTGGATCGCCGGTATCGTCATCAGCATCGCCGGCGCGCTGGTTGCTGCTACAACCAGTCTTTTGAAAGCCATTCGGCTTCCCGTGCTGGCGGCAGCGCAGCCCTACGCCTGGCAAGAGGCGCAGCATCGATGGCTCATCATCCAAAGCGCGGTTGCGGTGGCCGTGCTTACCGCAGCCGGGTTGTTTCTGTGGTACGGCGATTCACTGGTTTCAGGATTCGCCGTACTCGCGGCATTGCTGCTGGGCGCGGCGCTTCTGCTGCCAGCTGTGCTGGAACGGCTGCTTTCGCTTGGCCAGAGCCGAGCCCGTCGTATTATCGCGATCTGGTTCTGGGCCGATGGCCGTCAGCAGCTCTCGGGATTGTCGCTGGCGTTGATGGCGCTGCTGCTCGCGCTCTCTGTCAACGTCGGCGTAGGGACGATGGTGGAAAGCTTCAGCCGAACATTTCTCAATTGGCTGGACGGAAGGTTGTCGGCGGATGTCTACATCAATGCATCCGATGTCGCGCAGGCCACGACGATAAAATCCTGGTTGCGCCAACGTCCTGAGGTCCAGGCTATCCTGCCGGGCGGCCGGGCCGACGTGCAAATGCAGGGAGCGCCAATCGAAATCCTGGGAATCCCCGATCACGCCACCTATCGTGAGTCGTGGCCGCTGCTGCAGTCGGGTGCTAAGGCGTGGACCAGACTACGAGCCGGGGATAGCGGGTTCGTGAGCGAACAACTGGCGCGACGTTTGAAGCTGGCGATCGGGGATACTCTCAATATACCCGCCCCACACGGAAACTGGACGATCGAGATCACCGCCATTTACGCCGACTACGGCAATCCGAAGGGCCAGATCGCCGTCAACATCGCCGCATTGACCCGGCGTTTCCCGGAAATCCCGCTCACACGAATGGCGCTCCGCGTCGACGACCCGGACAAGGTGCCAGCCTTGATCTCCTCCTTACAGAGCACATTCGGTCTTGATCGCCGCAACCTTATGGATCAGGCCGCGCTGAAAACAGAGTCCAAGCGCATTTTCAATCGTACCTTCGCCATCACCGCGGCGTTGAATGCGTTCACCCTTGGGGTTGCGGGCGTCGCGCTGCTGACGAGCCTGCTGACACTGAGCAATTCGCGGCTGCCGCAGCTTGCCCCGCTATGGGCTATCGGCCTGACCCGGAGACGCCTTGCGGCAATCGAACTCCTCAAGACCATGTCGGTCGCGCTGATCACCAGCCTGCTGGCTTTACCCCTGGGCTTGGTCGTGGCGTGGTGTCTGATCGCGGTGGTGAATGTGAGAGCGTTCGGCTGGCGATTGCCGTTCCATGTCTTCCCGATGCAATTGCTGCAGTTGCTGGCGGTGGCAATGGCTGCCGCGCTGCTCGCCGCCCTCATTCCGATGCTCAAACTCGCGCGCATGCAGCCCACGCGCCTGATCAAGATTTTTGCCGATGAGCGATGACAGCCCTTTTTCCCGCCGCGCTGTTCTCGGCGGTGCCGCGCTTTTCGCGCTGGGTGGCAGGGCGGCGCTCGCTCAAGGCTTCGCCGGGCTTGGCCAGGATGCCGAAGGGTATGCGCCGGTGCTTCCCGGCAAGAAATTCTCGTTCCCAGCGGATCATGGTGCGCATCCGGATTATCGGATCGAGTGGTGGTATGTGACGGCCAACCTGCTGGACGAGGCAGGCTCACCACTGGGCCTGCAATGGACCTTGTTCCGACAGGCCGCCCAACCGGGTGATCAGGCGGAAGGCTGGGCCAGTCAACAGCGATGGATGGGTCACGCGGCGGTCACCCGAGCCGACACCCACCGCGTCAGCGAAAAATTTTCGCGCGGCGGGATCGGACAGGCCGGCGTCGAAGCCGTGCCGCTCCAAGCCTGGATCGATTCATGGCAACTGCGTGGGCTGGACGGGATGGGCGATGAGATCATCGCACCGCTCGAACTCAGTGCCTCCGGCGCCGATTTCGAGTATGCGCTGCGGCTGGATGCCGACCGCCCCCTGGTGTTGCAAGGCGATGCCGGCTACAGCCGGAAATCGGAACGCGAACAGGCTTCTTATTATTACAGCCAGCCCTTCTACAAGGCGAGCGGCCGCATCACCATCGGCGACAAATCCGTTGAGGTGAGTGGCCAGGCCTGGATGGACCGCGAATGGAGCAGCCAGCCGCTCGCACCCAATCAAAGCGGGTGGGATTGGTTATCGCTGCATCTGGGTTCGGGCGAAAAGCTGATGCTGTACCGGCTGCGCCAGAACGACGGGAAGAACTACGCCTCCGGCAACTGGATTTCGCCCGATGGCAAAACCCGGCAGATTGCCTCGGCGGATATCACAATGACGCCGAGGACTCTCACTGAAATCGGCCGACGCAAACTTCCGACTAGCTGGGTAATCACGATTGCAGCGCTGGCGCTGAACATCGAATGCGTCCCGCTGAACGCGAAGAGCTGGATGGGGACGAGCTTTCCGTATTGGGAGGGGCCAATCGGCTTTGGAGGAAGCCACAACGGGGTAGGATATCTGGAAATGACCGGCTATTGAGAACGTCGCTATCGCTCCAACGGGACTCCCACAAATGTTTCATCTCACTGCCCTCGTCACCTGCCTTGCCATCGCGCTCTATTTCTTCACTTCCACTCGGGTTGCGCAGGCCCGTGCCGCGTTCGGCATCAAGGCGCCGGCCATTACCGGCAATGCCGACTTCGAACGAGTGTTTCGGGTGCAGATGAATACCCTGGAATGGATGCCGATCTTCCTTCCTTCGCTCTGGCTGTTCGCGATCTATGTGAGCGACCCGCTGGCAGCCGCCATCGGCATTGTGTGGGTCGCCGGCCGCATCCTGTACATGACCGGCTATTCGCAAGCGGCCAACAAGCGCGGCACGGGTTTCGGCATTCAGGCGGCGGCCACGGCCGTTCTCTGGCTTGGCACGGTCGGCGCAATCGGCTGGCGTCTTGTCCATGCCTAGCAACAATCGAGCAGCGTAGCCGAGGATCGAATCGGCACCCCTCTTGATGGAGTCGACCGACATGCGTCTGAAAGACCGAGTCGCCATCGTCGTTGGAGCGGGTCAAAGCCCCGGCGAAGGCATGGGCAACGGCCGCGCCACCGCCCTCACCTTCGCGCGTGAGGGCGCTCACGTGCTTTGCGTGGATCACCGGTTGGAATCAGCGCAGGAGACGGTCGACATGACCGTCGGGATGATCGGCGCCAGGCAAGGTCAGGCGGTGGCGTTCCAGGCCGACGTCACCAGCGACGCCGAACTCAAGGCGATGGTGGAAGAGGCGCAGGCGCGGTGGGGCCGAGTGGATATTTTGCACAACAACGTCGGCGTCAGCCTGGCCGGCGGCGATGCCCAACTGCTCGACTTTACCGAGCAGGCGCTGGAACGCTGCGTCGCGATCAACCTCAAAAGCTGCATCTTCGCTGCGAAGCATGTGATCCCGATCATGCGCCGGCAGATGAGCGGAGCAATCACCAACATCTCATCGATGGCCGCGATCACGAGCTATCCCTACGTCGCCTACAAGGCCACGAAATCGGCGATGATCGCGTTTACGGAACAGCTCGCCTATGAGAACGCCGAGTTCGGAATCCGCGCCAACGTGATCCTGCCTGGGCTGATGAATACGCCGATGGCGGTCGACACCCGCGCCCGCGAATTCGGCAAGAGCAGGGCGGAGGTCGCGGCGGAGCGCGACGCTAGGGTGCCGCTGCGCAAGAAGATGGGCACGGGCTGGGATGTCGCCAACGCGGCGCTGTTCCTGGCTTCCGATGAGGCCGGGTTCATCACCGGCGTCACGCTGCCGGTGGATGGCGGTGCAAGCGTCCGTAGAGGCTAGCTCGGCTAGCTCACTCTGGTTGAGAGCGAAGGCAACGGCACCGCGATCGCCTTGGTGCCGATTGATCCAGCGTCTCGACCAAGACGCTGGATCAGTTTCAAACTCGCCTCTACTTGGTCAGCGGGCAGCCGCTTTCCTTGGCGGTGGGGAATGCCTTGTCGCCTGACACAACCGCGAGCTGCTTATAGTAGTCCCATGCCTTCTTTGAATCCGAGGGCTTCTTGACCTCGAACAGATAGAGGTCGTGCACCATGCGACCGTTCGGCAGAACCTTGCCTTTGGCGAACTGGTCGTCCACCGGCAGTTCCTTCAGCTTGTTGGCGACGGCTTCGGTGTCCTTGGTGCCGGCGGCCTTGACTGCCTTCAGATATTGCAGCGTCGCCGAATAGGTGCCGGCCTGGATCATGTTTGGCATGCGGCCGGTGCGCTTGAAGAAGCGATCGGCCAGTTCGCGGCTCTTGTCGTCACGGTCCCAGTAATATGCCTCCGTCAGCACCAGACCTTGGGACGCCTCGAGACCCAGCCCATGCACCTCGGCCAATGTCAACAACAGCCCGGCGAGCTTCTGGCCGCCTTTGACGATGCCGAATTCAGCCGCCTGCTTGATGGAGTTGGTGGTGTCCAGCCCGGCATTGGCGAGCCCGATGATCTTGGCCTTCGAGCTTTGCGCCTGCAGCAGGAAGGACGAGAAATCCGAGGAATTCAGCGGAATGCGGACTGAGCCAATGACTTTGCCGCCTTTTTCCTTGACCAGATCGCCCGTGTCCTTTTCCAGGGCGTAGCCAAACGCGTAGTCAGCGGTCATGAAGAACCAGGTGTCGCCGCCCGCTTCGACCAGCGCGCCGCCGGTGCCGACCGCAAGCGCGTGCGTATCGTAGGCCCAGTGGAAGCCGTAGGGCTGGCAGGCGTCGCCGGTCAACCGCGAGGTCGCCGCGCCAACAACGATGTCGATCTTCTTCATCTGTTTTGACAGGTCGTGAATAGCTAGCGCGACCGAAGATGTCGTCAGCTCTGTGATCATGTCGACGCCTTCGACCTCATACCAACGCCGCGCGATGGCGGTCGCCAGATCTGGCTTGTTCTGATGGTCCGCCGAGATGACTTCGATCTTCTGACCGAGCACGGAGCCGCCGAAATCCTCGACTGCCATCTTGGCGGCCTCGAACGACCATTTGCCGCCGTAATCGGCATAGACGCCAGACTGGTCGTTCAGGATCCCAATCTTGACGCCCTGCGCCGACACCGGGCCGGCGAGCAGTAGACCGCAGGCCGCTACAGCAGCCGAGAACACTCTCGATTTCATCTTAGTTTTCTCCAAGGGTTTCCGTGCGTTTCTGAGCAATGTTATTCAGTAACCCCCATCCAATTCAAATAATCCAATAGTATCGAAGGGAGGCCAGCCTGATACCACGCCCTGCTTACTGTGTTGGGGACAAATAGGATCAGAGCTCTGCGTTTTTGGCCGATGCCATTGCGAGTTGCAGCGTCACGCGGCGCAACATAGGCATGCCATTGCTGGCTTCAGCGAGTACGAACTCGTTTTCAGTTTGATCCCATCTGGCCCCGCTGATTTTGTTGTTCCCATCGGCTCGATACCTCCGCTAAATTGCTCGGGCATAAGAACTGCCAGAAAGCGCGGAGGAAAATCGTCGTGCACACCGGGCGTGTCGTCTTTGCCGCAATGGACGAGGTTGTTTTCGGCCGCCCTGCCGCGGAGGCGATTGCCGGTCAAATGGATCGCTTGAACCTCCGCCGAGCATTCCTGATGGTCAGCGGCACACTCAATCGAAACACCCGGGAGATCCAGAATATCCAGCAAAGCCTCGGGTCTCGTGCTGTTGGCGTGTTCGATGCGATGCAGCCGCACACCCCGCGAGAAAGCGTGATCGCGGCCGCCGAACAGGCGCGCGCCGCCGACGCCGACCTTATCGTCACCGTAGGCGGTGGTTCGATCACCGACGGCGCCAAGGCGGTACAACTTTGCCTGGCCAATGACGTTCGCACCGTCGAAGACATCGACAGGATCCGGGCGGTGAAGGGCGTAGCGCCCGCAATGAACCCGCCGAGAGTACGTCAGATCAGCGTACCCACCACGATCGCCGGCGGAGAGTTCAGCGCCATAGCCGGCGTCACCAACGGCCGCACCAAGGTCAAGGAAATGCTTCGTCACGAGCTGGCCGTTCCAAGAGCTGCCATTCTCGATCCCGCCATAACCGTTCACACGCCGGAATGGCTGTGGCTTTCGACCGGCATCCGCGCGGTGGATCATTGCGTCGAAGGTCTTTGCTCCCGAGAGGCGCATCCTTATGCCGATGCCCAGGCGCTGAAGGGTTTATCGATGCTGGCGCAGGCGCTGCCGCGCGTGAAGGAAAACCCTCGAGATCTCGATGCCCGGATGGACTGTCAGATCGGTACGTGGCTTTCGATGGGCCCGTTGTCTGCGGGCGTGCCGATGGGCGCGAGCCATGGCATCGGCTACGTGCTCGGCGCCGCATACGGCGTTCCGCACGGCTATACCTCCTGCGTGATGCTGCCTGCGGTGATGCGCTGGAATAAACCGGAGAACGCCGAGCGGCAGGCGCTGGTGTCTACGGCGATGGGACAGCCCGGCAAGGACGCCGCTGAGGTGCTGGACGGTTTCATCCGCGCGCTCGGCATGCCTCGCAGCCTGCCGGACGTCCGGGTCGGTCCCGAGCATTTCGAGCGTATCGCAGAACAGGCGATGGCAACGCCATGGATTCCGCGGAACCCGCGCAAGATCGAGAGCCCGGCGCAGGTGCGCGAAATTCTTCTTCTCGCCGCATAAAACAGCAGGGACACGATGTACACCGGCACGCATGCCCGCCTCCGTCCGCTTCAGCCAGCCTTCATCATGGCGGCCTCGGGAGAGGCGGTGACCTATGCCGAGCTCGAAGCGCGCAGCAATCGCCTGGCGCACCTGCTTCGCAAACTGGGGCTGAGGCGGCTGGACCACTATTCCATCTTCATGGAGAACAACAGCCGCTACCTGGAAGCATGCGGCGCCGGCGAGCGGTCGGGGCTTTATTTCACCTGCGTGAATTCATACCTTACGCCGAGCGAACTCGCCTACATCGTCAACAACAGCCAGTCGCGCGTACTCATCACCTCCTCGGCGAAGCTCGACGTGGCGCGCGAGGCGATCAAGGAGTGTCCAAATCTTGAGCTTTGCATCGTCGCCGATGGTGAAGGCGAGAGCGATCGCATCGTCGGCCTGCACGAGGCGACGCGCGGTCTGCCGAAGACACCGGTCTCGGACGAATGCGTCGGAACGGCGATGCTTTACTCCTCGGGCACCACCGGGCGGCCGAAGGGGATCTTGCGACCACTGCCGGAACAACCACCAACCCAGCAACTCCCGATCTTCGATTTTCTGCAGAAGCTTTGGCAATATCGTGAGGGCATGATCTATCTGTCGCCCGCGCCGCTTTATCATTCGGCGCCGCAGGCCGCCGTCAATCTCACGATTCGCGCCGGCGGCACCGCAATCGTCATGGAGCACTTCGATCCGCAGCATTACCTGGAGTTGGTCGAGAAATGGGGCGTGACCCACACTCAACTGGTTCCGACCATGTTCTCGCGCATGCTGAAGCTACCCGAGGAAATACGAAGCCGTTACGACCTCTCCTCGCTGGAGATCGCCATCCACGCCGCGGCGCCCTGCCCGGCGGCTGTAAAGGACGAGATGATCAGATGGTGGGGACCGATCATCCACGAATATTATGGCGCGACCGAAGGGCTGGGCTTCACCGCCTGCGACAGCGAGCAGTGGTTGGCGCACCGCGGCACGGTCGGCAAGGTGCTGCTCGGAGACCTGCACATCCTGGATGACAGCATGAAGCCATGCCCTCCCGGCACGCCGGGCACGGTCTGGTTCAAGACCGCCACGCCGTTCGAGTATTTCAACGACCCGAACAAAACCAAGGAGGCCCGCTCGCCGGACGGCAGCATGAGCACCGTGGGTGACGTCGGTTATGTCGATGGGGACGGCTATCTGTATCTGACGGATCGCGCGACGTTCATGATCATCTCCGGCGGCGTCAACATCTACCCGCAGGAATGCGAGAACCTTCTGATCACCCACCCCAAGATCGCTGACGCCGCGGTGTTCGGCGTACCCAACGCCGATCTCGGCGAGGAGGTGAAAGCGGTGGTGCAGCCGATGCCGGGCATCCCACCGGGGCCGGACCTGGTGGAGGAACTGTTGTCGTTCTGCAGCCAGTCGCTGTCGCGCCACAAAGTACCGCGCTCGATCGATTTCGAGGAGGAACTACCCCGGTTGCCGACCGGAAAGCTCTACAAGCGCCTGTTGCGCGATCGTTACTGGGGAGACAAGAATTCCCGGATCGTGTGAGCCCGCTGTCGGTTGAATTGCTGCCCCGCCAAATGTTGGACGAGGTACCAGGATCGCAATTCGGCCGGTGGAAGTGAGCACCGGAGGTATTTTCATTGCTCCGGCGGAATTTATGTACGAATACAGCCTTTCGCGAGGCATAATCGGCCAGTTCAAAGGGAGATAAAAAAATGCGTGAAGCCGTCATCGTTTCCTATGCCCGCACCGGACTGGCGAAATCCGGTCGCGGCGGATTCAACATCACCCCGCCGATGTCCATGGCCGCCCACGCCATCAAGCACGCCGTCGAGCGCGCCAAGGTGGACAAGGAATACGTCGAGGATTGTTACCTCGGCAACTGCGCGCATCTTTCACCCAACATCGGCCGTCAGGCCGCGCTGCTGGCCGGCATGCCGAAATCGACCGCGGGCGTCTCGGTGAACCGGTTCTGCTCGTCTGGACTGCAGACCATCGCGATGGCCGCAAACAGCATTCGCTCGGATGGCGCCGATTGCATCGTGGCCGGCGGGGTGGAAAGCATCTCGATCCCGGGCGGAGGCGCGCCAAAGGAATCGATCGACCCGGATCTGCTCAAGACCGCTCCGGCTATTTTCATGGCGATGATCGACACCGCCGATATCGTCGCCGAGCGTTACAAGCTCAGCCGCGAGTACCAGGATGAATACTCTCTGGAATCGCAGCGACGGATGGCCGCAGCTCAGCAGGCCAATAAGTTCAAGGACGAGATCGTCCCGATGAAGACCAAGATGAAGGTTGTCGACAAGGCAACCAAGGCGGAAAGCATTGTCGATTATGTCGTCGATCGCGACGAGTGCAACCGGCCGGACACGACGATGGAAGGCCTCGCCAAGCTGGAGCCGGTGAAGGGTCCGGGCAAATACATCACCGCCGGCAACGCCAGCCAGCTTTCCGACGGCGCAGCTGCTGTCGTATTGATGGAAGCCAAGGACGCGGAAAAGCGCGGCCTCAATCCTCTCGGTCGCTTTGTCGCCTGGGCGGCGGCGGGGTGCGAGCCGGATGAGATGGGGATCGGCCCCGTATTCGCGGTGCCGAAGCTGCTGAAGCGACACGGGTTGAAGGTCGACGACATCGATCTCTGGGAACTCAACGAGGCCTTTGCCAGCCAGTGCCTGTATTCCCGTGACCAGCTCGGCATCGATCCGGCCAAGTACAACGTCAATGGCGGCTCGATCGCGATCGGCCATCCGTTTGGGATGACGGGCGCCCGCCTCACCGGCCACATCCTGCAGGAAGGCAAGCGCCGCAAGGCTAAATGGGGCGTGGTGACCATGTGCATCGGCGGCGGGCAAGGTGGCGCCGGCCTGTTCGAAATCTATAACTGAGCCGACGCTCGGCTAAACCGAGGCGGGCGGGATAGTCGCGCCTGCCCCAGCATCAAGACGGCAGCGCGGTGGAGCCATCCACCGCGCGTTTTATTGGTGAATCACGCCGCCCGCACGGTACCCAGAAATTTCTCCACCTCGTCCTTCAAGCGGTCGCTTTCGGTCGCCAGCGAGTGTGCGGCGGTCAGAACCTGGCTCGACACCAGGCTGGTCTCGCTCGATCCACGGCTGACCTCGGTCACTTCGGAAGCCACCTGCGTCGAGAGCTCGGCTGAACGCTGCACGTTGCGCGCGATTTCCTGGGTCGCAGCCCCCTGCTCTTCGACGGCGGCGGCGATTGCTGAAGACACCTCGGAGATCAGGGTGATGGTCGAGGTAATTTCTCTTATCTCGGCGACAGTTTCCGCGGTGGCCAACTGCATGTCGCCGATCTGCGCGCTGATTTCTCCCGTCGCCTTTGCGGTTTGCGTCGCCAACGCCTTGACCTCGGAGGCGACGACGGCAAATCCCCGTCCCGCCTCGCCGGCACGCGCGGCCTCGATGGTCGCGTTGAGCGCGAGCAAGTTGGTCTGTTCCGCCACTTCGGTGATCAGCTTGACCACGTCGTAAATGCGATCGGCGGCGCGCGAAAGCTTGCCGATGCTCTGATCGGTTTTTTGCGCCTGAGTCACGGCGGTGCTCGCGATCCTGGTGGATTCGTGGACCTGCCGGCCGATCTCGTGGACCGACGAGGTGATTTCTTCGGTGGCAGCCGCGACCGCCTGGATGTTCTCGGTCACGGTACGGGAAGCCGATGCCGCAGAGTCGGAAAGCGACATGGTCACGTCCGATGTCTTGGTCATGGTCGTTGCCGAGGTCTCAAGCTCGCTTGAAGCCGATCCTAGCGACCTGACCAGTTGACTGACCATGGTCTCGAAATGGACGGTGGCCGCGCTGATGCGTTGAGCGTGTGCGGCCTTGATCGCCCCATCGGCGTTGGCCGCATCGTCCGATGCCTTCTTGGCGACGAGCGCCTCCTTGAAAACTTGAAGCGCGCCGGCGATCCGGCCAATTTCGGTTGCTTCGCTCCGGTGGGGAATCTCGACCGACAAATCGCCGCCGCTCAACTGCTTCATCGGGTTGAGGATCGAACCGATGCCCTGCCGGATATCGCGGGTCACATACATAGCCCCACCCAGCCCGAGCAGGACAGCGCCGACGAGAATGGCCGACATCAAGCTGACCGCGCGCCCGTAAGCAGCGTCGGCCCGCTGTCCAGCCGCTTCGGCGCCTTTGTCATTGAGCTCAACCAGTTTCGAGAGCGTCGCGTCCATCGCCCGGCCCACCGGCACCACCTTGCTGGCGTTGATGCTTTTCGCCGTCGGCAGATCGCCCTTGGTTGCGAGCGATTGCACTTCGAGCGAGGCGCTGGCAAAGGCTTGCCATTGACTTGCGAGTTGATCGGCGAGTTCGCGCTCCGCCGCGGACGAGATCAGCGGCTGGTAGGCCTTCTCGGCTTTCTCGAAATCGGCCTTGCGAGCTGCGAGGTTCTTGTCCACGTCCGGGCGTTCCGCATCGGCGACGATCAGGTGGTCGCGCAGCACCGCGCGATACCGGGCGGACTGCACCCGCATCTCGCCCACCCATCGGACGCTCGGCAGCCATTCCGCCTGGATCGCCTGCGCTGCGGCGTTGATCGCGCGCATCTGCAGGAAGGAAAAGCCACCGATAATGGCAATCACCACGAACAGGAACGAAACGATCGCGAAGAGCTTGAGGCTGATCGAATATCTAGCGAGCATTGCTTGGGGGCCTCGTACTGTAACGCCGCTCGTGCTGGCGAGCCTGAAGCCGAACCTCGTTTATTCTGTCTAAGACTTCGCTAATCGTTTAGGTAGTTCTACGGGGCACATGCGGCCAGGTGCGCTGTTCGAGCGCAGCTCGCGACTATCCGCCTCAGGACCTTGTCCCGAACCAAATGACATGACGTGCGCCCTTGCGCTTTGCGGTGGCGCGGACATTGACCTCGTCGACTTCGAATCCGGCATCCGCAAGCCGTCTGGAAAATGCGGCATTCGGGCCTGACGACCAAACCGCCAGCACACCACGAGGTCGCAGCGCCCGATGGATGGCTCTCAATCCATTGGAGTCGTACAGCGCATCGTTGGCTTTGCGGATCAGGCCCTCGGGGCCGTTGTCGACGTCGAGGAGGATCGCATCGAAGCTGGACGCGTGCGTCTGAATCACGTCAACGGCGTCGGCTTGGCGAATGCTGGCGCGCGGATCGGCAAGGCTCTCGCCAAAAAGCTGCGACATCGGACCTCTGGCCCACGCGATCACCTCCGGCACCAGTTCGGCGACGACAATCCGCGCCTCAGGTCGCAGTACGGCAAGGGCAGCGCGCAACGTGAAGCCCATGCCTAGTCCGCCGATCAACAGATGTGGCCGTTGGACCGACTGGATCCTTCTGCATGTCAGGGTGGCAAGCGCCTCTTCGGAGCCGCTGAGGCGGCTGTTCATCAACTCGTTCGCGCCTAACATCATCGAGAAATCGTCGCCTCGTCGCATCAAACGAAGCTCTACATCGGAGCCCGGCACGCGGGCCGAATCGATTTGCAGCCATGGAATCATCTGGCGCTTCTACACCCCGCGCGTGAGCTAGCCGAGCATCTGGGTGTCGCCGCAGATCGAGATCGCCTGTCCGGAAATCGTCCTCCCGCGCGTGCTGCACATGAACAGGATCTGGTCGGCGATCTGTTCGGGAGTTACGTAATCCTTGATCGAGGTATATGAAAACGCGGTGCGCTCCATCTCGGCATAGGAGACGCCGCGCTGCTGCGCTTTGGCTTCCAGGACCCGGCGCTGCCGGTCGCCGGCGACAAGGCCCGGGAGGATCGCATTGACGCGAATATTGTCCGGCCCGAGTTCGATCGACAGCGATTTTGTCAGTCCTATCACGCCCCATTTGGCCGCCGCATAAGGCGTCCGCATCGCAAAGCCCAGCCGGCCTGCGGCCGAGGATATGTTGACGATCGAGGCGTTGTTGCTGCTGCGCAAGTGCGGCACCGCAAGCCTTGTGCAGTTAAACTGACCGGTCAGACATATTTGTAGACAGCGGTCCCAGTCTTCCGGATTCATCTCCTCAATCTTGGAGGTCGGCCCGGCGATCCCGGCATTGTTGACGAGGACGTCAAGTCCACCAAGTTTCGCGAGCGCCTCGGCGAACAGGTCTTTGACAGCCGAGCGGTCGGAGACGTCGCACGCGGTCGAGGTGATCGCGCCATCGCTAGCCGCGAGAGCAGCCAGCGCCGTTTTGTCGACGTCACAGGTGTGAACTCTTGCGCCTTCGG
>JBJMTO010000004.1:0-9062 GCA_045811665.1 Bradyrhizobium sp.
CTGCATCTCGGTCGACCGCAACGGCTACGTGGCCACGCACAACAAGCAGTACTGCAACGCGCAGCGCGGCGACCTCGTGTGGGACACCGCCCACAGCCGCTACCGCCGCATCTTCAACGACCGTACCGGCCTCGCCTCGGCGCGCAACCAGCGCCCGTTCCTGCTGCAGACCTATCGCCGCGACATGGGCGGCGGGCAGTTCGTGCTGATGAAGGACCTGTCCTCGCCGATCATGATCCGCGGCAAGCACTGGGGCGCCTTCCGGATGGGCTTTCGGCAGAGCTGACGGTGGTCGCGACGCGCCTGCCGCAACCGCGCTCGGGTGTCCCTGAATCAAAAACGTCGAAAACAACCCCATGCACAGTAGCCGGGGCGAGCGGAATCAATGGCTTAAGTGCCAATGAATCCGCGGGCTCAGGCGGCTCGTAAAGCGATTGCGCCGTCGGGCAAAACAGGCGTAGACTGCTATTATTCCGAAATCTCCATCGCCTCCTCTTCTGCCATTACGAGAGAAGCCGATTTCGATAGCCCGTTACGGCGCTGGTCGCGCGCCGTACGGCCTACCGGGCCTACGCGGAGGCGGCCCGGTAGCTGTGCTTGCCAAATGAACGGATTACTTCTTTTGCTCGGTGGTCGTCGCAGCGGCCGGAGTGCCGTCGCGGGCGTCCCGTCGCTCGTCGCGTCCTGTACGCCGTGCTTGCCGCCGCTCCGTGCGGCCGGCGCGGCGCTCCTGCCGCCGCTCTGTTCGCCCGCTGCGCCGCTCCTGGCGGCGTTCTGTGCCTGACTTCGGCGCTTCCGCTGGCGGCGTGGTAGGCGCGGCGGCTGGCGCGGTGGTTTGAGCGACAGCCTCTGAGGCCGCAAAAATTGAGGACGAAGCCACAAGCCCAAACACCCCTGCGTATCCAAGGAAGGTGAGTGCGTTGCGACGACAGACCTGTTTCGGCTCCGAACGTTCATTCATGTTCAGGCTCCCGGTTGCTGCCCCGTCAGAGCATGTCACCAGCGTCGGTGGCCTCCTTATTGATCTGGATCAACTTGGTTCGGTGCTTCAAGCCACGTTGGGATTTCGGTCGATGGGATCGACACTCTCGGAAAGTGAGGGATGATAGTCCCTGCAGTGACGACCAGCCCGTCGTTAAATTTGGTTCGCGCAAAATCCTTGGCTGCTGCTTCGCTTTCAAACGTGTTGGTTAGGCGCGGATGTCGCCGTCTTGACAGTGTGCCGTCCGGCGGCACCTCAAAAGTGACGTACCAAGTGTGTTTCATGCCGTAATGCCGCCCCGGCGGTACCGGTGGCCTATCCCCGCCAGAGAAAGAAAAGCCGCCACCGGGACGAAACGATGACGGCTTCTTCCTGGCTCGCGAAACCGGCCTTTACCGCCGGGCTCCGACGCGATTGACGCCACCATTCGCATTGCCACCGGCGTTATGACGGACTGCGGCGCGCGCCACCGGGCGCGGCCTGAGCACGACGCCTGCCCGGGCAACGCAACCCGCCGGGTAAGCAGTGTACTGGCAGTACACGACCGCATTTGCTGGGGCTGGAGTGAGGGCGAGACCTGCAAGCCCGAACAGGGCGCTGGCAGCAATCCCGGCAACAGTCGCGGACTTGATCGAAAGAAGCTTTCTCGAATGCATGGCGGACCTCCCTTTTCGCACTTGCGTCACCGAAAGTGACGGAAGCCGCCTCAGGTGCGGCTGAACATAGCGTAGGCGTCGCAATGCGCGGGTTCGATTGATCTACATCAACCTCACGCGCGGAGTGAGCCGCAATCTCGCGAGCGGGGCTCAATGAATTCATGGAAGGGTTCCATCATGCTCCGCTATATGCTCGCTCCTCTTGCCGCTTTCGTTTTGCTCATCGCCTGCTTGATCCCCGATGATGCCGAGGCTCGGCGCGGCGGAGGTGCCTATCGGGGTGGCGGCGGTTACCGCGGCGGTGCGGTCGCAGTTCGAGGACCGCGGGGCGGCGGCGCTGTCGCAGTGCGCGGCGCAGGCTACCGTGGCTACGGCTATCGTGGCGGCTATCGCGGCTACGGCTATCGGGGCTACGGTGTGGGAGCGGCAGCGGTCGGCGCGGCTGCCGTTGGCGCTGCTGCGTACCGCCGCAGTTGCTACGATGCGTACGGGAACTATATTTGCGCCTACTAACCCGTAGCGACGCGCGATAGGGCGGCTTGGCCCTGTGTGCGCGCAAGGGCTGGCGGTGACTGTCCGATGATGCCGACCCTGCGTCATCGGTCTGCAGGTACTCTGGGCGACGCGGCCTATCGCAGAGACCGCGCGACCGCGTCGCGTGAATGGACGTTTTCAGCCCTAAGAGCGGAAGCACTTGCGGGCGGAAACGAGAAAGAGGCTGCCCCTCATTGGGTCCGGCTTGATCCACATCAAGGAAGCAGGCCGCGCGCGGAGGATGCTCCGCGGATACAGGGGAAGACACAGGCAATGCGTTGCGCAATTGGATTGCTGCTTCTCGCCTTAGTGACCGGCCCAGCCTTGGCGCAAAAGACCAAAGAGCCAACGCTGATGGAGCAAATCCGACCGGGGGTGACCTACGACGATTGCGTCGATAGGTGCAACAAGTGCGACATGGCCAGCGGCCGGGTGCAGAATTGCGTTAGCTGGTACTGCTATGGCCGTCCCAAGCGCAAGCCGGGGGCAGCACCGTTGCCCATTGTATGTCCGAGCTATGGCGGCTGAAGGTAGGCAGCTCCCAATTTGGCGGCCTCAGAACTCATCACTGGGGGCCGAGCGGACCGCTACGTCCGCTCAGGGTCATTCGCGCCGTTTTTGCCCCCTGTTAAACATTCGGCCGTGCCATTAGGCTCCGGGACCGGGGGACTAGGATGGCAATGCGGTTTTGGCTGTTCTCACTATCCTCGCGATCCTTTTGCAGGCGGACCTTCGCCGCTCCGCTGGTCGTCGCATTGTTGCTGGCAACACTGGGGCCAGGTCGGGCGGCTGGTCCTGAGCCCAAGCGCGTTTTGATGCTGCAATCATTCGGCCTCCGCTTCAAACCGTGGACCGATTTCGCTGAGTTTCTTCGCCCTCAAATGATCAAGCAATCAAAAGTCCCAATCGACTTTCAGGACCACTCGCTGTTAAGCGCCCGGGTGGATGACGACAAGGCGCTCGCACCCTTTATCGGTTACCTCCAAGCATTGTACGGGGCCAACCCTCCCGACCTCATTGTCGCCCTCGGTGCGCCAGCTGCCGAGTTTGTGCAGCGGTATCGCGCTCAGCTTTTCCCCAAGACACCAATGATGTTTACTTCCGTCGAGGCGCGACGGGTCCAATACGACAAGCTGACCGAGTATGACACCGTGGCCGCTGCGGCTCATAACTTTCCCGCCGCCATCGACACGATCTTGAAAACGTTGCCCGATACAAAAGTGATCGCGGTGGTAAACGGGGCGTCACCCAATGAAACATTTTGGCAAGGGGTGTTGGAGCGAGAACTCGCACCGTTCAGCGGGCGGGTTGAACTACGATGGTATAACAAGCTGTCATTTGAAGACGTCCTGAAAGACGCGGCACATCTTCCACCTCACAGCGCCATCTTCTGGCATCTAATGAGCGTTGATGCGGCGGGTGTTACCCATGAGGGCACTGCCGCATTGCACAGGCTCTCGGCTGCCGCCAATGCTCCCATCTTTTCCTATCTTGACGGATTTTTTGATGGATCGATTGTCGGCGGCTCCATGCATTCGATCGAGAAGGGCATGGCCATCGCAGCCGCGGCGGCAATCCGTATACTAAACGGTGAAAAAGCTGGCGACGTAAAGGTCGCACCCAGCCAATTCGAGCTGCCAAGGTTCGACTGGCGGCAAATGCAGCGGTTTGGGATCAGCGACAGCCACCTGCCGCCCGGCAGCACGGTCTACTTCCGAGAGCCATCGGTGTGGGAACGGTATTTATGGCTGATCGCATCCGTCGTCGCGGTTCTTCTCATACAAGCTGGGCTTATTGCGATCCTGCTACGTGAACATCGTCGTCGTCAGTTCGCCGAAGTACAGTCGCGACAACGCATGACTGAACTGGCCCACGTTAATCGCTTCGCGACCGCTGGCGAACTGACCGCCTCGATTGCTCACGAGATCAACCAGCCGCTTGGGTCTATTCTGACGAACGCCGAAACCGCAGCCGCGATCCTGCAATCGCAGCGTCCCGATATCGCTGCGCTTTCCGATGTTGTTGAACTCAGGGAAATTGTAAACGATATTTTACAGGATGACCGGCGTGCCAGCGAGGTCATTCGCAGGATGCGCAGCCTGCTAAAAAAGGCGCCGTTCGAATCGAAGCGATTGGACCTCAATGAGGTTGTGCAAGAGACGATCAGATTTCTTTCGGCGCTAACCGTCAGCCGAAGATTCGAAATGGTCACCGTGATCACGGCGGATGCGCTACTGATCCTCGGCGACCGCATCCAGCTTCAACAAGTCATTTTGAACCTGGTGCTGAACGGGGTCGAGGCTATGAAGGACACATCTCACGAAAGCCGCACTATCAGCATCCGGACTGCGCGCATCGATCAATTTGCCGAGCTATCCGTGTCAGATCGCGGACCCGGCATTCCAGAGGACAAATTGAAACAGGTTTTCGAGCCGTTTTACACCAGCAAGGCGGAAGGCATGGGCATGGGCCTGTCCATTGCGCGCACCATTGTCGAAGCGCACAACGGGTTCATATCAGCGAGTAATCGGGAGCACGGCGGTGCCTCGTTTACGATCAGGCTTCCCTTTGCCGGTTGATCCAAAACGGCGCCTGTTGCCGAACGCCGTGGTGGGGTTTTTCATGTATACTGAGGTGTATCCTATTCCCGCCGGGACGCGAGAAGCTCCCACATACGCAGGGACGCGCGCTGATGCGTCCCCGCGCGGACAATACCCGAATGCGTCGAAGAGCCCAGACGCGCACCACGCGCGTCCCCTGCGCGATCTCAATGATTGTCTCCGGGGTCCTTTGACGGGCATAGAACTGTGGGCGGACCGCGCGACCCCATAGATTGAAGATATTCCCCGGGCGTTTTTCGGGTTGCGTTGCGGGTTGGCACCAAATTGTGTGGGGCATGTTCCAGTAGCCCTCCCGAGGGTATGACGGAGCACGATTTCGCATGTCAAAGACATGTGCCCCCGTAGAAGCAAGCGCATTTGCGGTCGCAAAAGCTCACCATCTCTACCACTTGATGAGGTCTGCTAGCCGTGCCAGCCTGATAGTGCACCTCGCGTTGCGATTGGGACTGCATGTTGAAGGCGTTCGCATTATCAATTTGTGCTGGCTTCCTTCTGCAAGCGACTTGTCATGCTGCGGAGCTGACAGAAGACACCGCATTCGGCCCCGCGCCAGTCGCGCCAAAGATTGACTTCCAGTCGCTTCGGATCAAGGGGCTCATCGTGGCGCTGCCTGGCCCGCAGGACACCGTCGATGCAGATTTCGCCGGCATCCGATCAAGTCTCGCGGCACTCGGGATCGGCTACGTCGGCTACACCAACAACAACTTTTACGACAACATGCTGCCCGCCGAACGGAGCACGTTTGGCCAGCAGGTCTATAATGGTCAGAAGCCAACCTTCTTCACGAATAACGTGATGCAGATGACTTACGACCTCAGCAGATACGGGATTTCCGACGGTCAGATCGCGGTTGGCGGCATCTACAATTACGACACCTGGGCACCGGCCGGGCCGAACGCATTTAGCCTTGCGACACTCAGCTATTATCAGACCTTCCTGAACCGGCAGGTGGAATTGAAGGTTGGATATTTGGCCAATGTCGTTGAGTATTGGGGACCATTTCTGGCAGGCAATTTGTCGTCCAGCATCTTTGGACCGAGCGGACAGATTCCGGTCGCGGCGGGTCTAAGCGCCTGGGCCTGGGCGAAACCGGCGATCAACATCAAGGTCAACGGCCCGGAGGGGCTATATGACAAGTTCGGTGTGCAGGTGGCGAGCAGCCCGGATGGTCCCTTCGCCGAGAAGACCGCTAACCCGACCGGCCTGGACTGGTCGACGCCGAACAGTGGATTTCTCGCGATCAACGAGGTTGGCTATCGCAAGGAGGCCGCTCCCGGCCAGCTTGCGACCTGGGTGCGTGCCGCAGCCATCATCAACACCAGCAAGTATGTCGATTTCGAATTCGGCGGTCGGAATGCCGGGAATTACGCAGCCTATCTTCTGGCGGATCGACAATTTGTCCAACTTGTTCCAATCGAAGGTCAGGCGGCAAGGGGGTGGTACGCTGGTCTCACCGCGATGTATGCTCCGCCGGAATTCAATCGCGTGAGCGAATACTATGAGGCACGCCTCTATGGCATAGGTCTGCTGCCGTCCCGGCCAGGCGATATGGTATCCTTGGTTGTCTCCCGCAATGTCTTCAGCCAATATCTCGTCGATGCCGCCGTGCGAGGCGGCCAGCTCGCGCATACCGACAATTTTTCGATCACCGCAGCCTATTATGCACCCGTTGCGCCCGGCATCCGCGTAGGCATCGGGCTCGGGTACACCAATAACCCCACGCCGGTGGTCTATACGCCGCAGACCGGGAGTGCCCTTAACGTGCTAGCCAATGCGACGATGTACTGGTGAGGCGACCATCGCGATGACCTCGCTAAAGCGGCGCGTTTGCGTGTGGGTCGCTGCCGTTGTCGTGCTTGTCGTCTCGATGGGGGGCACAACCGCCCAAACCCTGTCTGGCCAGATTGCCGGCCAACCGAAAAAGATTTTGCTGCTTCATACATTCGGCCCGAATTTTGAGCAGGGAGCCGCATGGAGCAGGGAAATTCAGAGAGAACTCAACAAACAATCGCCTTGGCCGCTGAACATTCAGGAACACTCGCTCGTCACGGCGCTGGACGGGGACGACGCCGCCGATGCGAAATTTGTTGAGTATCTTAAGGCGCTCTATGCTCAACGGCCGCCGGATTTGATTGTCGCCCTAGGTGCACCCGCCGCCCGCTTCGTCCAGCAGCACAGGCCAGACCTCTATCCGACAACGCCGATGCTGCTTGCGGCAGTCGAGGTGCGGCGGGTTGAGCCATCCATGTTGTCGGAGCGGGACGCCTTGGCCGGGGTGCGATTCGATCAAGTCGCGGCTTTTGAAAACATTCTGCGGCTGTTGCCGGAGACAAAAGCCATCGCGATCATCCTCGGAAGCTCGCCCAGTGAGCGCTTTTGGGCTGGCGAGAGCCAACGGATAGTCGGTCCACTGCTGAAGAAAAACAACGTTGAATTAATCTTTTACGGCGAGCAGCCGTTAGCGGATATACTGAAAGCAGTTGCGACTTTGCCACCGCACACTGCACTTTTTTATCAGCAGCTAGCGGTGGACGGTGCAGGTGCCGTCTATGGAGACAAGGAGCCATTGAGGCGCATCTATGAAGTCGCCAATGCTCCCATTTTTTCGTTCGATCAGTCTTATTTTGTCGGCCAGGTCGTAGGCGGTCCGATGTTTTCGCCGGCTGAGGGCGCCCAACCGATGGCTGCTGTTGCCGTGCGCATGTTGGGAGGCGAGAAGACAAGCGGCACTGATCCAATCGGATTTTCAGCGCCGAAATACGATTGGCGACTACTTCAGCGCTGGAACATCAGCGAGAGCCGCGTGCCGCCGGGGAGCGAAATCCTGTTTCGGGAGCAGACTGCATGGCAGCGTTATTCCTCACAAATCCTGCTGATCGCTGCCGTTCTTCTCGCGCAAGCTGGGTTAATCTTGGCCCTGCTCAATGCACATCGTCAGCGTCGGTTGGCGGAAGTACAAGCGCGGCAGCGAATGAGAGAACTCGCCCACGTCAACCGCTTCTCAACCGCTGGCGAACTTACCGCGTCGATTGCCCATGAAATAAATCAGCCGCTAGGGTCCATTCTGACGAATACCGAAACGGCACAGGCGATACTTAAATCCCCCAATCCGGACCTTGCCGAACTAGACGAAATCCTGGGCGATATTCTGCGGGATGATCAGCGCGCCAGCGAGGTCATTCGAAGGTTACGAAGCCTGATGAAAAAGGCTCCCTTCGACCCGATAGAATTGGACCTCAACGATGTTGTGCGGGATACCGTAGATTTTCTTTCCGCACTGGCCATCGCACGAAAGATCGAATTGACCAGCCTGACTACGCAGAATGCGCTTCCGATCGTCGGCGACAGCATTCAACTTCAACAGGTTGTTCTGAACCTTGTAATGAACGGCATCGAGGCGATGAAGGATACGCCGCCTGAACATCGCACCATCAGCATCCGGACTTCGCGCGTCGAGAAGTTTGCGGAGTTATCCGTGTCGGATCGCGGGCCCGGCATTCCCGAAGACAAACTAAAGGAAATTTTCGAGCCGTTTTACACCAGCAAAGCCGAAGGCATGGGCATGGGCCTGTCCATTGCGCGCACCATCATCGAAGCGCACAACGGGTTCATATCAGCGAGTAATCGGGAGCACGGCGGCGCCTCGTTCACGATCAGGCTTCCCTTTGCCGGTTGATCCAAGCCGGCGCCCGTACGCGGAGACAGACCCCTCACCCGAGTGAGCCTGCGTCTACCGGCGTCGCTGCCCTCTCCCACAAGGGGAGAGGGCACAACAATGAGCCGCTGCAATTGGTCGCGTCAGAAGTCCGCGCCGTCGATCGACTTCCATAATCGCACGACTTTCGTCATCGCATGATTTTGCGCATTCGCACGATCATCTGCGGCGATCAACGGCGCTTGTGAGCAAAAACGTCAGAAAATGACGCTTATCATATCAATTAGCCCAAAATCACTGCAGTGATCGCCGCACAAATTCGTGAACGTCATGGCGTGACGCGCTCACTGCGCAAAAATGCATTGCCGGACATGTCGACGCTTCATCGTTTCGCATCGATATGATTATTGTGCGCGCGAATTCGCTGACTAGATCGCCGCAAGCGATCGAGCAAGCAAGGGGATGCATATGGCAACTAATCTCACCATCAACGGCGAAACGAAATCGTTCGACGCGCCACCTGACATGCCGCTGCTGTGGGTCCTGCGTGACGTCCTCGGGATGACCGGCACCAAGTTCGGCTGCGGCATCGCGCAGTGCGGCGCCTGCACCGT
>JBJMTO010000005.1:0-34662 GCA_045811665.1 Bradyrhizobium sp.
GAAGCAATCCTGCTTGGTGTGTTGCGGCGCGCTGGATTGCTTCGCTGGCGCTCGCAATGACGGAGCAATAGGCGGGCGTGGCTCTCACCAACAAACATTTGTGGTTATGGGTCCCCGCCTGCACGGGGACGACGATGGTGGAGCGTTTCCCTCAGCCGAAAAACAAATCGGAAAATCACCGCCGTCGTCCCGCACAAGCGAAGCGCGATGCGGGACCCATAACCACAGGGCGTACTTATTTGCGCAGAAGATCGAACAGCGTCTCTCAGATCGAGCGACACAGCGCATGCGTCTCCGCATGCGCGGAGACGACGATGACCGAGCCGCTACCCGGCAACGCGCTTCTTCACCTGGAAACGTGCGCCGAGACCGCCAGCCAGCGTCCGTCTTGTCGCGCCCAGACGTCGGTGTAGCGTCCCGATGCCTGTTGTCCGTCCGGCATCGTGTAGCTGGTTCGCGCGTGGATGATGGCGAAATCGCCCATCAGGCGAATCTTGACCTCGTGCGCCTCGAGATTCCTGATCGCCACCGGCGCGGCGGTCTGCTTCAGGAACGCGGCGCGGTCGACCAGCGACTTGTCCGGATTCGAGCAAAAGAAATCCTGCGCGAGGATTGCCTCGAAACGCTTGACGTCCGAATTCTGGACCGAATTGACGTAATCGCGATTAAGGCTGGTCAGTTCTGCGATGTCGTTTCTCATCTTATGCAGGTCTCCCTTGATGCAGCGCGCTAGGCCGCCCCTATCAGTATGCCGACCCCCAGAACGATGGCGCCGCCGAGCACGATCTGGAACACCGCCTGCAGGAACGGCGTGTCCATGTATCGGGCGCGAATGTAAGCGATGGCCCAAAGTTCGAAGAAAACCACGATGCCTGCGATCGCGGTCGCGATCCAGAACGCATTGGCCCAGGTGTCCGGCACCAGATAGGGAATGGTGTGGCCGAGGCCGCCCAGCGTCGTCATCAGGCCGCAGGTCAATCCGCGCAGCCACGGCGAACCGCGTCCGGTCAACGAGCCGTCGTCGGACAAGGCTTCGGCAAAGCCCATGCTGATGCCGGCGCCGATCGAGGCGGCAAGTCCGACCAGAAATGTCTGCCAGTTCTGGTGGGTCGCGAACGCGGCCGCGAACAATGGGGCCAGCGTGGAAACCGAGCCATCCATCAACCCGGCCAGACCCGGCTGGACATATTGCAGCACGAAGACGCGTCGGCGGGTGTTTTCTTCTTCGGCTCGCACGTTGGGGCTGAGGATCTTGTCGGTCAGCCGCGCGGCGACGTTTTCGTGACCCTTCTCGGCCTCCGCCAGATCCCCAAGCAACCTGCGGACACCGACATCCTGCGTGTGTTCGGCGGCCTTGATGTAGAAGCGCTCGGCTTCGAACTCCATCGTGGCAGCTTCCCTGCGGATGGCGTCGAGCGAAAGGTTCTTGGTCAGCCATATGGGCCGGCGCCGCAGGAACCCTTTGACGTTGTCGCGGCGGATGGGCGGAAGGTTGCTGCCGAAACGGTTCTGGTACATTTCAAGCAGCATGTGCCGATGGCTTTTCTCCTCCTCGGCCATCTCCTCGAAGATCTTTGCCGACTCCGGATAACGCTCGCTGAGATCCTCGGCGAAGCTCATATAGATGCGGCTGTCTTCCTCCTCCGCCGCGATCGCAACCGCCAGCACTTCGCGCTCGGTCAAATCGGCGAAATTCTTCATCAACCATTCCCGGCGCGAGAGTTTAGAACAATTCTAAAAGATATAGAGGCTCGACCCTATCGGGTCAAACCTTCTCTCGCCGGGCAGCAAAGCTGCCGGGCATTAGCCGTGTTGCTGCGGATGATTGAGGAATTGGAGCAGCACGCGGCTGACCTGCTCCGGCTGCTCTTGTTGCACCCAGTGCCCGGCGCCGTCGATCAGGTGGCAGCCCAGCATTCGGGTGCAGGCGCGGTTCTGCATGGCTTCGTAGGCGCCGGGGCGCTGATAGGTGCCCCAGTCCTGCTTGCCCGAGATGAAACAGGAGGGCACGTCGATGGTGCGGCCCGACCAGGTCTGCAACTCGGCCGCGAAGGCGCCGGAAGTGCCGCAGCGATACCATTGCAGCCCGCCCTGGAAACCGGTGCGTGCATACTCGGCGCTGTAGAAGGCGAGTTCGCGATCGGGCAGCCAGTTGTTGGCGGCAATGGCTTCAGCGGACGGCATTTCCTCGGCGACCGTCTCCGCCATGTTGCTGGCGAGATCCATCACGTAGTAGGTCGGCAGCTTCGCAAGCTCGCTCGCGGACCACGACTTGAGCGGATATGGCTGGTTGTCTTTCCAGTCCGCGCTCTTGTGATGGTAGTAGGCGCGCAGGAAATCGTGGACTCCCTGCGGAGCCCGATGCATGTCGGCGTTGGCTTCGCGGGTCGAGTAGTACCATTGGTAATGCTTGCGCGGACGGGGCAGCGCCGCGAGTTCGCGATGCACCGCATCCTCCGGCTTCTTGCCGGCGGGTGCATCCACGGTATCGAAAGGCAGCGGCGGCGGACCCGAGAAGGGCGCGCTCATCAGCACCAGCGACCGAAACACGTCAGGCCGCATCAGCGCGCACCAGGCGGCGACCGAGCTGCCGAAATCATGTCCGATCGCCGCATCGACGCTGCGATAGCCGAATGCCGAGACCAGGCCGAGCGCGTCGCGCACCAGATTGGGCAGCCGGAACGAATACAGGTCGCCGTCGTAATTCGCGTCCCAGCCGGTGGTGCGGCCGTAACCACGCTGATCGGGGGCGATGACGTGATAACCGGCGCCGGCCAGTACCGGCATCACCTTGCGCCAGCTGAAGCTGAGCTCGGGAAACCCGTGCAGCAGCAGCACGCAAGGACGCCCACGGGTCTCGAACCCCGCTTCGAGCACATGCACGCGCAGTCCGTTGATGTCCTCGACGAAGCGCGAGCGAATGCCGGTAGGCAGCGGGATGTCGGCGAGGGCTGTGCTGTCGATCATTCGTCGATGCTATCCCCGCGCCGTGTTCGGCCAATAGCGGTCCCGCAGATGTCGCTTCACCAGCTTGCCCGTGGGTGTGCGCGGCAACTCCGCTTCGAAGTCGACGCTCTTTGGGCATTTGATCGGCGACAGGTGCTTGCGACAATACAACATCAGTTCGGCTTCCAACTCCTTGCCGGCTCTGGAGATGTCGTGCGGCTGCACCACAGCCTTGACCTCTTCGCCCATCTCTTCGTTGGGCACGCCGAAGACCGCAACGTCGGCGACGTCGGGGTGGGTGATCAGCACGTCCTCGGTCTCCTGCGGATAGATGTTCACCCCGCCGGAGATGATCATGTAGGACTTGCGGTCCGTCAGATAGAGAAAGCCTTCCTCGTCGACATAGCCGACATCGCCGAGCGTCGACCAGCCCTTGGCGTTGTAGGCGCGCTTCGTCTTCTCCGGATCGTTGTGATAGGAGAACACCGGCGCATCCGCAAAATATACCGTACCGATCTGACCGGTCGGCAGTTCCTCGTCATTCTCGTCCAGTATCTTGATCTTGCCGACCACGGCCCGACCGACGGTGCCGCGGTGCGTGAGCCATTGCTGCGATGTCGAGACGGTGACGCCGTTGCCTTCGGAGCCGGCATAATACTCGATCAGGATTGGCCCCCACCATTCGATCATCTTCGCCTTGACGTCTACGGGGCAAGGCGCGGCGGCGTGGATGGCTCCGCGCAACGAGGAAACGTCGTAGCGTCTCCGCACTTCATCCGGCAGCTTCAACATGCGCACGAACATGGTCGGCACCAGTTGAGATTGCGTAACCTTGTGCTTCTCGACAAGCTTCAGAAACTGTTCGGCGTCAAAGGACTCCATGATGATAGAGGTGCCTCCCAGCGTGATCGCCATCATGTTGAAGCGAAGGGGAGCGGCGTGATACAGCGGCGCCGGCGACAGATAGATGCTTTCCGAGCTCATCCCGCACATATCCGCGCAGAGAAGTTTCAGGAATGGATTGGGCTGATCGATCGGATTGTGTTCGGTTTCGCGCTTGATGCCCTTGGGGCGGCCGGTGGTGCCGGACGAATACAGCATGTCATAGCCGGCCTCTTCGTCGGCAATTGGGGTGATCGGCTGGCTGGCGAGTTCGTCGTCCCAGGAACGAAAACCCGGCAATGGCCTGTCGATCATATAGAACAGCGGCGCTCCGGGCTGTTCGGAGATGAGACCGCCGATCTGCTCGGCGCATTTCGGAGAGGTGATGACGACGCGCGCACCGCAATCCCTCACGATGTAAGCGATTTCGTCCTGGGTCAGGTAGCGGCTTATAGCGGTATAATAAAGTCCGCTGCGCTGCGCGGCCCAGCAGATCTCCATGAACGCCAGCCGGTTCTCGATCAGCAGCGCAATGTGATCGCCGGCCTTGAGCCCAAGAGAGCGGAGCAGATGCGCCCCCTGGTTCGACAGTTCGTCGAGCTCGCGATAGGTGATCGCCTTGCCGGTGCCGGCCATCTGATAGGCGATCTTGTCTGGCTGAGTGCGGGCGTGGATCGAGGGATGGCTCATGGCGTCCTTCGGCGAAATCCGTTTGGAGAAAAGCCGCCGTCCTCCGTTCGAGCGCAACGGAGTGTTGATCGGCTCGCGCGCTCATTCTGGGTCCGCGCTCGTCCGCCCCGGCTCGCGCGCTGGCTGGCCGGGACGAGCTTCGTTTCGCTGCTACAGACGCTCCACGATTGTCACGTTGGCCATGCCGCCACCTTCGCACATGGTCTGCAGTCCGTAGCGCTTGTTGCGCTGCTTCAACGCATTGATCAGGGTCGTCATCAGCTTGGTGCCGGAGCCGCCGAGCGGGTGGCCGAGCGCGATGGCGCCGCCGTTGACGTTGAGCCGCGCGGGATCCGCTCCGGTCGTCTTCAGCCAGGCGGTAGGGACCGAGGCGAAAGCCTCGTTCACTTCGAAAAGATCGACGTCGTCAATCGACATGCCCGCCTTCTTCAGGGCACGCTCGGTCGCATGCAAGGGCGCATCCAGCATGATGACGGGATCGCCGCCCATCATCGTCATATGGTGGATACGTGCCATCGGCTTGACGCCGAGCGACTTCAAGCCCTTCTCGTTGACAACCACAACGCCGGAGGCGCCGTCGCAGATCTGGCTGGAACTGGCCGCGGTGAGCTTGCCGTTTTCGGCAATCAGCTTGACGCCCTTGATGCCTTGAAGGCTGACGTCGAAGCGGATGCCTTCGTCGATATGGTGGGTGTCGGTCGAACCGTCGGCGCGGGTGATGTTCAACGGAATGTTCTCCTCCTTGAACTTGCCCGCCTGGGTCGCGGCAATGGCGCGCTGGTGACTGTTGTAGGAGTACTCATCGAGATCGTCCCTGGAGAGACCGTACTTTTCCGCCATCATTTCCGCGCCGGTGAACTGGCTGAATACGATATTCGGGTAGCGCTTCTCGATGTTAGGGCTCTTGTAGGTACCGAAGCCGTTCTTGGCCGGCAATTGCGATGCAAGGCCCATCGGCACCCGCGTCATCGATTCAACGCCGGCGGCGATCACGCAATCCATGCTGCCGGACATCACGGCCTGCGCGGCGAAGTGGAGGGCCTGCTGCGACGAACCGCACTGTCTGTCGATCGAGGTGCCGGGCACGCTCTCCGGCAGTTTGGAGGCCATGATGGCATTTCGAGCGACATTGTTGGACTGTTCGCCGGCCTGCATCACGCAACCCATGATCACGTCTTCGATCTGGTCGGGCGCGGCGCCGGATCGCTCGATCAGAGCATCCAGCACGGAACCGGCGAGATCAGCCGGATGCCAGCCGGCGAGGCGTCCTCCCTTGCGTCCGCCAGCGGTCCGCGCAGCGGCGACGATGTATGCCTCGGCCATCACTGTTCTCCCTGATTGTTTTGGGCGTTTTGTATGATGACCGGATTTAAGATGGACGTGCCGATTTAGTCAATCAATCAATTAAACTCTTGAGTGGGGCGCTCTCATCAGGTTATCTGCGCCCGCATCTCTCCCGACAGGCGGGCCATGGGATTACAGTTGAGTACCAGCGTATCGACCAGGTTGGCGGGCGGCAAAAGCACAACCGCCGAAAAGCTGCTCGTCGCCGCAAGCGAATTGATGATCGAGCGCTCCTCGATAGAGGTATCGCTGAGCGACATCGCGCAGAAGTCCGGCGTCAACGCGGCCCTGGTGAAATATCACTTTGGCAACAAGGACGGCCTGCTGCTGGCGCTGTTGGCTCGGGACGCCGCGACCGAGATCACGCAGATCGAATATTTGCTGGCGCAGCCGATTACACCGTCAGCGAAACTGAGGCTGCACATCGCCGGCGTGATCCGCGCGTACCATCAATTCCCGTACATGAATCGCCTGATCCATTATCTGCTGCATGAAAGTAGCGCCGAGGCCGCCGACGAAGTCTCCAAGTTCTTTGTCGCGCCGCTGCTGAACTTTCATCGACGCCTGCTCGCCGAAGGCATCGAGGCCGGTGAGTTCCGCGAGGTGGATCCGGTGCTGTTTTACACCAGCCTGATCGGCGCCTGTGATCACCTGTTTTTCGGACGGCACGCCATGTCGCGCGTCACCGGCGTAGGGCCGGTCACAGACGAAGTCTGCCGCCAATATATCCGGCACATGGAAGCGCTGATTTGCGCCGGCATGCTGACGACGAACACGGAAGACCCGATCGCCATCCCCTGATGACGAAAGACGTTCGATATTTCAAGATCAGAAGAAACGCCCAAGGAAAGGTTTGACCAATGCAGTTGAAAGACATTGCCGTTCTCATCACCGGCGGTGGCTCCGGTCTCGGCGCCGCCACCGCTCGCGCGATGGCCGCCAAGGGCGCGAAAGTGACCGTGCTCGATCAAAGCAAGGAGAATGCCGAGAAAGTCGCAGCGGAGGTGAAAGGCATCGCCGCTGTCGCCGACGTTACGGATGAGGACCAGGTCAAGGCGGCGCTCGCCAAGGGCGAAGCCGGGCACGGCATCTCGCGCGTGCTGGTGAACTGCGCCGGCATCGGCGGATCGCAGCGCACCGTCGGCAAGGATGGCGTTTATCCGCTCGCAAAATTCGTGCGCATCATCAACGTCAATCTGATCGGAACGTTCAACGTGCTGCGGCTGTTTGCGGAGCGGCTCGCGACCGAAGCCCCGATCGGCGAAGAACGTGGCGCGATCATCAATACCGCCAGCGTGGCGGCCTATGAAGGCCAGATCGGCCAGATCGCGTACTCGGCCTCGAAGGGCGGTATCGTCGGCCTCACCCTTCCTGCGGCGCGAGACCTCGCCAGCCTGAAGATCCGCGTCAACACCATCGCGCCCGGCCTGTTCCTGACACCGCTGTTGATGGGTTTGAACGAGGAAGCCCGCAAGAGCCTGGGCGCGCAGGTACCGCATCCGGCGCGGCTCGGCGATGCCTCCGAATACGGCAATCTCGCGGTCCACATCGTGGAAAACCCGATGCTCAATGGAGAGACGATCCGGCTCGACGGCGCGATCCGCATGGCTCCAAGGTAGCTGCTCTTGCCCCGCTGAATAGGGGCGAGGTTAGGGAGTATGGCGTGACCAAACCGCTGCTGATCGAACACGAAAACGGGGTAGACCGGGTGACGCTCAATCGCCCGGACAGCCTCAACGCGCTGGATCCCGGTTTGATCGAGGCGCTCAACTCTTATTTCGGAGGTCTGCAGCGCAACCGCAGCACACGCGTTGTAGTGCTGAAGGGCGCTGGGTCTTCTTTTTGCGCCGGGCTGGATCTCAAGCATGCGATGTCGCGCCGTGCGGGGCAGCAGGAGCCGCCAGGCGTCACCGAGTCGCTGGATTCGCAGCGGCGAATTGCCGACATCGTGATGTTGATGCGGCGATGCCCGCAGCCGATCGTGGCGCTGGTGCAAGGTGCCGCGGCCGGCGGCGGTTTTGCGCTGGCGCTCGCGGCCGACATCCGCGTCGCCACCAAATCGGCCCGCATGAATTGCGCCTTCATCAAGCTTGGGGTCGGCGGCTGCGATATAGGCAGCAGTTATTTTCTGCCGCGGCTGGTAGGAGTCTCCGTTGCTTCCGAGTTGATCCTCACCGGACGATTCATTAACGCCGAACGCGCTTTGGCAGTGGGTCTGGTTTCTGAAGTCGTTGAAGAAGGCCAGCTGGATGCAGCCGCCGCGGCCTACGTCGATGCCATGATGGGGGCTTCGCCGGTGGCGCTGCGGCTTTCCAAGGAATGCCTCAACATGAGCGTGGACGCCGGTTCGCTGGACGCGGTGATTGCGATGGAAGACCGCAATCAGGTGCTGTGCAGCCGGTCCGAAGATTTCAACGAAGGCATCAGGGCTTTTTTGGAAAAACGCAAGCCGGTCTATATCAGTCGATAACAACGGGCGAACAAGGTCGCGAAAAGCGACCGAAGGTTGGAGAAGACATGAGTGGGAATGCAGCCGAGGTTTTGACCAAACCGGCCTTTCGCAAAATCAAATGGCTCGAGCGAGATATCGCTGTTGAGCGGCGGCCGGATGGCGTCCTTGTCCTTAAGTCGCGCATTCCACTCAAGCCGTACGAGACGCATATCCCCTCCGCCTTGGCGAAGTGGGCCAGCGAGGCGCCCGAGCGTATCTGGCTGGCCCAGCGCGCGGGCGCGGACCGGCAATGGCGCAAACTGTCTTACGGCGAGGCCAAGCGCAGCGTGGACGCGCTGACTCAAGGGCTTCTGAATCTGAAGCTCCGTCCCGGCAGCCCGGTTGCAATTTTGTCCGGCAATTCGATCGAGCACGCGTTGATGACGCAGGCCGCCATGCAGGCGCGGTTTCCGGCAGCGCCGGTATCGCCCGCTTATTCATTGATGAGCCACGATCATGCGAAGCTGAAATACCTTTTCGGCTTGATCAAGCCGGCCGTGGTCATGGTGCAGGACGGCCCGACATTCGAGAAGGCGCTGAAGGCGCTTGATCTCAAGGGAGTGACCGTCGTCCACGTTGCGCGCCCGTGTCAGGGCATAAACAGCGTCGCCTTTGCGGACCTCGCGGCAACGGCGGTGACTGAGGAAGTCGGCCGCTCGATCGCTGCGATTACCCCGGAAACAGTTGGCAAGCTGCTGTTTACGTCAGGCTCGACCGGCATGCCCAAGGCAGTCATCAATACGCAAGCGATGATGTGCGCCAACGCCGCCATGATGATGCAGGTGCGGCCGCGCGATGCGAAGGCACCGCAGGCGACCTATCTGGATTGGATGCCGTGGAATCATACCATGGGCGGCAACGCGCTGTTCAATCCGGTGCTGATCGAAGGCGGCGCGCTGTATATCGACGATGGTCGACCGATGCCGGGCATGATCGACGAGACCTTGCGTAACCTGCGCGAGATATCGCCGACCTATTACGCGAACGTGCCGGCCGGCTATGCCGCGCTTGCCGCTGCGATGGAGAAAGACGACGCCCTGTGCCGCAGCTTCTTCAAGAACTTGGGTCTGATGGCGTACGGCGGCGCGCGTCTGCCGGACGATCTCTATGACCGGATGCAAGCGCTCGCGGTGCGCGCCACTGGCGAACGGATTGTATTCTATACCGGATGGGGCTCGACAGAGACCGCGCCAACCGCGACCGGGACCTATTGGGATACCGAGCGCGTCGGGTTGATCGGGCTGCCATTTCCGGGCGTCGAGTTGAAGATGGTACCGGTTGGATCGAAATATGAATTGCGATTGCGAGGCCCGAACGTCACCCCCGGGTATCTCGGCCAGCCCGAGCTCACCAAGGCCGCGTTCGACGATGAGGGTTTTTACTGCATTGGTGACGCCGGCCTGTTTGTCGATCCGAACGACCCAGTGCAGGGCATCATCTTTGCCGGCCGCGTCGTTGAGGATTTCAAGCTGACGACGGGCACCTTCGTTCATGTCGGCTCGCTCCGCACCGACGCGATCGCCGCTGCGACGCCGGTGGTGCAGGATGCGCTTGTGGCGGGGCAGGATCGTCCGTTCATCGGACTTCTGGCCTGGCCAAATCTTCACGCCTGCAGACAGATCGTCGGTGACCCCGACGCGAGTTGCGAGGACGTGGTCAAGCACCCCGAAGTGCTTGCGTGCCTCAAGCGCGGCCTAGAGGCGCATAACAAATCGACCGCAGGCGCCAGCAGCATGCGTGTGGCGCGGGTGATGCTGCTGATCGAGCCGCCTTCGATCGACGGTAACGAACTCACAGACAAAGGCTATATCAACCAGCGTGCCGGGCTCGAGCGCCGCGCGGCGCTGGTGGAACGGCTCTATGCCGATCCGCCCGGCGAAGATGTCATCATCCTGAACTAGCGCGCATCACCAGAACGAGTGCCCCAACATGAATTTCGATTTCTCCGACGACCAAAAACAACTCCGCGACCAGGCGCGCAAATATCTCGCCGAAAAATGCCCGCCCAAGGCGGTCCGCGCCGTCGTGGATGGCAAGCAGCCCTATGATCGCGCATTGTGGAAGGGGCTCGCCGAAATGGGGTTTCTCGGCGTCGCGATCCCCGAAGAATTCGGCGGCGCGGGCGCGGGGCATCTCGAGCTCTGCGTGATTGCGGAAGAAATGGGCCGGGCGCTTGCGCCGGTGCCTTTTTCATCAACAGTGTATCTGGCTGCTGAAGCGATTTTGCTCGCCGGCGACGACGCTCAAAAACAAAAGTGGCTGCCGCTGATTGCTTCAGGCGATGCGATCGGCACGCTGGCGCTATTCGAAGGCAAGGGCAATCCCTCGCCGGCGGCGATCAAGCTCTCGGCTTCCGGCGGCAGTCTTAACGGCGTGAAGAAGCCGGTTCCCGACGGTGCTATTGCTGATTTCGCCGTTGTCGCCGCTCGTACCGGATCGAGCGGGCGCGAGACCGATATCTCACTGTTCCTGGTAGACCTGAAAGCCGGCGGGGTCGAGGCCAAACCACTGACCAATGTCGATCCGTCGCGCGGGCAGGCCGAGCTCTCCTTCAAGAACTGCAAGGCCGAGCCGCTCGGCGCCGCCACGGAAGGCTGGAGCATCCTGTCTCAAGTGCTCGACCGCTCCGCGGTACTGATGGCGTTCGAGCAAGTGGGCGGCGCCGACCGCGCCTTGGAAATGGGCCGCGATTATGCACTCGACCGCATCGCCTTTGGCCGCCCGATCGGTTCTTTCCAGGCGGTGAAACATATGCTGGCCGACATGTACGTTTCGGCGACCCTGGCGCGTTCGAATTGCTATTACGGCGCCTGGGCGCTTTCGACCAACGCCTCGGAGCTGCCGGAGGCCGCGGCCGCCGCCCGGATCAGCGCGACGCAGGCTTTCCAGCATTGTTCCAAGAACAACATCCAGGTCCATGGCGGCATGGGTTTCACTTGGGAATTCGATTGTCACCTTTATTACCGGCGGTCCAACGCCACCGCGCTATCGCTCGGGAGCCTGTCCTATTGGGAGGACGCGCTGATCGATCGGATGCGCAAACGAAACGCGGCGTAAGTTTGAATCAACGGCAAGGACAACGCGAATGAATTTCGACGACACCGCCCAGGAGGCAGCGTTCCGCGCCGAGGCAAAGGCCTGGATCGCAGCGAACGCGCCCAAACAATACGAGGAAGAGCTGCGCAAGTCCTCGCTCGGGCGAACCCAGCTCAAAGGGGCGAACATCCTCGAAGTCGCGAAGGCTTGGCAGAGAAAGAAGGCGGATGCCGGGTGGGCCTGCCTGCACTGGCCAAAGGAGTATGGCGGCCGCGGTTCAACTCCGATCGAGCGCGTGATCTGGCAGCAGGAGGAAGGTCCGTTCGGCAAGCTCAGCGGCATGTTCATCATCGGGCACGGGATGTGCGGCCCGACCATGATGGCGTTTGCCAGTGAAGAGCAGAAGCGGCGCTACTTGCCGCCGCTCGCCGCCGGCGAAAACATCTGGTGCCAGTTGTTCTCCGAGCCGGCGGGCGGCTCCGACGTTGCCGGCCTGCGAACGCGCGCGGAAAGGGACGGAGACAACTGGATCATCAACGGTCAGAAGATATGGACCTCGGGCGCGCATTATTCCGATTACGGCATTCTGCTCACCCGTACCGACCCGAACGTGCCCAAGCACAAGGGCCTGACCATGTTCTTCCTGGACATGAAAAGCAGGGGTGTCGAGGTAAAGCCGATCAAGCAGGCCAGCGGGCAATCCGATTTCAACGAGGTGTTCTTCACCGACGTGAAGATACCCGACGCGCAGCGGCTAGGGGCGGTGAATGACGGATGGAACGTTTCGCTGACCACGCTGATGAACGAGCGCATGTCGATCGGAGCAGGTGTCTCGACCGGATTTCCCGAGCTGTTCGAGTTCTGCAGCAATTTGATGCTGGGGGAGGGGCTCGCGATTGACGACCGCAACGTCCGCTCCAAACTCGCCAACTGGGCGGTGCGTGCAAGCGGGCTGAAATACACCAGCATGCGCGCGATCTCGGCGCTCTCGAAGGGCGAGCGTCCGGGCCCGGAGAACTCGATAGGCAAGCTGGTTGCCGGTTCGATGATTCAGGATGTCGCCACCTATGCGCTGGATCTCCAAGGCGCGTCTGGCGTGCTGAGTGGACCCGAGGACGCGGAGGCGGCCGGCAAATTCCAGGCCATGCTGTTGCGTGCCCCGGGTACCCGCGTCGAAGGCGGCACGGACGAGATCATGCGCAACATCATCGCCGAACGGGTCCTGGGACTGCCGGGCGACATCCGGGTCGACAAGGATGTTCCGTTCAACAAGATTCCCACCAAGGGACGGGGATGAAGGAGAGCCGCCATGAACTTCGATGACACCCCGCAGGAGGCGGCTTTCCGCGCCGAGGCTCGCAAGTGGATCGATGCGAACGCGCCAAAGGAGTTCGAGGCGGAGCTGTCCAAATCGTCGCTCGGGCGAATCAAGCTGCAGAAGCACGATATCGTCGAAGTCTCCAGGTCGTGGCAGAAGAAGAAAGCCCAAGGCGGCTGGGTCTGCCTGCACTGGCCAAAGGAGTACGGCGGTCGCGGCGCGAGCCCGGTCGAACGCGTGATCTGGCAACAGGAGGAGGGCGTCTATTCGAAACTGACCAGCCCGTTCCAGATCGGCGAAGGCATGTGCGGGCCGACGGTGATGGCCTATGCCAGCGAAGCGGACAAACGGCGCTACCTGCCCAAGATCGCTTCCGGCGAGGAAATCTGGTGCCAGCTCTTCTCGGAGCCCGCCGGTGGCTCCGACGTGGCGGGCCTGCGCACCCGTGCCGAGCGCGATGGCGATGACTGGATCATCAACGGCCAGAAGATCTGGACATCGGGCGCGCACTACTCTGATTACGGAATTCTCATCACGCGTACCGATCCCAATGTGCCCAAGCACAAGGGCCTGACGATGTTCTATATCGATATGAAAAGCAGAGGTGTTGAGATCAAGCCGATCAGGCAAGCTAATGGGATGCAGGAATTCAACGAAGTCTTCTTCACCGATCTGCGCGTTCCGGATTCGCAGCGGCTGGGTGAGGTCGGGGATGGCTGGAACGTCTCGCTGACCACGCTGATGAACGAGCGGCTGTCGATTGGCTCGCGGGTGGCGACCGGCTTTCCCGAACTGTTCGAGTTCTGCAGCAACCTGATGACGGATGACGGGCTTGCGATCGACGATCGCGCGACGCGCTCCAGGCTCGCCAATTGGGCGGTAAAGAACAGTGGCCTGAAATACACCAGCTACCGGGCGGTCTCGGCGCTATCGAAGGGGGAACGGCCGGGGCCGGAAAATTCGATCGGCAAGCTGGTCGCCGGTTCGATGATGCAGGACATTGCGATGTACGCCATGGACCTGCAGGGCGCGAGCGGCATGCTTACCGATGCTGACACGGCTGAGGCGGCCGGCCAGTTCCAGGCGATGCTGATGTCCTCGCCATCCAGCCGGATCGCGGGCGGCACCGATGAGATTCTACGCAATATCATCGCCGAGCGCGTGCTCGGCCTGCCAGGCGACATCCGCGTCGACAAAAACGTGCCGTTCAACAAGATCCCGACAAAGGGCAGATGAACATGGCGGATGCGAACGCGCCGGCCCGCCGGCATAATGTGGAGGAGCGCATCGGTGTCTTGGAGGAGTTGCTGAGCGAGCGATTTTCGTGCCGCGCGTTTCGGCCGGAGCCGGTCCCGCGTGCCACCATCGAACGCATATTGCAGGCCTCGCAGAAGACCGCATCATGGTGCAACAGCCAGCCATGGCAACTCGCCATCGCATCCGGCGCGGCGACGCGGAAATTCCGCGACGTGATCTACGCCGCGGCTTCGAGCGGCAAGCCCAACAGCGGAGATTTTCCCTTTCCGCGCGAGTATCGGGGCGTCTATCTTGAGCGGCGGCGCGAAAGCGGCTTCCAGCTTTACAACTCGCTCGGCATCGCGCGTGGCGACAAGGCCGCCTACGGCAAACAGGCGCTGGAGAACTTCAATTTTTTCGGGGCCCCGCATGTCGCGATCGTTCACACCGACGAGGCGCTTGGGGTTTATGGCGCGATCGATTGCGGCGGCTATGTCACCAGCTTCATGCTGGCGGCGCAGGCACTCGGGATTTCGACCGTGCCGCAGGCCGCGCTGGCCTTCCATTCCGAAATCGTTCGCAAACATTTTCGTTTGGGCGACGACCGAAAGGTGGTGTGCGGTATCTCGTTCGGATTTGCCGATCGCGACCACAAGGCCAACAGTTACCGCACCAGCCGCGCCGGCATAGCCGATACCGTCACCTTCATAGACGAATAGATCCGCTTGAAACCCCCGGCCGCCAAGGCGGTCGGGGCTTTCATGCAACCAACTATCAATAAGTGTCGTAGGCGCAGACGTTGATGGTGCGAAGACGCAGGCCATGGCGGGTCTGAACCATCATCTGCCGATAGCAATTGCTGATGCCGCTGTTGATGTAGACGCTGCGGAAGCCGAAACCGTGGCCCCAGCCGCCATGGCCCCAACCACCATGAAAGCCATGCGCGGAAGCGGATGTGGGAGCCAGCGCAACTACGGAAAGCGAAGCCGCGGCAATCAATGCAAGGGTCAATTTACGAAACATTGTCCTATCTCCAGGTTTGGCGCGAAGCCGTTGTTGTGTCCCTGCTCGTCTGTCGGGCCCCAGCGAGGGTGCGTTCAATCGGGTCAGGGAAAAATCGTGTTTCCGGAGTGTTTCCTGGCTCGCGGACGCCGACACGTCGGATTGTCGTTAACGGCAAATAGCGCCAGGCTGCGCAAACTAGAACTTGGGCGGCCGCTTTTCGGCAAACGCCCTGATGCCTTCCTTGATCTCGGCACCGCGCATGCTCTCGCGGTGGCGGCGATCGGCGCCTTCTTGGTCCAGTTTGCCGCGCCCAATCTCGTTGATGGCGCGTTTCATGCCGCGCATCGCTATCGGCGCATTGCCGGCAAGAACGGCCGCGAGTTTATCGACCTGCTCGTCGAGCCTTTCAAGCGGCGCAATCCCGGTGAGATAGCCGATGCGCAACATCTCGGGGGCGCCGATACGCTCCGCGGTGAGGAACAGTCGTTTGGCGTTATCGACACCGAGGCGCGATACGTATCGTTGGATGCCGCTCTTGTAATAATGTAGTCCGAGCCGCGCCGCGGGCATGAACATCTCGCAAGTGTCGACACCGATGCGGAAATCGCAGGCCAGCGCCATGTCGGTCGAGCCGCCATAGACGCCGCCGTTGAGACGGCAGATCGTCGGTACCCCGAGGTCTTCAAGACGGTTGACCATCACTTCGAAGGCGGATCCGGCTGTCTGCTCCTGTGCGTTGGCGGCGCGCTCGGCAATCGAACCGAGATCATATCCGGCACTGAAGGCACGGCCCGTGCCGGTCAGCACCAAGACGCGGATCACGGGATTGGCTTCGATCCGGTCGAACAGCTTCATCAGTTCATCCAGATCGTCAGGCTGCAACCGGTTCAAATGCTTCGGCCGGTTCAGCCGGATGGTGGCCCGCGCTCCAAGGATAGCCAGCAGCGGCACGCTGGGCTGGGTTACTTCGGAGTCCGGCGATTGCATCACTTGTTCTCCAAAGCGCGCCGCTTGGCTTCAGCGTCGATGGTGGCCGCAAGATCGGGATGCCGGGCCATCAGCGTGCGGAAGTCCACAAGGTCAAGCACCAGCAATTGCGACATCACAGTGGTGGTGACATCGGCGGATCGCAAATTGTTGCCGAGTAGCGCCATCTCGCCGAAAAAAGCGCCTTGCCCTAGCCGCACCTTTTTGCCCGGCAAATCGACTTCGACTTCGCCGGCCGCGATGAAGTACATGCAGTCGCCGACCTGACCCTTGCGGATAATAATCGTGTGCGCCGACACGTCCATGATGCGCAGCATGCGCGTCACGTCCGCGATCGCCGCCGGGCCAAGCGTCGCAAAAAATGGCACCTTGGTCACGGACTCCCGGGTTTTCATGGAATTCCCGCCGGAAAGCCCATCAGCACGCAGCCGGCGGTAGCGGCGCCGAAACGAGCCAGAGCGGAGGAAACAAGGGGCTTGGGCATGAGGCCGGGCCTGTGTTGGACGAAAGTGTTACGGATACGGCCGCTTCCGGCACTGCAAATTGCCCAAGCACGGGCAGATCGTCAACGAGATGCGGTGAACAGCGATTTCATGCCGGCGGCCGGGGCGCGCGCCCGGGAAGGTAAAGGCCGGATCACAAGGCTGCGCACGAGCGCGGCGCGGCATGGAATTTTCCGCAGGAGATCAGATAGAATCCCGGCCGAAACGCGGCTTGCCGCCCGTATATCAATCGCGGGCTCCGGCACTATGATGACCGGAGAGCGCCCAGGACAGTCTCGACGAAACGTTCCACTCCCGAAAGTTGGTTAGCCCCGATGGATACTTCTCATCTGACAGAACACGCCGGCACCGTGACCACACTGTTCGCGTCGGTTTTCGTTGTTGCGAGCTCGACGATGCGGACGATGATTCCGCTGCGGGTGTTCGGGATCATCACCAACGTTGTGCTGATCGTGTCGGCGTTACCGAGCCGCAATTATCTGGTCATCATCGTGCAGTCGTTGGTGCTCGTCCTCAATTCCTACCGGCTGCATCAGATGCTGCAATTGGTGCGGGACGTCAAGAAATCGGTCAGCAGCGATCTATCGATGGACTGGCTCAAACCTTTCATGACCGAGCGGAAATACGGTGCAGGCGAGGTGCTGTTCTACAAGGACGAGAAGGCCGAGGACATGCTCTATATCGTCAGCGGTCGCTTCAAGCTGGTTGAATCCGGAATGGAATTGCCGGTCGGAGCCATTGTCGGCGAACTCGGCATGCTGTCGCCCCTGAAACTGCGAACGCAAACCCTGGAATGTGTTGAACCCGGCGTCATCCTTAGCGTCAGCTACAGAAAGGTTGAGGAACTTTACGTGCAGAACCCCGCGTTCGGCTTTTACTTCCTCCGCCTTTCGAGTGCCCGGCTATTCGAGAACATCGCCAAGCTGGAGCAGCGTCTGGCGCAGCAATCAGCGACCGCCGCAATGTCGGCATCACCGACTCCGGCTTGATTGAAGCAGACCGCACGTGGCAAGCGTCCTTTCCTCGGTTCGCTACCTGCTCGCCGACTTCATCGGCGAAGACGATGGCCCGCCACCGATTTTGCCCGAGGGTTTGCCCGATGCCGCCGTGCCGGTGGTCACCCAAGGGATCTACCTTTTGATGGAGTATCAGGGCTCAAGCTACGCGCAGCTTTATGTGGACAGGTTGCGCCGGTTCATCGGCCGCCCGGGTCTGGATCAGAAGACGTTATGCGAAATTGCCCGGTTGATGGCGCTTCGAATGAGCTATCAGGACCCGATCCGGATCGCGCAGTTGAAGCTTATGGAGTTCGAGAACGCGGCCGGCGTTCAGGGTATTGCATCCGGTGACCTTGTCGGCAAATTCCGGATCGATGAGTTGATAGGCGCGTTGCCGGCGGCGGTGGCCGAACTGCTGCTCGACCTTCTGCAGTGGCTGGGCTGGACGCACATGCCGGTCTCGATCCGCTTCAGCACCAAAACCCGCTGGGGTGTTCGCCGCTTGAAGATCGAAGCTTCGCTGCGGCGTTGGCGCCTGTTCTCGGTGCGTTACGCCAAGGAGCGCGCCTGGGTCGAACGCTGGCTGCACATGATCAGCCGTAGCCTGGACAAGCAGCCAAGCGCTGCCCCCGCGCTGGTGCAAACGGCAACCATGATCGACGGCTACGGCGACACCTATCGGCAGGGCGTGGCCGACTGGCACGCGATCATCGACGGTCTCGCCAAGCCGACATTCGATGGCGTGTTGCCCCTGGTCGATCTAGCCGGGGCCATAGCGGAGGCGCGTGCTGCTGCAGTTCCGGATCCGCGGCAGGTCGCGCTGAAGCGAACCATCGCGGAGATCAGGGCGCGGGCGCTCGCGATCGGCGCGGAAGCCGCGGCTGGATGAGGGACAACTCGCTACTCCTAGACGATCACGTTAACGCTGAACCGACGCCCGCCGTTAATCCGCAGACCAACCTTTCAGCAGCGTCAATGCGTACGGCGGCTGGTCCGGATTTAGAATTGGGACCGCACACTCAGCGCTCACACCCGACCCGCTTGTGGGTTCTCTCCCGACCCTGCCAAGCCTTCGCCCATCCGACCTTAAACATTTAGAAATAAAGGAATTTTTTCGTACTCATGGTCGAGGTCAGTTAGAGCGCAAGTCGGGGTTCCCAGGGCAAATGATGACCGGATTAGCTCGGGGCGCCGGAGTCCTACGTTTTTTTAATGTCCTTGAGGTGCATTCCTGTCCGGGAGGTGTCATAAACCGACCCATACCGGCTCGAAATTGTCCGGAGATTGAGAAGAAGTTGCGCTGAACGCCTCCAACTGCCCGTGCCACCCCAATCAGTTCCACGAGGTCGTCAGCTTGTCGTTTCCCCCACTGTCTTCCTCTGTTCCGGTCGGTGCGCTGATCGGATGGATGTTGCTGCTCACGTTCAAGCACATCATCGCAGATTTCGTGCTGCAGACCGCCTGGATGGCAATCGGAAAAGACCAGAAGAAAGACTGGGCGCTGCCGCTGCTGGCGCACTGCCTCGTGCACTTTGTAGTTGCCTTGTTTCTGATCCTGATCATCGCGCCGCGCTTCTGGTTCGTGGCCGTCATTGATTTCGTGATCCATATCGCGATCGATCGTGCCAAGGGGTTCTGTGCCGCGACATTCGGGGTGACGCAGGAGAACAAGCACCCATGGTTCTGGGCACTGATCGGCATTGATCAGGCGTTGCACCATCTCACCGGCTTCGGGCTGTCTCTCTTCTTGGCCGCCAACGGCTGAGACGGCAAATCGGATTGACACTGACCGCTTAATCCGCGCAACGATTGCACGCGATAGCTCATCCGGCGCCTGTCTGATTCGAGGCGTCCATTCAACCTTGCTCGCAGCAACGATCGCTACCGTGGTTAACCTAGCGTTATAGAGTTGCATTGCATCCTGCGGGTCAGGAGATATTCAGAATGTTTTCAAGTCGCGAAGCCTTCGAAAATGATTTTTGCCCAGTACGAGATGAGTTGCTTGGTGAGATGTACCGCGCCAACGAAAACGGGCTTTCCCGGTTGGTGGAAAGCGTATCGTCCGATGTCCGTGCCATGCTCGCGCTGTTTTGCTATCGCAGAAGCCACCTGCACACGCTGGCGCTCTCGATTGCAACGAGCTGTGACGAGCGTGAACTGATCCATTTCGGCGGACGGGTCGGTTCGGCGCTCTATGCGCTCTCGCGGGAACCGGCGACGCGGGCCGCGCCCTCATCGTCTTACGGCAACCGGAAGCCGATCACGCTCTCGACCAAGCCGCTTACCACCTTCGCCGCAGTCGATGATGACGTCGACGAAGATCTGGTCGAGGCCGTAACGGCATAGCTGCGTTTCGACTTACCCAGACCACATGTTGAGCGACGGCAGACCATGCCGCCGGCGGGCCATTTCGCACTCGACATCTCCGGGCATGCAAATCCGGCAGACTTCCGGTCGCACGCTGTGGATTTCGCACGATGTCGATATCCCGATGTTGCCGGACAGCGCCGAGCAGCGGTCGCCCTCGCATCGCATCCCCGACATCCTTTCGTTGACGAATTGTTCCGGGATCCGATCGAGGGCCGCATCGTCCTCCGTCGTAAATCGTGGCCAATTCCGCGAATAAGCACAACAGGCGCCGCAGGCCTGACAGGTGCTGGTCGGATCGAGAGCGAGGGTGGAAGCTTCCATGTCCAGAGGTTTAGTCCGATCCGATCGTCTCCGATAGTCGTCCTCTAAGGCTCGCCAATTCAGCTTCCAGCTCGGCAATCCGCCCGTCTCGCGAGGCGAGCGCCGCGGCTACGTCAGTGGCGTCAAACTTTTGCGGGATATGCTGCGGACAGTTGGTATCCCAGGCAGACACCTTGAACACGATCACCTGCTCGGGCCGCGCCTTGTATCCATGCGGCATAAGGGATTTCAGCAGCGCCGGATCGTCGTCGACCACGTACGCTTTGCCCCATATTTTCACCCGCCGGCGATGGGCATAGTCGAGCAGGAAGATATTCGCCTTCGGGTTTTCGGAGAGGTTGCCGAGGGTAATGTATTGACGGTTGCCGCCGTAGTCGGCGAACGCCAGCGTGTTCTTGTCCAGTACCTTGATGAAACCCTTCGGGCCGCCGCGGTGCTGGATGTACGGCTGCCCCTCGGCGCTCGCCGTCGCGAGGAACATGCTGTCCTGGATCCCAAGAAATGCCGTGAGCTGCTCGTCGATCTCGGTCCGCCACTCGCCGTTCTGCTCCACATGCGCATACGCTTGGCGAGAGCCCTTCCGGGTCTGGGTGGCCTTTACTGCGGGGGTGAACGCGACGTCGCTGGAATACGAGTGAGCGCCTGCCATCGAAATCTCCAAGTTGCCCAGGGAAATTCACCTGAACTCCGCTCTAAGATGATCTCTTTCAAAACACAGGCAATCGCGCGAGTTGACACTTTATCATTGCTATATTTGAAATAATCAAATGGATCGCATCGACGCCATGCAGGCCTTTGTTGCGGTCGCCGATTTGCAGGGGTTTGCGCCGGCGGCGCGGAAGCTTGGGCTGTCGCCCTCGGGGGTGACGCGGCTGATCGCGGCGTTGGAGGAACGTCTCGGCGCGCGCTTGTTGCAGCGAACGACCCGATCAGTGACGTTAACCGATGCGGGCGCGCGCTATCTGGAACGTGTCAGGCGCATCTTGAGCGATGTAGAGGAAGCCGAGGGCGCCGCGGAGGGCGAACGCCGACGGCCGAGTGGCCGACTGGTCGTGTCCGCGCCGGTCGGGTTCGGGCGCTTGCACGTCAGTCCGGTCATGTCGGCGTATCTGAAGCGTTACCCGGAAGTGTCAGCCGAACTGCGGCTGTCGGATCGTATCGTCAACCTGGTGGAAGACGGCGTCGACCTCAGCGTGAGAATTGGTCACCTTGCCGATTCCACCCCTCGTCGCCCGCCGTCTTGGCGAGATGCGGCGGATCGTGGTTGCATCACCGGGCTACCTCAAGAGGCGCGGCGTCCCTGCCACGCCTGAGGCGATTGCATCGCATGACACGATACAGTTCGGCGCAACGACTACCGCGCCCGACTGGCGCTTTGTCGAAGATGGCCGAGAGGTTCGGGCCAGCTGTGCGCCGCGCTTCCTGACCAATAGCGCGGATGCGGCGATCCAATACGCAGAGCAGGGCGGGGGTTTGACACGCGTGCTGGCTTATCAGGCCGCAGAGGCGATCAAAACGGGGCGGCTCCGCCCTGTGCTGGTCGACTTCGAGCCGCCGCCGCTACCGATACACATCGTCTATCCGACATCGCGGTTGTTGTCCGCCAAGGTGCGGACTTTCATTGATCTGGCGACTGAGGTCAGCGACTGGCATTTCGGACGGAAGTAGCGCGTCATTCTCTCTTGGGCACCACCCGGAAGGTGGCATTGGCACGCGCGATGGTGACGCCGTCTGCCTTGATCAGACTTTGCGCGAAGCAGATGGTGCTGCCGGTCCTGATAACGTCGGGTTCGACGGCGAGCCATTGACCCATCTGGGCGGTGCCGATGAAATCGACCGCAAGCCCGATGGTGACAAGCGAGGATGCGCCGGCCATCAAATGCGCGCAGCTATGGCCCATTGCGTTGTCCGATAGGGCGGCAATCAACCCGCCGTGGATCAACCCCCGGCCATTGGTGTGCGGCTTGGCGAGCCGCAACGCGATGATCACGGCCTTATCCGTCCGCTTCGAATAGAGCGGCTCCCACGGGTCTGTCAGGGGGCTTCGGCGGAAGTGACGCTCGAAGCCTTCGGGGATGTCGGTGTCGATGCTGGTCATGCGAAGCTCACATGTTCTGATCCAGTCACCACTTAAGGCAACCGGTGTCTCGCTACACCGCCTACAAAGTTTTAAACGGGATTTGCTCGCCTGTTTGAAAGGATGCGTCCGGCCAACCTAGTCACGCCGGCAATTCATACCCTATCGCGGCTTCGATCTCTATGGTTTGTCGTACCGCCGGTCGGGCCATCATGCGCGCGTGATGCAGCGTGAGGTTTGCAAACTCTTCCGCCGCCGGTCTAAGCGAGAGGGCGAAACGCCAGTACAGGCGAAAGAGGTGGATGTCCCAATGGAATACCCGCCGATCGCCCAGCCGTTTCCGAGCCGGCGGTCGGCCACGCCCCAAACCTCGTTCGCGTGATCGAGGCCCTTCCGGCGTGCGGGATGCAGCGTGGACGCGGCAAAGGACATCCAGGACAACGCCCGCGCATCAGCCTCGATATCGTCAGGCGGGAGCAGCTCGGCCTTGGGAAAGCGCTTCGCAAGAAAATAGAGAATGGCGCCGACCTCGGTGAGCGGCCGGCCGTCGATGACAAGCGTCGGAACCTTGCCCTCCGGGTTGAGCGCGAGATATTCGGGCGAGCGCAGGTCGTTGTTCCGAAACGACATCGGCTTGCGCTCAAAGGACACGCCGAGCTCGCACAGCGCGATGTGCACGGCCATCGAACTCGATCCCGGCGCGAAATAGAGCGTCAACATGCGTTGACCTGACGAAGGCGTGCGTCATACCCGCCAATCGCAACAGCCAGCGCCATGCCGCCATGTGAGCTCGCCTAGTACGGCAGGCCGACGTAGTTCTCCGACAGAGATGTGCTGGCTGCCTTCGAGCTGACGAGATAATCGAGCTCGGCAATCTGGATGCGCGCTCCGATGCCGTCGGTGTCGGGGAAACGGTGCAGCATCGATGTCATCCACCAGGAGAACCGAACCGCTTTCCAGACTCGCGAGAGCGCCTTCTCCGAATAGCCGTCGATCCCGGCGCGTGACTTCTCGTGATAGAACTCGCGCAGCGCGTTCGAAAGATAGTGCACGTCGCTGGCGGCAAGATTCAGTCCCTTGGCTCCCGTCGGCGGCACGCTATGGGCAGCGTCGCCGGCCAGAAACATCCGCCCGAAACGCATCGGTTCGGCGACGAAGCTGCGCAACGGCGCGATGCTTTTTTCAATCGACGGTCCGGTGATGAGATTGTCCACTGCCTTGGGATCCAACCGCCTTTTCAACTCGTCCCAGAATCTGTCGTCCGGCCATTGTTCGATCGTGTCGTCGAGCGGGCATTGAACGTAGTAGCGGCTACGGTGCATCGAGCGCATCGTGCAGAGCGCAAATCCGCGGGCGTGGTTGGAATAGATCAGTTCGTGCGATACCGGCGGCGTTTCCGAGAGTATCCCGAGCCATCCGAATGGATAGATCCGCTCGAACGTCTGAATCGCTGCCGGCTTCACGCTCGCGCGGCTGACCCCGTGAGAGCCGTCGCAACCTGCGATAAAGTCGCAGGCGATCTCGTGCCCCACGCCCTCCTTCATGTAACTGACGCGCGGATGATCGGTATCGAAATCGTGCGGTTTGACGTTCGCCGCTTCATAAACGGTGTCGAGACCCGCCGCCTTGCGCGCGTTCATCAAGTCGAGCGTCACTTCGGTCTGGCCGTAGATCCTTACGGTCTTGCCGGTCGCGGCCTTCATGTCGATTCGATGCCGTGCGCCGCTGAAGGCCAGTTCGATCCCTTCATGCACCAGGCCTTCACGGTGGGCACGCGCGCCGGCGCCGACTTCATCGAGCAGTGCGACGGTGCCTTCTTCGAGCAGGCCGGCGCGAATACGGCCCAGCACATATTCCGGCGTCCGCCGTTCCAGAATCACGTTGTCGATTCCGTGACTGTGGAGCAATTGTCCCAGCAGCAATCCCGCCGGCCCGGCACCGATGATCACCACCCTGGTTCGCAACACTTGCTCCCTCGATTGTAATAGGGTTGAACGTAGCCGGTGGGCCGCGCGTACTTGCAATGATAATTATATCATATAACAATATCTGCAAAGTGGCGAGCGAAGCCTGACGCTAAGGGGAGAAGATGTCGATGAGGAAGACGTTTGTGGCGTTGCTGCTGGCCGCCAGCGTGACGCCTGCTTTCGCGCAGGAAAAAACCTTCGAATTGAAGCTGTCCCACTGGGTGCCGGCTTCACATCCGTTGCAGAAGGCGCTGGAGGAGTGGGGCGCCGCGGTCGAGAAGCAATCCGGCGGCACTATCAAGTCCAAGGTCTATCCCGCACAGCAGCTCGGCAAAGCATTCGACCATTATGACATGGCGCGCGACGGCATCGCCGACGTTACATATGTCAATCCCGGCTATCAGCCCGGCCGATTCCCGATCATCGGCGCCGGCGAACTGCCGTTCCTGATGTCGGAAGCCAAGGGCGGCTCGATGGCGCTCGACGCATGGTACCGCAAATACGCCGAGAAAGAGATGAAGGACGTCAAGTTCTGCCTGGCGTTCATCCACTCGCCGTCCTCGTTTCACTCCCGCACCAAGAAGATCGTGGTGCCTGACGACATCAAGGGCATGAAAATTCGCCCGGCGCACGCCACCATGGCGAACTATGTGACCCAGCTCGGCGGCACCAACGTGCAGTCTTCGGCGCCGGAAGTCCGCGACATCATCGAGCGCGGCGTGGCGGACTCCGTTACATTTCCATGGGGATCGCTGGTGCTGTTCGGGATCGACAAGGTGACCAAGTATCATATGGACGCGCCACTCTACGTGACGACGTTCGCCTTTGTGATGAACAAGGACAAGTACAACCAGATGTCCGCCTCGCAGAAAAAGGCGATCGACGACAACTGCAACACCGAAGCTGCAGGCCGCGTCGGCGAACCCTGGGGCAAGTTCGAGGACGCCGGTGTCGACAAGGTGAAGGCGCAGGACGGCCACGAGGTCTACAAGCTGACGACGGAGCAGGTGGCGCTGTGGAAGAAGTCCTCCGAGCCGCTGGTCAAGACGTGGGCCGAAGGCGTAAAGAAAACCGGAGCGGATCCGGATGGGGCGATGGGCGAACTACGTGCCGCACTGACTAAATATAACGCGCTGGCGCAGTAAGAACTCACACATCCCGGTGGGCGGCGGGTCCTTTCGCCGCCCCTTGACCTTGCAATCAGCGGCCTTCTGGAGTGGACATGAAGCGCGCCTCGATGGATCGTTTCATCGACACCATCGAATGGATCGCGGCCGGATTCGTCGGCATCGTTGCGGCGAACATCTTCCTCTCGGTGCTGCTGCGCAACCTGTTCAACTATTCGATTCCGGATTCGTTCGATATCGGCCGCCTGTTGTTGGGCATCCTGATCTTCTGGGGCATCGCGGCCACCAGCTATCGCGGCACCCATATCACCGTCGATTTGATCTGGGCCAATGTAAGTCCGAAATACCAGCGCATCATTGACGTCTTTGCGACCCTGGTGGTCCTGTTCGTGGTCTCGGTGCAGACCTGGACCCTGTTCGACAAGGTCCAGGGCACCTACAACGATCATGTCACGACCTTCGAAATGCACATGCCGACCTGGCCCTTCTTTGCCGTCGCGTGGGCCGGCGACGTTTCCGCGGTGCTTCTGATCGCGATCCGCACCTACCGGCTGATCTTCCATCCGGAGGAAATGCACGATCCCAAGATCAAGGCCACGGAGTAAGCCGGGATGAGCACCGATGCCGTTGCGCTCCTGGGATTCGTAGCCCTGTTCGCCCTGATGCTGCTGCGCGTGCCCGTCGGGATGGCGATGGGACTCGTCGGCGTCTCGGGCTTCGGCTATCTGGTCGGCGGCCTGCCGGCGCTCAAGCTCGTCGGCCAGACGTCGATGCGGACAGTGACCGACTATACGTTCGGCGTCATCCCGATGTTCCTGCTGATGGGCACTTTCGTCAGCAATTCCGGCATGAGCCGGGACCTCTTTCGCGCCGCCAATGCCTTCGTCGGACATTTGCGCGGTGGCCTCGGGATTGCGACGGTTGCGGCATGCGGCGGCTTTGCAGCGATCTGCGGCTCGTCAGTGGCTACCGCCGCGACTTTCTCAGCCGTCGCCTATCCTGAAATGCGCCGCTTCGGCTATCCGCAATCTTTCGCGACCGGAGTGATCGCCGCCGGCGGTACGCTCGGGGCGATGTTGCCGCCGTCCACAGTGCTGGCGGTTTACGGCATCATCACCGAACAAGACATCGGCAAGCTGTTCATCGCCGGCATCATTCCCGGCCTGCTCGCCATGACGATGTACATGCTCACCATCGCGCTGATCGGCTATTTCCGGCCGGGCTTTCTGCCCAAGGGTAGCCACACCACCTCGCGCGAACGGCTTGCGGGCCTCAAGGACATCTGGGCGCCGGTGCTGTTGTTCGTGTTCGTGATCGGCGGTCTCTACGGGCTGCCGTTCCTGCCGCGATTCACACCGACCGAGGCCGGCGGCGTCGGAGCCACCGGCGCGTTCCTGATCGGGGTGTTCACCGGGCGGCTGGACAGGGAAAAGATCCTGACATCGCTGCTGCAGGCCACCCGCACGGCCGCCGCCGTGTTCACGGTGCTGATCGGGGCCCTGATCTTCGGATATTTTCTCACGGTGACGCAAACCCCGCAGAAGGTGACCGAATTTCTCACCGGGCTCGGCCTCGGCAGCTACGGCGTGCTCGCGCTCATCATGGTGATGTATCTGGTGCTCGGCTGCCTGATGGACGCGATGGCCATGATCATCCTGACGGTGCCGATCATCTTTCCCGTGATCACCCATCTTGGCTTCGACCCGATCTGGTTCGGAGTGATCATCGTGATGACGGTGGAACTGGGCCTGATCCATCCGCCGGTGGGAATGAATGTCTTTGTCATCAAGAGCGTGGTGAAGGACGTCTCGTTTTCCACCATCTTCCGAGGCGTGATTCCGTTCGTGGCGACCGATCTGGTTCGGCTGGTCATCCTGATCATGTTTCCGTTGCTCGCAACCTGGTTGCCGCAACGCATGATGGCCCACTAAACTCGGCGTTACCAAGCGCGAAGCTTTTGGGGTGATCCATGACGCCTGCGTTGCAAACCAGATTCGTGTTCACCATCACCGCGCTGATTGGCGAAGTGACCTCGGCCGGAGACATCGGCCATGGCGTCCGCCGCGTCATTCCGATCACCGGCGGTGAAGTGCGCGGCGCCGAGGTCAACGGCAAGGTCTGCCCGTTCGGCGCAGATTTTCAGATCATTCGACCCAACGAACTGATCGAACTGGAGGCGAGATATGCCTTCGAGACCGACGACGGCGCGATCGTCTATGTCGAGAACAGGGGTATTCGTTTTGGCCCGCTCGAACTGCTGCAGCGATTGAAGCGCGGCGAGGCCGTCGATCCCAAGCTGATCTATTTCCGCACCGTGCCGAGATTTGAAACCGGCGCCGAGAAATACCGGTGGCTGATGGAACACCTGTTTATCGCTTCCGCCGCGCGCCATTCCGACCGAGTCGTGATCGACGTCCATCAAGTATTGTGACGACCATCGCTGCGCGCGAACCGAAGCACTCACGAACCGGCTCGTCGGACCGTCCCGAACGCGTCCTGGAAACAACCGATTGACTCTTCCGACATTCGTTATAGCATATAACTATTCTAAAAAGGACGTAATTAACCGATGGGAAACGCCTCCACCCCCCTCGCGGACCAATCTGCATTGCTCAAGATCGAGCGCGCGGGCCCGGTGCTGTCCATTGGCCTGAACCGCCCCGCCAAGCGCAACGCGCTCAACGACGGCATCATGCTCGCCATTCAGGAATGCTTTTCCGCGCTGCCCGAAACCACCGGAGCCGTGGTCATTCACGGCATTGGAGATCATTTCTCCTCCGGTCTGGACCTCTCCGAACTGACCGAGCACGATGCCACCGAAGGCTTGCGGCATTCACAGATGTGGCACCGGGTGTTCGACCGCATTCAATACAGCCGCGTGCCGGTGATAGCGGCGCTGAAGGGCGCGGTGATCGGAGGCGGGCTCGAGCTTGCCTGCGCCGCGCATATTCGGGTCGCCGAGCCGTCCGCTTATTTCGCCCTGCCGGAAGGACAACGCGGAATCTTCGTCGGGGGCGGCGGATCGGTCCGTCTCCCCCGGCTGATCGGGGTCGCCAGGATGACCGATATGATGCTGACCGGGCGGGTTTATTCCGCGACCGAGGGCGCATCCTACGGATTTTCGCAGTACCTTACCGAACAAGGCGGCGCGTTGCCCAAGGCGATGGAGCTGGCGACACGGATAGCCAGCAACGCCCCGCTGACCAATTTCGCAGTGCTGCAGGCATTGCCGATGATAGCCGAAGCCAATCCGCAAACGGGTCTGTTGATGGAATCGCTGATGGCGACGGTGGCCCAAAGCGACAAGGAAGCGAAGCGGCGGATTCGGGCGTTCCTCGAGCGCAAGACCGCCAAGGTGAAGCCGTCCTGACATGAGCGCCAACACGAAATCGAAAGTTCCGCCCGCAGGCATCGATGTGCCGCTGCGCCCGATCTCGTTCGGCGATCCCGCTGTTGACGTCGAGCGCCGCGATGATGGCGTCATCTACCTGCGCCCCAGGATCGCGCTCGGCGACTATCCGGTTCGCATTACAGATCGCCTGCACCATTGGGCAAAGGCTGAGCCGAACCGCATCTTCATGGCCGAGCGGGATGGTCGCGGCTGGCGGCAGCTCACTTACGCGCAATTGCTGGCCGCGAGCCGGCGCATCGGCTCCGCGTTGATCGCCCGAGGCTTGTCGGCGGAGAGGCCGCTCGTGATCCTCTCCGGCAATTCGATCGACCACGCGCTGATCGCGTTCGGCGCTTTGTATGCGGGAATCCCGTTCTGTCCGGTGTCCCCGGCCTATTCGCTGGTGTCAAAGGACTATGGCAAGCTCAACTATCTGATGAAGCTGCTCACCCCGGGGCTGGTGTTCGCGGACGATGCCGCAAAATTCGCCGATGCGTTGCGCGCAAACGTTCCCGCCGACACGGAGATCGCAGCCTCTCATGGCGTGCTCGCTGGCCGTCAGCTGACGGTGCTGGCCGAGTTGCTGGCGACACCTGAGCACCCTGGCGTGGACGCCGCGCATGAGGAGATCGGGCCGGATACGATCGCGAAATTCCTGCTGACTTCGGGTTCGACCGGCAATCCCAAGGCGGTGATCAATACCCAGCGGATGCTCTGCGCGAACCAGGTGATGATCCGGGAAACCATGGCTTTCCTGAAGGATGAGCCGCCCGTCATCGTCGATTGGCTGCCATGGAATCATACCTTTGGCGGCAATCACAACATCGGGCTGACGCTCTACAATGGCGGCTCGATGTATCTCGACGCCGGCAAGCCGATGCCCGGCGGTATCGAGGAGACCGTGCGCAATCTCGCGGAGATATCGCCGACGGTCTATTTCAACGTGCCCAAAGGATACGAGTCCCTGCTGCCGTATTTGCGGGACGGCAAGGCGCTGCGCGCGAAGTTCTTCCACCGTCTGCACGCGATGTTTTTCTCCGGCGCGGCGCTGTCGCCATATGTGTGGAACAGCCTCGACGAACTAAGCGTGCAGCAAACCGGCTTTCGCGTACCGATGCTCACTGGCCTTGGGGCCACCGAAACCGCGCCGTTCTGCATGTCGGTAAATCCGGTCACCAGCCGGTCAGGCCATGTCGGGCTTCCGGTGTTGGGTAATGACGCCAAGCTTGTTCCCACAAACGGCAAGCTGGAGGTTCGCGCCAAAGGGCCGAACGTCACGCCCGGCTATTGGCGTCAGCCGGAGCTTACGGCGGCGGCGTTCGACGAAGAGGGCTTCTATAAGTTCGGCGACGCGATCAAGCCTTCGGACCCCGAGGATCTTTCTGTCGGGTTCGATTTCGACGGCCGGATCGCGGAGGATTTCAAGCTGGCCAGCGGCACCTGGGTCAGCGTCGGTCCGCTGCGCGCGCGTTTTATCGCCTCGTGCGCGCCGCTGGTGCGTGACGTGGTTATCGCCGGCATCAATCGCGACGAGGTCTCGGCGCTGGTCATTCTCGATCTCGACGGCTGCCACCTGATCAACCCGACGCTTGGATCAGATGATATCGCAGCCGCAGCGGCCGATCCCTTGATCCGCGATGGGTTTCGCGAGCGGCTTGCAGCGTTTCTTGCGGCATCGACCGGATCCTCGACCCGGATTGCCCGCGCGGTGTTGCTCGACACGCCGCTGTCGATCGATCGCGGCGAAGTCACCGACAAGGGCTCGATCAACCAACGGGCGGTGCTGGATGCGCGCGCCGCGCTGATCGAGGCACTCTATTCGCCGACGCCGCCGGCAAACCTGATAACGATCAGCTAACGTCCAAACCAACCTCACGGGGGGAGACCGCATGCAGTTGAAAGATCAGGCCGCCATCGTCACCGGAGGTGCATCGGGACTTGGTGCCGCCACCGCACGCCGGCTTGCCGCCGCCGGCGCCAAGGTCACGATCTGCGACCTCAACGCCAAACTTGCCGAAAGCGTCGCGGCCGAACTCAACGGCGTCGCAGCGATGTGCGACGTTGCCGATCAGGCTTCGGCCGAGGCCGCTATCGCCATGGCCTCGAAGGCCCATGGCCCCGCCCGCATATTGGTCAACTGCGCTGGCATCGGCGTCGCCAAACGGGTGATTGGCCGCGACGGCGCGATGCCGCTTGCGGATTTCGACCGCGTGATCCGGGTCAATCTGATCGGATCCTTCAATATGCTCCGGCTTGCGACCGCGGAAATGTCCAAACTGGAGCCGCTGCCGGGCGGAGAGCGCGGCGTGGTGATCTCGACTGCTTCGGTCGCGGCTTACGACGGCCAGATCGGCCAATCCGCTTACTCGGCCTCCAAGGGCGGCATTGTCGCCATGACGCTGCCGATCGCGCGCGAACTCGCGCAATTCGGCATTCGCGTGTTGACGATCGCGCCGGGCCTGTTCCTCACCCCATTGCTCGCCAATTTGCCGCAGGAAGCCCAGGACAGCCTGGCGGCGTCGATCCCGTTCCCGCGCCGGCTCGGGCAAGCCGACGAGTTCGCTTCGCTGGCGCTGCACATGATCGACAATCCCTACCTCAATGGCGAGGTGGTGCGGCTCGATGCCGCGCTGCGTATGGCGCCGCGTTAGGGATATGGCATGTTCGTAAACCGTCGGGACGTGCAGATCCAATGGGGCGACTGCGACCCCGCCAACATCGTCTATTACCCCCGCTATTTCGAGATGTTCGACGACTCGACCTCGATCATGTTCGAGGCCGCCGGATTCTCCAAACAGGACATCATCAGGAAATACGGCCTGGTCGGCATCCCGATGGTGGATACCAGGGCGAAATTCCACATCGCCTCCACGCACGGCGATTGGATCAGGATCGAAAGCCGCGTTGAAAGCTTCAAACGGTCAAGTTTCGAGGTGACGCACAAGGTGTTCAAGGGCGAGGCGCTCGCAATCGAGGCGTTCGAGACCCGCGTGCTGGTAGGGCGCCATCCGGACGATCCAGCGCGGCTGAAATCGGCGGCCGTGCCGGCGGAGATTGTCGCCAGATTTATGCAGGGCTGAGGCGTCAAGGAGATGACCTGCACAGCCGCATCGCCTAAAGAGGGAGCTGAACTGCGGATCGCGATTTGATCCGACAATAATAAAACACCCAAGGGAGGAATGAATGAACAGGTTCTATGCGTCCGCCGCGGTCGTTGCGGCGGCTCTCGCCTTGCCGGGATCGCCGGCGCTGGCGCAGACCAACGAGATCACGATCGGTATTTCCGTCACCACCACCGGGCCCGCGGCGGCACTAGGCATTCCCGAGCGCAACGCGCTGGATTTCGTGGTGAAGGAGATATCCGGCGTGCCGCTCAAGATCATCGTGCTGGATGACGGCGGCGATCCGACCAACGCCACCACCAATGCGCGCCGCTTCGTCACGGAATCCAAGGCCGATATCATCATGGGCTCTTCGACGACGCCCCCGACCATCGCGGTATCCAACGTCGCCAACGAGGCCGGCATTCCCCATATCGGGCTGGCGCCGTTCCCGATCACGCCGGAACGGGCGAAATGGTCGGTCACGATGCCGCAGCCGATCCCGATCATGGGCAAGGTAATTTACGAGCACATGAAGGCGCACAATATCAAAACCGTGGGCTACATCGGCTACTCCGATTCGTACGGAGATCTCTGGGTCAACGACTTCAAGTCGCAGGGCGTGCCGATGGGAATGACGCTGGTGACTGAAGAGCGTTTTGCACGCCCGGATACGTCGGTGGCGGGACAAGCCTTGAAGTTGGTGGCGGCCAACCCCGATGCGATCCTGATCGGCGCGTCCGGCACCGCGGCGGGCTTGCCGCAAACGGAGCTGCGCGATCGCGGGTACAAAGGCCTGATCTATCAAACTCATGGGGCCGCGAGCATGGATTTCATCCGCATCGCCGGGAAAGCGGCGGAGGGCGTGCTGATGGCATCGGGTCCCGTGATGGATCCCGAGGATCAGCCGGACAGCTCACCGACCAAGAAGCCGGGCCTGACCTTGAACAAAGCATATGAGGCAAAATACGGAGCGAACAGCCGCAGCCAGTTCGCCGGGCATTCCTATGACGCGTTTCTGGTTCTTGAGCGCGTCGTTCCGGCCGCGCTGAAAAAGGCGAAGCCTGGAACGCCGGAGTTCCGCGAGGCCATCCGGCAGTCACTTATTACCGAGCGTGATATCGCTGCGAGCCAAGGTGTCTATAACTTCACCGAAAAGGATCGCTACGGTCTCGACGACCGCTCGCGCATTCTGTTGACGGTGAAAGACGGAAAATACGTTTTGGCCAAGTAACCATCTCTTGCTGCTCATGAGGAAAGCCGGCCTCGATCAAGGGCCGGCTTTTCTAATTCTGGATCAATCAAGCTATTTTGCCGCGTGCAGGCGGGCCGGATGTTTGTCCGATGCGCCACAAGACGCCCGCCGGGTCGATGATCACGAAGTCCCGAATTCCCCAAGGCCTGTCGTCAGGCGGCTCTGCCCTGACGCCATATCGGGCAACCAATCCTTGAGCCTCGACGTGGCTCCACCAGGCTTCAACGTCCTCCACAAGCAGATGCATCATGAAGTTATCGGCGTGTTCCTTGTTGTAGAATTTCTGCAGAAGAAAACTCGACGGCCCACGCCGGAAATACGCCAGATCATCCGCTGACCACGCGAGTTCAAATCCCAGATCTTGGTAGAACTGCTTGCTCAAGGTAAAATCCTTGGCGGGCACAAAGGCCTTGATCTCGACTGTTCCAAGTTCGTCCACTGCTATTCTCCCTGGCGACACTCGCGGACTACTATCGGTGGTCCCTGAGGTTTTAGAAACACGATCCGTTGCTTGGACCTGAGGCTCCCCCTGCATTCAGGCTGGCCCGATCTTGGGAGCCTCCAGAAGTCTTCCAAGCATCTGAAGGAAAGCGGCCTGCTCGTGTTTGCTCAGAGCGGCGAGAGTTTGAGCGTTGAACAAATCTCCCAGAGCGGCTGCCTGCGATGTCTTGCTTTGTCCTGACTGGGTCAAGCTGAGTTCGATCGCGCGCCTGTCTTTTGCGGAACGCCGGCGCCGTAGAATCCTCGCGGCTTCCATCTTCGACAGGATATTCACCAGGTTGGGAAGTTTCATCTTTAGCACCGCCGCAAGCTCGCTCTGTGTCATCGTCGGGTTGTCGCGCACGGTGACGAGGATTGCGTATTCCACCGGCGATATCTTTTGATCTGCGAAGTGATTGAAGAACCTCTCGAAGATCTGGATTTGCAAAACCCGGATCATGAAGCCAGGCGTCTGGTACAACGCGCTCAAATCCAGGCCGGAGACTCCTTGTTCCCCAATATCTCGGTCAGCGCCTTTAGGTGCCGATTGCCTTGCTGGTCGTCCCATTTACAAAGCTCGCTTTGGAGGGATTACGGAATTGACACGCGCCCAATATGCTTATAGTTTATAAGCAATCTGAAGCAGCTTCAAGACTGCCATTGAGTTTGTGAACAGGGAGGACGCGCATGCGGAAGATTTTTCCGGCGGCCATGCTTGTTGCTGTGGCCCTAATGGGATTGCTGCCGTTATCTGCACATTGCCAGGAGCGCATCCGAATCGGCGTGCTCAACGACCAGTCCGGCGTGTTCTCAACGTATCAGGGCATCGGCTCGGTCGTCGCCGCGCAAATGGCCGTCGAGGATTATGGTGCGAAGGCAGCAGGTAGACCGGTCGAAGTCATAACTGCCGATCATCAGAACAAGACCGACGTGGGCGTAGCCATCGCACGGCGCTGGTATGAAAACGAAAATGTCGACGCCATTTTCGACCTCCCGAACTCCGCGATTGCACTCGCCGTCGCCAGCATGAGCGAACAGAAGAACAAGGTCTTTGTAGGGTCCGGCGCAGGCACCGCGCTGCTGACCGGCGAGAAGTGCACGCCAAATACCGTGCACTGGACCTACGACACCTACGCG
>JBJMTO010000006.1:0-22296 GCA_045811665.1 Bradyrhizobium sp.
CCCCCCCCCCCACGACTCTGCATGGTGATTTACTTCTGGCAAGGCTTACGCGAATAAAAAATGGCGACTGCTTGCGGAATGAACCTCAGTAACTTTTCACGCAAGCATTTCGCGTTCATCAGCCGACAACGATCGAACTGAAAATGTTAGAGGCGTAGCGCCGTCTCGACAGCCGCGTCAGATAATCCGCAGAGACGCGGCGCTAGTTCGGAAGAGCCGACCTGCGGGTTGACGGCTGATCCGCGTTGGCGCTGGAGCGGCGCAGAAGGTTGTAAGCCGCGGCAAGGGCCTTGTCGTCCTTCTCTTCCGGCGGGACATAGGACTGCGAACCTGTCTGCTCCGTTCCGGCAGCGGACAGGTGGCCGCGCATCGACGCTTCCCCGCTCAATTCGGGCCGGCCCTTCAGCTCATCGGGGACATCCTGCACAACTTCTATGTCCGGTTTGATGCCCTGTGCTTGAATCGACTGACCGGACGGCGTGAAATAGCGCGCGGTCGTCAGCGCCAGCGCTCCGTTGCCGGTGCCCAGCGGAATGACCGTCTGCACTGAACCTTTGCCGAACGAGCGGGTGCCGATCAGCGTCGCGCGCTTATGGTCATGCAGTGCGCCGGCCACGATCTCCGATGCAGAAGCCGATCCTCCGTTGATCAACACCACAAGAGGCTTGCCGTTCGTGCGATCGCCTCCCTTGGCGCTAAAACGCCGGGTTTCTTCCGCCGTGCGGCCACGTGTGGAGACGACCTCGCCGCGCGGCATGAACGTGCTCGAAACCGAGACGGCCTGGTCGAGCAATCCGCCAGGATTATTGCGGAGGTCGATCACATAGCCTGCAAGCTTGTCCTGCGGTATTTGCTTCGTAATCTCCCCAATCGCTCTTCTAAGGGCGTCGGTAGTTTGCTCATTGAAAGAGGTGATCCGGATGTAACCGATGTCGCTGCCGTCGGTGTGGTAGGCGACGGGACGCACGCGAATGATCTCGCGCATGATCGTTACCTCTATGGGCTGGTCGACGCCCTTGCGCGTGATCTTGAGCCGGGTCGTCGTGCCGACCGGGCCCTTCATCTTGGTCACGGCTTGCTCCAGGGTAAGTCCCTGAACTGCCGTCGCATCGATTTGGGTAATCAGGTCCCCTGACATGATGCCGGCCTTTGCCGCGGGCGTACCGTCCATGGGTGCGACCACTTTGACGAGGCCACTCTCCATCATGACCTCTATACCGAGGCCGCCGAACTCCCCCTGAGTCGTCTCCTGCATGTCCTTCCAGGCCCTCTCATTCATGTATCGCGAATGTGGGTCAAGCGAAGTGACCATGCCGTTGATGGCGCCCTCGATCAGTTTGGTATCGACGGGCTTCTCGACGTAGCTGGCCCGCACGCGCTCGAAAACCTGACCGAACAGATTGAGATGTGAATACGTATTTGATCCCGCGGCAGCCCTGGCGAGGGCGACCGAGAGCGTGCCTTGGGGCGAAGTCGCCAGCAGCGTCAGAGCAGCGCCTGTTGCCGCGCCAAGGAGGACAGGGACATTCTTCCGCATTGGTTCGAGACCTTCTCGCTACGGTGTCCCCCACCACGCCGCCCCCATGGTCTTGCTGCCGAAAGCAGCGGCAGGATAGTTTTTACCACACCTTGCCGGCGTCTTTCAGCCCACTTTGCCACGTTGAGGGCTGCGTGCCGAAACCACGTTTGGCTCGGGTGCCCAGCCAATAGCCGAACTGTGGGGGCACGCTGCGGAAGGGACCCTCGACGCCCAACTTCAAGGCCGCATCCATCGGCCAGTTCGGATTGTTTAGAATCTCCCGCCCCACCGCGATCAGATCGGCTTGTCCATCACGCAGGATCTGCTCGGCCTGGTCGCCATGGATGATGAGCCCGACCGCCATCGTCATGACGTTAGCATTGCTCCGAAGGTATTCCGAGAGCGGCACCTGATAGTTATATTTGATTTCCTTGCCCAGTATCGGCGCCTGGTCGGTAATCCCGCCAGACGAGCAGTCGATTACGTCTACACCCTTTGCCTTGAGAATGTTCGCCAGCCTTGCGCTCTGTTCCGGACCCCATCCGGCATTATCCTCAACTGAGAGCCGCACAAACAGTGGCTTATCTTGCGGCCAGTGCGTCCGGACCGCTTCGGTGATCTCGGTGATGAAACGCATGCGGTTCATCTCGCTGCCGCCGTATTCGTCCGTGCGCTGGTTGGAGCGTTCCGAGAGGAACTGATGCACAAGATAGCCGTGCGCACCATGCAGCTCCAGCACATCGAAGCCCGCTTCATGGGCCCGCCGTGCCGCTCTGCCCCAAGCCTGCACGAGGTCTTTCACCTCCCTACGCTCGAGCGCCCTCGGCACGGGCCACTTATCGCTATGGGCAATTGCGCTTGGCGCTACCGGACCCCACTCGTCCCAGTCGTCAATCTCCGGCGTCCGCTGCAAAGGCCCGTCGCCTTCCCATGGACGCCTGGCGCGCGCCTTGCGACCGGAATGCCCGAGTTGGATTCCGGCAGCCGAGCTCTGCTGCTTGATGAAGCTGACGACGCGCTTGAGTGGCTCGATAAAAGCGTCGTCCCAAATGCCGAGGTCCCCCAAGGTGCCGCAGCCGCGCCGCTCGACCTTGGTGGACTCGACGACGACGAGGCCAGCACCGCCGGCGGCGAACTTACCGGCATTCATCAGGTGCCAGTCCGTCGGGAACCCCTTCACTGCCGAGTATTGATGCATCGGCGGCACGACGATGCGGTTGCGTAGCTCGAGGTCTCGGATCGTCAGCGGTGAGAACAGCAACATCTCTGACATGGTTCGTTTCCCTGCGCGCTGTCTGGACTGTGGCTCACCGGCCATTCCGGGTGCGGTCTTGTTGGCTGACGATATACGCGCCCGGCCGGGCCGGCAAAGCCGCAATCCCGAATGGCAGCCAACCAGCGCCATGGAGACGGCATGCCTTGTCGGGACGCGCCGGACACGATACCCGGAAGGCAAGCATCCGAGGAGGACACGATGAACGAGCCAACCCGCATTCCGCCGCCCACGGTTGAACTCGGCGCCAGTGGCGAGGAGTTCCAGAACTTGCACGAGTTCGTCCGCAAGGCGCGCGCGAACCTCAACCAGAATGCCTGGGACTACATCGTCGGCGCCGCCGAGACCGAGACGACGATGCGTCGCAACCGCATGGCACTCGACGAGATCGCGTTTCGGCCTCGCGTGCTGCGCAACGTCGCGAAGGTCGAAGGTTCGGTCGATCTGTTCGGCCGAAAGTTGCGGCTTCCGGTGGTGCTGGCTCCGGTCGGCGCGCTTGAACTGTTCGATCCCGGCGCGGCCGCGAGCGTTGCTCGCGCAGCCGGTACGTTCGGCGCCGCTCATATGCTTAGCTCGGTGACCGAGCCCGGCCTTGAGAAAACCGCTGAGGCCGCTCCCGACGCACTCCGGATGTTTCAGCTGTACGTCCGTGGCGCCGACGCCTCGGTGGAGGACTGTGTCGCTCGCGCTGTTGACAACGGCTACACGGCATTCTGCCTGACGGTAGACACCGCCCATTACAGCCGCCGCGAGCGTGACATTGCCAAGCGTTATGTCCGTGCGAGCCGTGTACGCGCGACCGGCGGTGACTTCCAGAAGGGTCTGGAGTGGCGCACGGTGAAACTGATCAAGGATAAATTCAAGATCCCGCTGATCATCAAGGGCATCGCCACCGCAGAAGACGCGCTGATCGCGCTTGAGCATGGCGTGGACTGGATTTACGTTTCGAACCATGGCGGGCGCCAACTCGACCACGGCCGCGGCGCGATGCATGTGCTTCCGGAAATCGTCAACACCGTAGGAGGTCGCGCCAAGATCATGGTCGACGGATCGTTCTGCCGTGGCAGCGACATCGTCAAGGCAGTGGCGCTTGGCGCAGATCTGGTAGGCATCGGCCGGCTGCAATGCTGGGCGCTGGCTGCGGCGGGCGAAGCTGGCGTATTGCGAATGATGGAGTTGCTGGAGGACGAGGTTGTCCGGTGCCTTGGGCTGCTCGGCGTCACAAAGTTCGCCGAACTCGATAAATCCTATGTACACCCGGCAACCGCCACCAACATTCCCCATGTCTTCAGTGCATTCCCGCTATTGGAGATCGAACCGTATCGGTACTGAGAGAGCGGGTGCGTATGTCGCGCCATTTTAATGAAGCTCGGCAAGACAACGAGCTTGCGAAGTTGCACCCCTCTCGCGTTTTTCGTACACCGCAGCAATGAACCATCCCCTGCTCTCCCCCGGCGCCGCCGATGCGCTCTTGTTCGATCTCGGCCGCGTCGTGCTCGATATCGATTTCGACAAGACCGTAGCGTGTTGGGCAGGCCACGCGGGCTGCGAACCCACCCGTCTGGTGGGGCGATTTACTTCGCGCGATGAACTCTATCAGCGGCACGAAAGAGGAGAGATCAGCGACGCCGAATTCTTCGCTGGGCTGCGCATGTTGCTCGGCATCGGCATCTCCGACGCGCAGTTCCTGGAAGGCTGGAACGCGATCTTCGCCGGAGAAATGCCGGGCATCGCCCCGCTGCTCGAGCGAGCCGCGCGCAAGCTGCCGCTCTACGCCTTCTCAAACACCAACGGCGCCCATGCCGAGCATTTCTCCGCAAGTTACGCCGGCGTGCTCGGGCATTTCCGCAAGATCTATCTTTCGTCCTCCATCGGGCTTCGGAAACCGGACCCGGAGGCTTATGATCATGTGGTGAAGGCGATCGGCTTGCCCGCGGAACGGATCGTCTTCTTCGATGATCTGGCCGAGAACATCGAAGGTGCGCGCGCCAGCGGCTTGAGGGCTATTCACGTAAGGTCACCCGATGATGTGGCCGAGGCGCTGGCCGCGCTTGGGATCTAGGAGTTTGCCGTGGCGCTGATGCCGGTCGCCGACGCCCTTGCTGCCGTCCTGGCCGGCGCCGAGCCGCTGCCGGAGGAAATGGTAGCGCTGGACGCCGCCCATCACCGGGTACTTGCGCGCGACATCGCCGCGTTGCGCACCCAGCCGCCGCTGCCAATGTCCGCGATGGACGGCTATGCGCTGCGAGCCGCCGATGCCTCGCACATCGGCGCTCGGCTCAGGGTCATCGGCGAGGTCGCAGCCGGCCGGCCGTTCGATAAAGCTGTCGGCCAGGGCGAAGCCGTCCGGATCTTTACCGGCGGCGTGGTCCCTGCCGGCGCCGATGCCATTGTCATCCAGGAAGACACGGTGGCAGAGCATGGCCATATCACGGTCACCGAGGCCGCAGTGCCGCGTCGGCATATCCGGACGGCCGGGCTCGATTTCCGCAAGGGTGACGTGCTGCTGGCCGGCGGAAGCCGCCTGACCGATCGCGATCTCTCGTTGGCCGCGGGAATGAACTATCCCGAGCTTCCGGTCCGCCGCCGGCCGAAGGTGGCCGTGCTCGCCACTGGCGACGAACTGGTTCTGCCCGGGGCAACGCCGGCTCCCGGGCAGATCGTCTATTCGAACGGCTATGCCTTGCGCGCGTTGGCAAGACAGGAGGGCGCCGAAACCACCGACCTGGGAATCGCGGCCGATACCCTGGAGGCGACCTCCAGAGGTATTCGCCGGGCGCGCGAGGCGGCCGCCGATGTCCTGATTACCACCGGTGGCGCGTCGGTCGGGGACCACGACCTGGTGAAACAGTCGCTGGAGGCCGAAGGCGTCGAGATGGCCTTCTGGAAGATCGCGATCAGGCCAGGCAAGCCCATGATGCACGGACGCCTGGGCGGGATGCGGGTGATCGGCCTGCCCGGCAATCCCGTATCGTCTTATGTCTGCGCATTCCTGTTCCTGGTGCCGTTGATTCGCGCTTTGTCCGGCCGCCGCGCCATTTACCACCATGCCGAGAGGGCGCTGTTGGGGGCCGGTCTCGGCCCCAACGACCTGCGCCAAGACTACCTGCGCGTTCGGCTGGAGGTCCGGGATGACGGAGCCCTGATCGCCTTTCCCGTCGACCATCAAGACAGCTCGTTGGTCGGGAATCTAGCTGCGGCACATGCACTTCTAATACGCCCTCCTTTTGCACCCGAGGCCCCGGCCGGCTCGGCTTGCCACATCATTCGGCTCCCCGACTGACTCCGTGGGTGAGCGCTGCCCGCGAAAGGCCCGGGCCTTGTTGACCCAAAATTAATTGGTTGCGGAACACATATGGAACATATAGTGTATGTTCATGATTTGTTTCGAATACTGGGCCTTTAGAGAGTGTGTGGGTTGGCTTGGTGGCTTTGAGGTTGGTGACATTCGGATTTGAACTTTTGCTTTTCTGACTTTGGGCTGTGTGACTTCGGGTTCTGTGACTGGTGGCCTCAATCGGGGCCGTCGAGTCGATCTCGGAATCACCTTTATCAACTTGGGGATTGATCGACATGCTTACGCGCAAACAGTACGAATTGCTGCGGTTCATTAGCGAGCGGCTGAAGGAAGCTGGCGTGCCGCCCTCCTTCGATGAGATGAAGGATGCACTGGATCTGCGCTCGAAGTCCGGTATCCATCGCTTGATCACGGCGTTGGAAGAGCGCGGGTTTATCCGCCGGCTCCCCAATCGTGCGCGCGCAATCGAAGTTATCAAACTGCCGGAGCTATCCGGGAGCGGCAATGGCCGCCGCGGATTCACACCCAGCGTCATCGAAGGTACCCTCGGACGGGTTCGCAGCTCAGGCGGTTCCGAGGACGACAGCGGCCGTCCGGTAGCGGTGCCGGTCATGGGCCGTATCGCCGCGGGTACCCCCATCGAAGCGATTCAGACGCGCAGTCACACAATCAGCGTACCGCCGGACATGCTGAGCTCCGGCGAGCATTACGCACTCGAAGTACGCGGCGACTCAATGGTGGATGCTGGCATTCTCGATGGCGACATGGCGCTGATCCAGCGTAACGAGACCGCCGACACCGGCGATATTGTCGTCGCCCTGATCGATGACGAGGAAGCCACGCTGAAGCGCTTCCGCCGCCGCGGTGCCTCGATCGCGCTGGAGCCAGCCAACACTTCTTACGAAGTCCGCATCCTGCCGCCGAACCGCGTGAAGATTCAGGGCAAGTTGATCGGCCTGTATCGCAAGTACTAGTCCGCACTTTGCAATAGTCGCCCTCGCCGCTTGGATTTCAGGCCTTCGCGTGGTCGGTCATCGACCCATGCTTCCCAAGGCAGCGCGTTGCGTGGCGGCATAAGTCAAATTTCCAATCCGGCGCAGCCCTGACTGCGCCGCGTTCGGTGTGCGCGTGGCTACTGACCGCCCACCCAGCGCAATCGTCTAAACGCATTTGTGATCAGGGCCCCTCCGATCGAGCCGCATAATTGCCCACAACGGCCGGGAGGGTCGGAACTTAGCTACGTCCTGAACTTTGTTGTCCACTCTTATAGAGGCCCACGCCTCCGAGGGGGCACGGGTCGGCTATATCTTACGAGGAGCAACCCGAATGTGTGACTATAGTCTGCACGCTCTAGCGTCCCGCCCCGCTCAGGTCGGAGAGACGCTGATCACGACCACCTTCCGCGGGACTTCGACGCGCGGTTTGGCATCCGAAAGCGACCGCAATACTGCGGTCTGCTTGCTTCCGGGGACCGAGCTCGCGTTTGCGGAGAACGTCAAGTATGATAACCGCTGGATTTGGACGCGGGAAGTCGGCTTCCGCGAAGGCAAGTTCGGCAAAGTTGATCCCGATGTTTCGGATCGCCACCATGACGCGATCGAGTTTCCGGACGGAAGCCGGGTGCTGGTGACGCTGCTGTGTGAAGGCCAACGTGTCACGGTGCTGCAGTTACCGATGGTTCATCAGCCTGCCGATCGCGCTGAGCCGGCGATTGACACTCCGCCCGCGACACCAGCCCTCGCCGTTTGAGACACCTGCATGGAGCCGGCCGGCTCAAGGCGGCCGACGATCCAGCGGGCGGCGAACGGGACACGAGCACAAGATGAAACACGAACAAGACGCGCGAACCAAGGAGCTAAGCAATCTAAGGCTCGCGCTGGCCACGTTTGCGTTGCAACTCGATGCTTTCGAAATGCGAGTACGCGCGGCTCGGTTCAAGACGGCTGGCACGAATGAACCTGTATCGATTACTCCCTCGAAGCAGGTTCATCTCGGCAAGTTCGAGGTCGGGACCGAGAGAGCCAGCCGCGGAGCCCGACGGCTGCCCTTTCCCGGGAAGTAAGCCTTGGATGCGGCTTCAGTCCTCTCCTTGCTGATCAGCCTCCGCAGGGGTCGCATCCACGGTGCGGGGCGCTGTGGCGCCGGGCGCGAGCATCATCTCGCCTTCAGCAGCCGGACCCGCCACCGCGGGTGACCACGGCCTGTCGACAGCGTTGGGCCTGATGGCGGAGACAGCATAACCGTCGCGGGCTCGCCGCAGCGCCATCCCGCCCTGCCTGCGCAGGTGATCACCGGCAATCACGGCCGATCGACATGAGGGGGGTGCCTGCCGTGCCGTCACCACAAGCGCGGAGCGCTCGCAATCGTCCGCCAAGGCCTCGGGCTTCAGCGCCAGGGCAACGAAACCCCCGCCGGCCATCTGCACCACGCAGCCCGCATCGTCGCACGAGACGCCTTCGGCAAGTGAGGGATCTGAAGGTGCCCGAGGGTCGGCATCGGCTGCCAGCCACTCCTTCAGAAGGAATTCATCCTTGCTGGTTCGCATCAGATGCAGCCGACCGTCCCGTCCTCGTACCCCAACATTGTGGCCGTCCGCCGAGATCAGCACATCCGGCTGTTTCACGGTGAGCGCCCAAACCACTGATACAGCCAGCACCGCCGCACCTGACCAGCGCAGCGGCGTGCGCAGCAGGCACAGCAGCATGATCCCGAGACTTGATACAATCAACGGACCGATCCCGAACGCCGCCATGCGGCCGATGGCGCCGGGCAAGGCGGCGACCCATCGGGTCACCGCGATCATCCAATCGATGCCGAGCCCCATGATCGACCAGAACACCCCGTCGAAGCCGAAGGGCATCGCGAGAAGCCCGAGGATGCCCGCCGGCATCACCACAGCCGAAACAACCGGCATTGCCGCCAGATTGGCGAGAACACCGTAGGGCGTTACGCGATGAAAATGAAAAGCCGCATAGGGTGTGGTCGCTAGTCCCGCCACCAGTGACGCAAGCGCCAGCATCATGATCTCCCGACCACCCCACAGCGCCACCTTTGCAGTCGTGGAATTTTCGGGTGAAGCGAACAGGCGGGGCATGCCGATCTGCACCAGCGCCACCAGTGCCAGCGTGGCCGCGAACGACATTTGAAAGCTCGGATGCACCAGCGCCTCGGGCGCGATCGAAAGTACGATCATCGCGGCCACCGCCAGCGTGCGAAACGTTACCGCACGGCGATCGACCATCACCGCAATCAGCACCACGGCCGTCATGAAAAAGGAGCGTTGCGTCGCGACTTCGGCGCCCGACAGCAAAAGGTAGAACAGTGCGGCGCACAGCGCAGCCATGGCCGACCATTTCTTGATCGGAAACCCTACCGCAAGCGAAGGGATTAGCGCCAGCAGCGCCCGGATGGCGAAGAAGACCACGCCGGCAACGACAGCCATGTGATAACCCGATATCGACAGCACGTGGCCAAGGCCGGAAATAAACATTGCGTCGTTGACGGGCGTGGTGATGGCGTCGCGACGGCCGGTAAGCAAAGCGGTCGCGATCGCGCGCCTGTCGCCATCAAGCGTCAGGCGAATACGCCCATCGATCGCGTCACGCAGACCTTGCATCAGCGCAGCGTATGCCAGTGACAGGCCGCCGCTCCCGGGCGGGTCAACCGTCTTGATAGCGCCCATCACAAAGCCCGAGGCCCCAATGCCCTGGAAATACATGTCGCGGCCGAAATCGTAGCTGCCCGGCCGCATGGGCGCGAGCGGCGGCTGCAGCCGGGCCCTCACCTCGACAAAGCTGCCGACCGCGGGCGCGGTGCCTTTTCGCACTGACAGCCGGACGCGCTCCATTTTGACCTGGGTCCGAGGACTTTCCATGTGCAGTACCCGCAACACAAAGCGGTCGGTGCGCTCGCGGATATCTCGGGTCTCCACGAATCCCGAAAGCGAGACCGAATACACCGGCCGCGCCAGTACGCCATGTGCGACCCGCGCGGTCTTCCAGGTCGCGGTTGCGAAACCAGCCGCTGTGGCCGCGACCATCACCACGAGCGGAAATATCCTCTGCCGCCGTAGCAGGAAGGCGCCGGCGCAAAGGGCTGCTGCGGTGACTGCCGCCACAGCCAAAACCGGCTCGTGGTCCGCCGTGAAATAGAAAGCAATGCCGGTGCCGAACGCGACGGGCACCCACGGCAAAAGGCGGCCTGCGCCCGCTTCGGCTCGTATCCATTCCCGCAATTTGTGGGAGATCGACGACCACGCGCCGAAAGTGGACGGCGCGATGCCGGTGGCGCGCATCGGCTCCCGCGGAGGCCATGTCGCCGTACGCCCCTGCCCTAGTGCCCTATCCCGCTCCGCCATGCCGGTGGCACTCGCATCACTCCAGACGGGCGGATGCTACCTTAGGTAGCATTGGCCCGGATACCGGAACGGATGCAGAATCATTTGGAAGACTCGACGGGAGGGGCAGTATCTTCCCGTTCTCGGCCTTGATGGCCGCGCTCCCGCGTTAACATTTGCTACCGGCCCTGGCGCTAAAATCCGCCGAATCAGTCGGAGGCTCGGCCATGGCGCACCGGATCATGCTGTCCCTGTTAGTTACCGTTATCACCGCAACGTCCGGAAGCGCCGCTGACCTGCCGGTGCAAAGCCGGCTGGGAGCGATATTCGCTGACCCCGTGGAGGTGGGTCCCGCCGTCTATCCAGTGCGGGAATATGTTGCCCCGATTATTCCCTACAATCTCCTTCCGAGTCCGCCCTGGAATCGCGGAGGCTACAATTACGGATCGCCTTGGGCATACTACTACCCCGGCCCGTATTACGGCGGACCTTATGCCTCGGAGGGCGGGCGCCTACCCTACGTGTGCGGGTTGTACGGTTATTGCTGAGCACCGGCCCGCACGGCTGATACAACACGTGGCGGCGGAGAGCCGTGGCTCTTGGCTGGCTGATGTCTGCAAACCAATACTTCACCACCCAAGTGCCTGGCGTCCGCCCAACTCAACTCTTCCCGCCGACTTCCTTCGCAAACGTATCGCGCAGTCCGATGGTGCGGTTGAACACCGGGCGGTCCGGCGCCGAGTCCGGATCGCGCACGAAATAGCCCTGCCGCTCGAATTGAATCACCCCAGTCGAAGTGGATTCGGCGGTCGCCGGTTCTATCCGGGCGTCGGTGAGAATCTCCAGCGACTGCGGGTTGAGGTCCGCGGCGAAGTTGGCGGCATCCGGGCTCGGCTTCGCAAACAGCTGGTTGTAGATCCGAATTTCAGCCGGTCTCGATTGCGCGAGGGGGAGCCAATGCATGGTCGCCTTGACCTTGCGTCCGTCGGGTGCGTTGCCGCCCTTGGTGGCGGGATCGTACGTGCAGCGCAGTTCGATCACCTCGCCGGCGGCATTCTTGATGACCTCCCGGCAGGTGACGAAGTAGGCGTAACGCAGCCGCACCTCAGTGCCGGGCGAAAGCCGAAAAAACTTCTTCGGGGGATTTTCCATAAAATCGTCCCGCTCGATGTAAAGCTCGCGGCCAAACGCCAGACGTCGCGTCCCGGCCGCCGGATCGTCCGGATGATTGATCGCTTCGATCTCTTCGCTTTGGCGTTCCGGGTAGTTCTCGATGACCAATTTGAGTGGGCGCAGCACGGCCATTCGCCTCTGTGCCGTCCTGTTGAGATTTTCACGGATGCAGAATTCGAACATCCCCACATCGACGACGCTGTTGGCCTTCGCCACCCCGATCCGCTTGACGAATTCCCGCACGGCCGCGGGCGGAACGCCACGTCGCTTCAGCCCGGCGAGTGTCGGCATCCGCGGATCGTCCCATCCCGACACATGGCGGCCGCGCACCAGTTCAGTCAGGACGCGCTTGGACAGCAACGTATAGCTCAAGTTGAGGCGCGCGAACTCGTACTGATGCGGTCTGGACGGTACCGGCAGCTTCTCAAGCAACCAATCGTATAAGGGACGATGGTCCTCGAATTCGAGCGTGCAAATGGAATGCGTAACTCCTTCGATCGCATCCGACTGCCCATGCGCATAGTCGTAGCTCGGATAGATCGACCATTTGTCGCCGGTGCGTGGATGGGTGGCGTGCAGGATCCGATACAACACGGGATCGCGCAAATTGATGTTGCCGGAGGACATATCTATCTTGGCGCGCAGCACGCGGGCGCCGTTAGGGAATTCCCCAGCCTTCATGCGGCGAAACAGATCGAGGTTTTCCTCCACCGAGCGGTCGCGAAACGGGCTGTTCTGGCCAGGTTCGGTCAGGGTGCCGCGTTTTGCCCTGATTTCCTCCTGCGACTGGTCGTCAACGTAAGCTAGGCCGTCACCTATCAGGCCCTCCGCCCACTGGTACAGCCGGTCGAAATAATCAGACGCATAGAACAGATACTCTCCCCAGTCGTAGCCGAGCCAATGCACATCGGCCTGAATCGAGTCGATGTATTCCTGCTCTTCCTTGGTAGGGTTGGTGTCGTCAAACCTCAGGTGGCAGCGCCCTGCAAATTCGTGTGCGATGCCAAAGTTCAGCGCGATCGACTTGGCATGGCCAATGTGCAGGTATCCGTTCGGCTCCGGCGGGAACCGGGTCACGACCTGGCGAATTCTACGGTCGTCTAGATCGGACTGAACGATGTCGCGGATGAAATCGCGCCCCGTTTCTGCCGCTGTCGCTTCTGCTGTCATGCCTTTTTCCTGTTCGGGAATCTACGGAGTATCTGCCAAATCCGCCCGGTCCAAGGAAGGCTTTAGTTATGCCCCGTTCTGCTATACACCACGGCGCCTGCCGCATGCCCCCTTGTTTGCGACCACCGTCTGGTAGATGACCGATACCGTCGTAACGCGTTTTGCACCATCGCCAACCGGGTTTCTTCATATCGGAGGAGCCCGCACGGCCCTGTTCAACTGGCTTTACGCGCGTGGACGTGGCGGCAAGATGCTGCTGCGGATAGAGGACACCGATCGCGAGCGATCGACCGAAGCGGCAATCGCGGCGATCCTTGACGGCTTGCAATGGCTGGGGCTCGATTGGGACGGCGACGTCATCTATCAGTTCAGCCGCGCGGCGCGACACCGCGAGATTGCTGAACAGTTGCTGGCCAGCGGTAAGGCGTACCGTTGTTTTGCGACCCCTGAGCAACTCACCGCGATGCGCGAGAAGGCACGCGCCGAGGGCCGCACCCGCCTTTACGACGGCATGTGGCGAGATCGGGATCCTGCGGAAGCGCCATCCGGGGTGAAGCCCACCATTCGGCTCAGAGCGCCGTTGACCGGTGAGACCGTCATCGAAGACCAGGTCCAGGGCCGGGTAGTCTGGCAGAACGAAAATCTGGACGACCTTGTGCTGTTACGTGGTGACGGCAATCCGACCTACATGCTGGCGGTGGTCGTTGACGATCATGATATGGGTGTCACCCACGTGATCCGAGGTGACGACCACCTGATCAACGCGGCCCGGCAGAAACAAATCTACGATGCGCTGGGTTGGAACGTTCCCAGCATGTCCCATATCCCCCTGATCCATGGGCCGGACGGCTCAAAGCTTTCGAAACGCCATGGCGCGCTCGGCGTCGATGCTTATCGCGCAATGGGATATCTGCCCGCCGCGCTCCGCAATTACCTCGTACGGCTTGGATGGAGCCACGGCGACCAGGAAATATTTTCGACCGAGGAGATGATCGCCGCTTTCGACCTGTCGGGCGTAGGCCGGTCGGCCGCCCGCTTCGACTTCGCCAAGCTGGAAAGCCTGAACGGCCATTACCTTCGCCATTCCGACGATCAATCGCTCGTAACCATGCTCGAGAGCGTGCTGGACTATGTTCCGGGCTCGGCTAAGTTCAAGGCGAAGCTTAACGATACCACCCGCGCTCAACTGCTGAAGGCAATGCCGAGTCTGAAGGAGCGTGCGAAGACGCTCATCGAGCTGATCGACAACGCATACTTCATTTTCGCCGATCGACCGCTCGAGATCGAGCCAAAGGCGGCGGCGCTGCTCACCCCTCAAAACCGGGAACTGATCGGGCGCTTGCGCCCGGCTCTGGAGGCAGTCGCGCCCTGGACGGCCGAGACCACCGAAGCGGCATTGCGGGCCTTCGCCGAGGCCCACGATCTTAAGCTTGGGGCGGTTGCGCAGCCGCTTAGAGCGGCGCTGACGGGCCGAACCACTTCGCCCGGCATCTTCGACGTGCTGTCTGTACTCGGGCAACAGGAATCCCTTGCAAGACTTGCGGATCAAACGTCGGCATAGACTGGTATTGCAGGCTCGGGGTCCCCATCTTGCAGTGCAAACAGCAATACGATACCCATCTAAATAGGTGCTTTTAGAACGCCCGGCTTCCCACGTCATCGCTCGTCATGGCGCTCCAGGCCGGCCGCGTTTGCAACGATCTCATCGGGGACTTCACGATGGACGCAACATCCAACACCAAAATTGCGACTTTAACGGTCGGCAACAAGACTTACGATTTCCCGATCCTGAGCGGCACCGTTGGACCGGATGTGGTCGACATTGCCAAGCTGTACGCCCAATCCGGCATGTTCACCTACGACCCTGGATTCACCTCAACCGGGAGCTGCCAGTCCAAAATCACCTATATCGACGGTGACGCAGGCATCCTGGAATACCGCGGCTACCCGATCGAACAGCTGGCGGAGAAAGGCGACTTCCTCGAAACCTGCTATCTCCTGTTGTACGGAGAGCTGCCGACCAGGGAGCAAAAACTCGATTTCGACCAACGCGTGATCCATCACACAATGGTCCACGAGCAGATGGCCAGGTTCTTCCAGGGGTTTCGCCGCGACGCCCATCCGATGGCGATCATGGTCGCAGCGGTCGGCGCTTTAGCCGCCTTCTATCACGACTCCACCGACATCAACGATCCCCAGCAGCGCATGATCGCCTCGATGCGCATGATCGCCAAGATACCGACACTCGCGGCGATGGCGTTCAAATACACCATCGGCCAGCCGTTCATGTATCCCAAGAACTCGCTGACTTTTGCTGAGAACTTCCTGCACATGTGCTTCGCGGTCCCCTGCGAGGACTACAAGATCAATCCGGTGCTGGCTAACGCGCTCGACAAGATTTTCATCTTACATGCCGATCACGAGCAGAACGCCTCGACCTCCACTGTGCGGATCGCAGGCTCGTCCGGGGCGAACCCATTTGCCTGTATCGCGGCGGGCATCGCCTGCCTCTGGGGCCCGGCTCACGGCGGCGCTAACGAGGCGGCGCTGGCTATGCTGGCCCAGATCGGCTCGGTCGAAAAGATTCCCGAATTCATCAAAAAGGTGAAAGACAAGAACAGCGAAGTTCGCCTGATGGGCTTCGGACACCGCGTGTACAAGAACTACGATCCGCGCGCCAAGATCATGCAGAAGATGTGTCACGCCGTGCTCAAGGAGACCGGCCATGGCGACGATCCGATGCTGAAGGTGGCGCTCGAGCTCGAGAAGATCGCGCTCAGCGACCAGTACTTCATCGACCGCAAGCTCTACCCGAACGTCGACTTCTATTCGGGCATCACGCTGAAGGCGATGGGCTTCCCGGTCTCGATGTTCACCGTGTTGTTCGCGGTTGCCCGCACCGTCGGCTGGATCAGCCAGTGGAGCGAGATGATCGAGGATCCGCAGCAGAAGATCGGCCGTCCGCGCCAGCTCTACACCGGCGTCACCCGCCGCGATTACGTCGCGATCAACAACCGGAAGTAGGGTCGAGCCCATCACGGCTTTCGAACGGCGCCATCTCCGGATGGCGCCGTTTTTGTTTTGCGCTGATACAATCTTGTTGCCGCGCACAACAACAAGTCGGAGCAGTCGGTCGGCCGACGCTTGACGTCGCAACGCTTCGCGCGCAAATTCTTACTCTAAGTAAGAATGACGACAGGGATGGAAATGCCGGAGCAGCCGAGAAGTCGGCGGCAGACGCGTGCTGCCATTTTGACTCATCTGCTTCAGTCAGGCGGGACCTTTCGCCCGCCGCTGGCCAAGGCCGTGCGCCTGTCGGAAGCGAGCCTGTCGCGCATCCTGTTTGATCTAAAGGCTGAAGGCCTGATCGCGGAAGTGCGGCGCCCTGCCCCTTATGTCGGTGGCCCGACTGGTCTCGTGTCGCTCGACAAGGCGGTGGCGCTCGCGGCGTTTGAGCTGACCACCCAGCGGCTCAGCGTCGGCATCGGGGGCCTGTCTGGCGAACTGCACGACATCGCGCATGTGCCGCTGCCGAAGACGCCGACCGCCGCGACGGTGGGCCGGGCGTTTCGCGAGGCGATGACATTGCTGCGCGAATGGACGCGGCGCCGACGCATCCCCCCCGCGCAGATCGGCGTCTCCATTCCGGGTCTCGGCCGGCTGGGCGCGTCTGGGAATCCGATCATTCCCTGCCACGTCGGGCGGATCAACGAGATGTTCGGCGAGAATTTTGCCGGCGTGCCGGTCGAGTTCACCAATTCGGTCGTCGCGCACGCCATTTTTCACCGTTGCCGCACGGAGAACTATCCATTCAGCGGCGCGCATCTGTTCGTCTTCGTCGGCCAGGGCGTCGCGGGCACCTGGATGAATGACCCGGTCGAGGACGATGCCCTCCAGCCGGTCGAGCTCGGCCACATGGTGTTCGGAGCCGACGGACCAATTTGCCGCTGTGGTCATCATGGCTGCGTCGAGGCCTATACGTCGCTTCCCGCCCTGGCCGAGCTTCTTGGCGTCGCGGAAGCCGAGTTGCTTGAAGTCGGCAGCGAATGGGTGACCGCGATACCGCTCTCGTCGCGCGTGCGGCACGAATTGCGCCGGCGGCTGTTCCGGCTTGGACTTGCGATCGGCAATACGTTGAACGTGAAGCCATGCAAGGGCGTCGCGATCAGCGGCTGGCCGTCGCTCCTCAGCGAGGACGATCGCAACGCGCTCGTCGAGGGGATCGACGCCAGCCTGTTGGGCGGCCGCAAGCACGCGCATGTGTCGCTCGCTTTCGTCCCGCCGTCGAATGGCAACGATCCGCGTGCGGCGCTGGCATTCGCGGCTTTCTGCCTCGCTTGCCGCGGCGGCATGCCGGCCGCATCGAGCGAGGCCGCCTGAGATACCTGATGCCGCGCGGCGCTCGCGCGAAAGAGTTCACACCGGGAGGAACTTGCCATGCCGATCACGACAACAAGGCGCCGTCTGCTCGCCGGATCTGCGGCCGCGCTCGCGCTGCCGGCATTTGCCCGCGCGCAAAGCGCGGTGAAGCCGCGTCTGACTGCGATCTCGCAATGGTCCGCAGGCAGCGACGGGGCGGCCATCACGGCGCTCGGCAAGAAATTCGAGGAGAAAGGCGGGGTTTGGCAGCACTCGCCCGTCCCCGGCTTCACCACCGAGATGATGAACAAGCTGCGTGCCCAGATCATGGCCGGCGATCCACCGGCCTGCTCGCAGCTCAAAGGTCCCGAGATCGCGGCCTGGTCCAAGATTGCCCCAACCGTCGATCTCGATGCCGTCGTCGCTGCCGCCGGCTACGAAAAGGTTGTCGCTCCGGACCTTGCAAAATTGCACAAGCCGGGCGGCAAGTGGATTGCCCTGCCGTTGCAGATCTACAGCACCAACATGCTCTTTCTTTCCAAACGCGCGATGGACAAGGCCAAGGCCGACAAGGTGCCTGTCACATGGGCTGAGTTCAACGAGCTCGCCGAGAAGATGAAAGCAGGCGGAGTCCCCTATCCCATCGCCAACGGTGGCACCCGCCCGGATGACGGCCAGAAATTCGAGGCCGCTTTGGCAGGCATCAGTCCCACTGCCTACCGCGCAGCCATCATGAATCTCGACAAGAAGGCCCTGGAGGGCCCCGAGATAAAAGCTGCCTTCGTCCAGGTGCGCAAGATTGCCGACTGGATGGACCCCAACGTCGGCGCCCAGCACTTTTCGACCAACCTGAAGCGCTTTGTCGACGGCGACATGGGCATGATGATCATGGGCGGGTGGGCGCAGGGCGTATTGCGCAACGCCGGTTTCAAGTTCGAGGACTTCATGATCGCTCCGGGCCCGAGCGACAATAGCAAGCCGGTCTTCCTGTTGAATGCCGATGCCTTCATATTCTGGCAGCGCAAGGAGCCCGACCTGCAAGCCGGCCAGACCTTGATGGCCCAGCTCGTCATGGATCCCGCGATCCAGACCATGTATTCGCAGATCACGGGATCGATCCCCGTGCGCACCGACGTCGATCTCTCCGGCGAAGGCTGGTCGGACGGTCAACGGCGGACCGCAGCAGCCCTGAAAGACGCGATCGCCAGCAATCAGGCCGTCCTCAGCCTTGCGCACAACATGGCGCAGGAAAACGGCATGACCGCCGCGATCATCGACGTGATCACGGAGTACGTGAAGAACAAGACGATCAAGCCGGAGCAAGCGGCCATACGCCTCGCCGAGGCCGTCGAGAGCTCACGTTGACGATCGCCGTCTCGACAACACCGGGCCGGTCGGCGGCATCTGACGTGGTGCGCCGGCTGCCTGAATATCTGACGATCTGGGTACCGCTGCTGTTGTCCGCCGCGCACCTCATCGCGTTCTCGCTGTGGACGATCTGGATATCGTTCACGCCGTCCACTCTGGTCCCGGTCTCGGGCTGGGTCGGTTTGCGCAACTATTCTTCGGTTGCAGCATCGCGGAACTGGCAGATTGCCTTGGACAATCTGCTGCTGTTTGGCAGCGCCTTCGTGTTGCTGAGTCTGGCGACTGGCCTCATCCTTGCAATCCTGCTCGATCAGCGCATTCGCGGCGAGAACCTGCTGCGGTCCATCTTCCTCTATCCTCTGGCGGTGTCGTTCGTGGTCACCGGCACGGTCTGGAGTTGGCTGCTCAATCCTGGCCTCGGGATCCAGAAGCTGGTCCGCGATCTCGGCTGGACCTCGTTCCGCTTCGACTGGCTGATCGACCGCGACATGGCCATTTGGACCATTGTCATCGCCGCGATCTGGCAATCCTCCGGTTTCGCCATGGCGCTGTTCCTCGCCGGCCTCCGCTCCGTCGACGCTGACCTGATCAAGGCCGCGCAGATCGACGGCGCCGGACCGATCCGAATGTACCGGCGCGTCATCCTGCCGACCCTTTGGCCGATCACCATCACCGTCATCGTCATCCAGCTGCAGTTCGCGATTTCGACCTTCGACCTCGTCCGCGCGCTCACCAATGGTGGGCCCGGGATCGCCACCCAGCTGCCGGCCCTCGTCGTCTATGACCTGATGTTCCAGCGCAGCCTGCTTGGACGGGGAGCGGCGGCGGCAGTGCTCATGTTGCTCATTCTTCTCGCGGTTTTGCTGCCCTATGCAGCGTGGCGTTATGTCCAGCGGCGGCGGGCGATCCATGCGTGAGCGAACCATCGCGCCAAGCCGGATTCTGATCTATCTCGTCGTCTCGCTGATCGCTGCAGCATGGCTCGCGCCATTGGCTGTTGTCGTGCTGAACTCGCTGCGCACCAACGAGGAGATCGCGCAGGCCTCGATGATCGGCTGGCCGAAGCAATGGGCATGGAGCAACTACGCCGCGGCCTGGAGCGGTTTCTGCGTGGCCGAGACCTGCGCCGGCATCCGGCCGTACATGCTGAACTCCGCGCTGGTCACGATCCCCGCGACGATTTTCTCGACCCTGCTCGGTGCTGTCGCCGGTTACGCCGTGTCGCTCTGGCGTTTTCGCGGCGATAGCTGGATCTACGGCATCGTGACCCTTGGCCTCTTCCTTCCCCAGCAGATGCGCTTGCTTCCCTGGACCATCGTGTTGCGCGATACGGGCCTGATGAACACGCTCACGGGCCTGGTCGTGATCCACACGATCCAGGGACTCTCCTTTACCGTCTTGTTCTGCCGAAACTACTACACTGCCATCCCGCAGGATTTGATAAGAGCTGCGCGCATCGATGGCGCAGGGTTCTTTCGTATTTTCTGGCGCATCATCCTGCCGCTCTCGCCGCCTATTCTGGTCGTCACCGTGATCTGGCAGTTCACGCATATCTGGAACGAATTTCTCTACGGCGTGACATTCACGACCGGCCAGCAGCAGCCGGTCACCGCCGCGCTGATCGCGCTGTCCGCCGCGGTCGCCGACATCCCGCAGCATGGCGTGCAAAGCGCGGCGGTGATGATCGCCGCCCTGCCGACCCTGCTGATCTATCTGATCGGCGGCAAGTATTTCGTACGCGGCCTCACCGCCGGGGCGGTGAAATGATCGGATTGTCATGGCAGCCCTAAGCATTCGCTCCCTGTCCAAGCGCTACGCCAATCTGGAGGTGCTGAAGGGCATCGATCTCGACATCGAGAGCGGTGAATTCACCGTGCTCGTCGGCCCATCCGGCTGCGGCAAGTCCACGCTGCTCAACATCATCGCCGGGCTCGACCTCCCGAGCGCAGGCACCGTGGAAATCGGCGGACGTATCGTCAACGACATTCCGCCGAAGGACCGCGACATCGCGATGGTGTTCCAGTCTTATGCGCTCTATCCGTCGATGACGGTGCGCCAGAACATCACCTTCGGCATGGAATGCCGCCACGTACCGAAGGCGGAGCAGGAGAAGGCGCTGGCGAATGTGGCCAGGCTGCTCCAGATCGAGCCGCTGCTCGGCCGCAAGCCGTCGCAGCTCTCCGGCGGCCAGCGCCAGCGTGTGGCGATGGGCCGGGCGCTGGTACGCGATCCCCTGCTCTTTCTGTTCGACGAGCCGCTCTCCAATCTCGACGCCAAGCTGCGCGTCGAGATGCGGATGGAGATCAAGCGGCTGCACCAGCGCATCGGCGCCACCATCGTCTATGTCACACACGACCAGATCGAGGCGATGACGATGGCGACGCGCATTGCCGTGATGCATCGGGGCGTGGTGCAGCAGTTTGCCGACCCTGACACCGTGTATCGCTATCCCGCCAATCTGTTCGTGGCCCGTTTCATGGGCTCGCCGCCGATGAACACGATGCCGGCACGGCTCGAGGCCGATGCCGGCGGGCCGGTGGTCGTGATCGGCGTGGGACGGCCTGACGAGGTCCGCCTCCGCCTTGGCCAATACGACGCGGCGGCACCCTTCGTCGGCCGTGACGTGGTGGTCGGGATCAGGCCGGAATGCATCGCCGAGGGTAGCCGTGTGTTCTCCGCCGATCCGCCCGTCGTCGTCAACGCGCCGGTGGAGATGGTCGAGCCGACGGGGGCCGAAACGATCGTGCTGCTGCGGCTTGGCGGCGAGCCGGCGCTGGCGCGCATCACGCCGGATATCCGCCCCACACCGGGCGCCGCCGCCCCGTTCGCGCTCGACACGCGCCGCATCTGCCTGTTCGACCCCGAGACGGAGCGACTGATCGCATGACAAGAACGAGCTATGCCGGTCTTAGGGATCGCGTGGTGTTGATCACCGGTGGCGCCAGCGGCATCGGTGCCGCCTTCGTGCGGGCGTTCGCGGCGCAAGGGGCTCGCGTCGCGTTCCTGGATATCGATGAGGCAGCCGGCCGGGCACTGGTCGCGGACGTAAAGGCCGCGGCTGGGACCGTGCCCTTGTTCGTGCCGTGCGATCTGCTCGACATCGACGCCTTGCGCGACGCCATGGCGCAGGTTCACGGATCGCTTGGCGATGCCGCGGTTCTCGTCAACAACGCCGCCAATGATCAACGCCAGGTCCTGGCCGAGGTGACGCCCGCCGAGTTCGACTGGATGATCGGCGTCAACCTCAAGCACGTCTTCTTTGCCGCGCAAGCGGTGGTGCCGCAGATGCAGGCGCGCGGCGGCGGTTCGATCATCAACATGTCGTCGATTGCCTGGATGCGCGGCGCGCCGGGGCTGCCGGTCTACGCCGCGGCAAAGGCCGCGATCGTCGGCTTCACCAACTCCCTGGCCCGGTCGCTCGGGCCCGACCGCATCCGCGTCAACGCGATAGCGCCGGGGATGGTGATCACGGATCGTCAGCGCCGGCTGTGGTATCCAGACGACCAGGTGATCGCCGAGCTGCGCACCCGTCAGGCCATTCCCGACGCGGTGACGCCCGACGACATCGCCAACATGGCGCTGTTCCTCGCCTCCGATGAAAGCCAGCGCATCACGCGCCAATGTTTTCAGGTCGACGCGGGTCTCGGCTAGAGCGTGCACTCACAAACCCGAGCTGCCTCGTAGAGGTCCGCTCCGTTCCGATAGCAGTCGCGTTGGCGTACCCCACCCTGGGTCCGAGTTGGGCCACAGGAAGACTAATGCACGACAACATGATGGCTTGAGCGGAAATCTGGCCTATA
>JBJMTO010000007.1:0-33414 GCA_045811665.1 Bradyrhizobium sp.
ACGTAAGCGAAGACCCTCGATCGCAATCGGCGAAAAGGAGAGACTCCATGAAAGTCAATCGCACCGTGTTCGGGGCATTACTTGTGGCGAGCGTGTTTCTATTCGGTGCGTTGGCCACAGCCCAAACGACTTCGCCGCCAAGCGCTACCGCAACGCGTCCGGCAACGACACCTTCGGGACAAACCTCGCTGCCTACGCAAGCCCCGCCGGCCACGGCAACTCAGACGACCGGAGAGGTCAGTCGGGATCCTGTGGTCAAGAAAATGAACGAGGACGAAAAAAAGAAGGTGGATATTGAAGGCAAATAGCCTCCGGGTTGGCTGTCCATAGCTGACCCGGCGCCCGTAAACGGGGGAAGACCCACATTCGCGTGCGGGGCGCGTGACTCGTGGCTGTTCTGGGGCAGCCTTGCGGTTCGCTAGTGGTTGCAGCGCATTTGCAGGCAATCAATGGCTCCTGAGCCAGCCGCATGGTCAAGCTCACCTACAACTCGGTGACAGAGTCGGGTAGGGGGCAGATCGCCCGCGCCAAAAAAGTCCTCACGCCCAACATCCCCGGATGCCGCCGGTTCTTGTTTGGTCGGATCTCGGCGAGGGCCTCGACCGACCCGTTGCAGCAGAAACCGCCTTAACTCAAGGTCGACCGAGGCGGCGCTGAGCCCGTCGTTGATCTATATCAACCTCCCCGCGTTGAGAGCGCCGCAATCTGCCGGCTTACAGAGTTCGTAGGGAGACTCCCGTTATGTTCCGTTACAGTCTTGCTGCTCTCGCAGCGCTCGTTTTGCTCACCGCCAGTTTGATCCCGGACGATGCCGATGCTCGGGCTCGCGGAGGTGGCGGGTATCGTGGCGGTGGCGGAGCCTACCGTGGCGGCGCTGTCGCAGTTCGAGGACCTCGGGGCGGCGGCGCAGTCGCAGTGCGGGGCGGGCGAGTAGCCGGAGGTTATCGCGGCGGCTACGGGTATCGGCGCTACGGTGTCGGTGCGGCGGCGGTCGGTGCGGCTGCTGTCGGCGCTGCCGCGGCGGGGGCTTATTACCGCGGTGGCTGCGGCTACGACGCCTACGGCAACTGGATTTGCCCGAACGGCTACTAATCGGTATCGAGGCGGTCACGAAAAATGACCAAGCTGCCTCCAGGCTCATCTATTTCTCCTATGAGCTGAGGATCGTCGTCGGCCGACTTGCTCGCATCTCGAAATGGCGATGGACCATGGATGCGTTTTACCCCGGCGGCTACGCACGGCGCGTTGATCAAGAACGCACCGTCACTTTCGGATTGTCTGCGGATTGCCCGGCCCAACGCCGGGCTTTTCGTTTGGGAAGGGAAACGGTTTCAGCTCACACACACGGCCTACCGACGGCCTTCGGGTCATTAGCCTCAACTAAAATAGAGCCGTCTCTTCCGGCAAGGTCCGAAACCAACGCGTGGATCGTCAGCCCCTTTTCACCTTCAGGCTTCCATTTTACTGAATGCGGTAGAAGGCTTCACCCCCGCAATGTTTTGATCAAAGGAAAAGGCCTGTTGTTCGGAAGCTGCGACTATTGCGGAGCAAGGCGTTTACGTAACGGCTTAACTTGCAGGTCACGGCTTGCGAGGAAGACGGCATGCAGCTTTACTCAAAGCACAAGTTCGTAAGGACCTTTCGGCGGACATACAAGAGAAGCTCCCCTGGCGCCCCTTTGGCAGACAAACAATGTTGATTGGCACACCAAAAGAAATCAAAGACAACGAATTTCGTGTGGGTTTGACCCCCGCTACGGTTGCCGAACTCACCTATCGCGGCCACCGGGTGATCATTGAGAAATCCGCCGGCGTCGGTTCAGGCCTCACAGACGACGAATATCGCGATGCAAGGGCTGAAATCGTCGAGACACCGGAGGAAGTGTTTGATCGCGCGGAAATGGTAGTCAAGGTGAAGGAGCCCCAGGCAGCCGAGCGCCGGATCATGCGCCCGGGGCAGATTCTGTTCACGTATTTGCATCTTGCGCCTGATCTAGTTCAAACGCAGGAGTTGATCGCCAGCGGCTCGGTATGCATCGCCTATGAGACCGTTACCTCCTCTTCAGGAGGGCTACCGCTCCTTACCCCGATGTCGGAGGTCGCCGGGCGACTCGCGCCGCAAGTGGGCGCCCACGCGCTCGAAAAGGAGGCGGGCGGGCGTGGTGTTCTGCTGGGCGGCGTCCCCGGCGCGCCCGCGGCAGACGTGCTGATCATTGGCGGTGGCGTCGCGGGGACCAACGCCGCAATGATTGCGCTCGGTATGGGCGCTCAGGTAACCCTCCTGGACCGGTCGCTCGATGTTCTTCGCCGCCTGGCCACCCAGTTCGAGGGACGAGTACGCACCATCTTCTCGACCCGCGCTGCGATCGCTGACCTTGTCACCAAGGCTGATCTCGTAATTGGCGCAGTTCTCGTGCCGGGCGCGTCCGCGCCAAAACTCATCACCCGCGCCATGCTACAGACAATGAAACAGGGGTCCGTATTCGTCGACATTGCCATCGACCAGGGCGGATGTGCCGAAAGCTCCAGGCCGACAACACATTCCAATCCGACCTTTGTGGTTGATGGCGTGGTACATTACTGCGTGGCTAATATGCCCGGGGCGGTGGCCCGCACGTCGACGTTCGCGCTCAACAATGCCACGCTACCATTCACGCTTCACATTGCCGATAAGGGATGGCGACAAGCTATGAAAGACGACATTCATTTGCGCAACGGCCTGAATGTGGTTGACGGCAAGATTACCTGCAAGCCGGTGGCGGAGGCGCACCGACTTGAGCTTACTCCGGCGGAAGCAATCATTTAGTGACCGCTTGGACTAGTTTGCAGTGCTCCTGCCTACCGCCAGGTTGCGCGCCGACGAGTCAACCCCTCCGTTCGCGTTTACCCGTGCGGCTAGAAGCAAAGTTGCACGACAGGAAGGCGGGCCGATTAACGGCGCGCCAGTCACTCCAGCGAGAGCAAACCTAATGGTGTGAGCCTCGGTAGTTCTTGCTGCATCTCAACAAAGCCTAAGTCCATCAGCGCCGCCAGGTCATTTTCGCTGACGGGCGACAATTTTGTTCGCTTGGCATTTATATCGCGCATAACCCAACGGAGGCGGATCGCGGTGTCCAGGTCTAGTCCGGCCAGTAGAGACTTTGCTTCTTGTGCCCGTTTCGCCGCACTTTCCGCCTCGGCCGGAAGGTAAACTGCAGCCGCTTCAACCGCCGGCTCCACCTTGCGGTTGGAGGGAGTTGGGGGCGCGAGATCCTCCTCATCGAAGGCCAAGGGTTCTTTTTCCGTGTGCATTTTTTGACTTTCAACCCGACTTCGACCGAGCGCCGGGCGGCCTTCGGGTAGGCAGAGCAAATCGTCCTGGTTTCCACACCAATCATCAAGGTCATCCAGCGCGGGTTCGCGTCCGAACCAGCCGGATCGACGAAGGGTGGCGATCGACTGCATCTTGGCGCGGATGAACTGCATGGCCAGTCCACTCATAAGCGTCTCCATTCGCAAAGCCTCCACACCGCACGGAAGACCGAACCTGAGTCGCGGCGCTGGTATGGCGCTCTTCCAACGGCGACGGATTGCAAACGCAAATCAGTGGATGACCGCCCAGGTAGCATTGGGGTTTTTTGCCACGAATCGTTGGTACGTCGACCTTGGTCACACTTTCCGACCAGGGGGATGCCACGGCGCCTGATGCTTACGGCGCCCGGCACGGCAGAGACGAATCGAATGCTGGAAACAATTGTGCTGGTGCTGACCTTGGCGACTTGCGCGCTAATTCTTGTTGCATTCTGGGGGCTCCACTTTCCCAGAAGGCGTAAACCGGACGCACCGTAAGCAGTGAGATGAGGTGAGCGCTGTGTTGGCGCGATGCTCACACGGCCAGCTTGTCTGTTCGCCTGATTGCTAGGCGAAGATCCGTGGGAGCCGATGGTTTGGCGAACATCACGCTCGACCGCGCACGCGGCGGCGCTGTCGGTATTGCTCGCCGCGGCGATTGGTCTTTTCTATGCTGCATGTAGCGGGCCTCCCAGTCGAAACTTCACTTCAATTACCGGGTTTCAACGCCGACGATGCCGGCCTGATTCATTTCGGTCGACACAATCAGCCTCGACATTAAGGAGGCTGATTTCGGTCCCTATGGCTCCCCGTTTAGAACACGAGACTAGGGAGGAACGGCGCGAGCCTAGGCGCACGGGGTTGCCCGACTTCGGCCGTGGCCCGCTTAATAAAGACACTCAATCGGCCAACTGCGGTCAAACGCGCCAACAACCCTGTGAGCTGGTCAGCGTATGGGGATGTACACATGGCGTTCGTGATCGTGGCGGAACGAGACACCGAGATCGTAAAAATGAAGAGAGACAGCTCGCTAATCGCAATTGCCAAAGCGCGGGTTTTTGCGAGTGAGGGATGGAACGTTACCGTCGCCCTAGAGGGCGAAGCGCGCGAAATCCAGGAGCATCTTAAATTGTTGGCGGATGCCTCCTAATCGGGATCAACCGAACGGTGGGGTACCGCGTGGGTGGTGTAGTCAAATCTTAGGAAGCGCCGCCCCGACTAGCGGATCGGGGCGCTTTAGTGAACTACAGGATCGCGGATCGGCCCTTTGATGCTTTTCGCGCCGAATCAAGCGCACTCGCTGATATCGGAACCACCTCGCCAACATCGAGCACGGGAGTAATCTTAACGTCATTCCAATAGTTGTGTTTCGCGGCGAAGGCGGTGATGGCCTTCGGGTCATTGGTCTCAACCAAAATGAAACCGCCTCTTCCGGTCGGCGCGCGGTGGCGTGGAGCATAGGAGAGCGGGTGAAGGCAAAGAGGTGGCGCAAGCAGGATCGGGCGCGTGTCGCTGCGGGCAAGACTACGAGACCCGCTTCGAGGCGCGGAGACTGGTCGGCCGTGCCTTCGCGCCAGCGCCTCCTTACGTTCTTGCGGAGATTGCCGGACCTCCTTGACTCGTGCAGTATACAAGTTGCGGGTGTAACGTTGGAGTACAGGCGGTGCCAAGGTCCAGGCTGGGGTTGTTAGTTGTAGGGCTTCTCGGGTTCATGCTCGGCGGTTGCATGCAGACGACGCTCGCGCCGTCGTCGAATGCCGGCCTGACGCCCAGAGACCGGCAGCTGCTGGCCCATACGCCATATGCGCAGGCAAACGTTCCCGAGCGCTTTCGCCGGCACATCGTCGACTATCCGGGCAGGGAGGCTCCGGGCTCGATCCTGGTGGATACCGATGCGCGCTATCTTTATTACGTCCTGCCGAAAGGCCAGGCGATCCGGTACGGGGTGGCGGTCGGCGAGGAAGCGCTGGCCTTCTCCGGCGTCGCTGCGGTGGGCAAGATGGCTGAGTGGCCTGATTGGATTCCAACGCCGGAGATCCAAGCGCGGCTCGGTCCCTATCCCGCACGCGTTCCCGGAGGTCCGGCTAATCCGCTGGGGGCGCGGGCGCTGTATCTTTATCACGGCAACAAGGACACCTTGTACCGCATCCACGGCACCAACCAGCCGGAATATATTGGGCAGGCCATATCATCCGGTTGCATCCGCATGATCAACGAGGATGTCATCGATCTCTTTGATCGCGTGAGGCAAGGCGCTACCGTTGTCGTCCTCGCGCCGGGTCAAGGCACATGGGGGTCGCCGATCGCAAGGCTTCGAAGCTGACTGGCCGTGCCTTCTCGACCAAGCTGGCGATCTCTACCTCTGCGGCCCCGACAGGTTAACCTCGCGTTCAGCTCGGAAAACATTGCTGTGGAGGTTAGCGATCCATTGACGACCCCTGGAGGTCACGTTGAGATATCGGATCGCCAGTTGGATCTGCGGCGCGACGTTAGAAAAGTAAAACTGCGGGAATTTATAAACGATGTCCGCTGGTGTTGCGTAGCCTAACGCCTTGTTCAGTCCGATCTCCTCAAATTCGTGGAACAAGGCGTTCGATTTCCTGATGTAATTTGGATCGCCAAGTTGGCCGATCAAATCGGCAGCGCGCAGCAGCAAACCTTCCTCCTCATTGAGGTCGTCGATCTCGTTGTTTGGCGGGCCATAGGGAAAACGCGTATATTCGATGGCTCGGGCAATGCGAGCCGCGTCGACTTCTTCAACCGAATCGAGACGTTCGATAACGTAGAGTTTTGAGCGATCGACGTGGTAGGGCGCGAGCGCAGCGTCCGATGATCCGACGGGCAACACGATCTTCCGTCCGCTAACGTCCGCAACATAGCTGCTATCTTCGTCGCCCTGAATGATACCGCGGACATAACCGATGTCATGGGTCAGACAGGCCAGAATGAAATTCGCGTAGTCCGGCGCTGTGGTGGTCCGTTGCAGCGCCCGTCCGACCAGGATGTCGTGCCCCACCAGCGTCACCAGCATGGTATGTTCAATATTGTGATAGAGTGCATCACTGTTGCCGATGCACTCCATTGCGAGTTTCGCGGCAAAGGGCAGCAGTTTCTTCAATTCGAAATGCAAACCGAACCGTCCATCGGCTTCCTGCGATAGAAACGACGCCAGCGCTTGCGCGGTTAGTTGAGGAATTGTGATCATCTCGCTACCCGCCCCAATCGCTCGTTGCGCCGCGGCGCTGCCCCGTGAGCATTTAGCCTCCTATGCCTCGCGTCGCGTCCCACCAAGGACAGATGCCGGCCATCCGTTGGTAGTTGCCTTCCATGACCTGAACGGGCGCGCGACGTGTACCGATATCCGGCACGGCAGACGGCGGCGCCCCGATATCTTCAAATAAGCCCTTGTGGCCCCAGAAGCTGCCGACCGTCGTCATTTCCACCGGCGGTGTTGGGTCTTCAACCTCCTTGCCACCCCAGCCGCACTCGACATAAATCTCGGACGGGGTCCGCATATAATACGATGTCATCAGATCGTTCGGATGGCGGCCCAGCGTGGCGACGATTTTCTCTGGGGTACTCTGCAACAGGTCGTAGCCTTGGCCGACATCGTCAAGCTGGTAATACTCGACGAGCAGATGATGCATGCTTCGCACCGGCGCCTCGACAAGGGCCACGCTGTGATGGCGCGCGTTGACGTGCATGAAATAGGCCTTTAATGGCGCGACTATGAAGTCGCTGATGCGAAAGCCTAACAGGTCCTTGTAGAAGGCCAACGCAGCGCCGAGGTCAGGGAAGGTCAACAGGGTGTGGCCCATACCCTGCGGACCGGTGCGGAAACCGGAGACGTTGCGGCTGGGCTTGAACGTGGCCTCGGCGATGTGGGCGCCGTGAAAGGCCTCCAAGCGGTTACCGGCAGGATCGGCGAAGGAGATCAGCCCCGTTACGCAGCGTTGGTCAGCCAGCGCTGCCGGCTCGCGTATCACAGCAACTTCGGCGGCTTCGAGACGGGTGGCGAGCGTATCAAGCGCCGTGGCGTTGGCGACTTCCCAGCCGAAGATCTGGGCGCCGGGTTCAATGGCGCGGTCGATGAACAGCCGCTGCTTGCGGTCATCCATGCGGAACGCGCGCATCGAGCTGGCCCGATCGACGGATTGCATGCCGATGGTGGAGGTAGCGAAGGCAGCCCAGTCATCAAGATTCGACGATCCCAAGCCAAGGTAGCCGAAAGCCTGGATTTCCATGCAGTTTCTCCCTGATTTCCTCGCAAGCGTAAGAGGCGCTTGCGCTAATGCGGCGCAGCGAGTTGGGCGGGGCCAAAATCCAATAGCGTGCGTGGCTTGGCATGCCGCAGCTTTTTGGGCTTTGGCGGAGTTGCCCGAGCCATCACCGGCCTCAAGGCGTCTGGCAGCGTCGTGGCTAGTGGCGTCTCGCTTTTTAACGGTTGGTGTCCTACTTCGCGGCGCGGCCAGACAAAATCATCGGCGCGGCCGGCGGGCGGGGTCAGCGGCTCACCCCTGAGCAGGGTGCGCGCGGCCAAAGCATCGACCGCGGGCGGCCGCGAGGCAGGCCCGCCGAGCAATTGGTCGGTGCCAACCGAGGATGCCTCCAGCGGCACGATCGGACCTGCCAGCGGCCGGGTCACCGCGTTTGCGTCTGGGCTGGCGGGTTCGGTCGGTAACGCAATTCGCGGTGAATGAGCAGCCAGTAGCCGCGTGATTTCGCGCTCGACGAAATGCGCCAGCTTCCGGGCGCCGGCCTTGGTGAAATACACGCCGTCGTAGGAGCGCAAGCGCCGGATCTGCCCTTCGAAGTCGGGACCTTGTTGTAAGAAGTGGCCGGCCTCGTCGACAAAACCATCCCAGATGTCAACGTAGGTAATGCCGGCCTTACCCGCGGCGTTGCGATAAAGCGAGTTCAGAAACAGGGTGTCCGAGGTCGCTTTGGCGCCGCGAACGGCGGGCAGACCGACCCAGAGGACCGGCACGCCCTTCGATTTAAGTATGGCGATCATCTGCTCGATCTTCTTGGTGTAAAGCTCGACCCAGCGTTCCTCGCGAAAATGATAGACGCCAGTCGCGGATCGCGTGCTCTTGTCCGCAGAGGTGAGCGGCGTCGCGTCATCATCGGCTGCACCGTCGCCGGACAATTCAGCATCGACCGCGCCGGCGTCCGGCTTTGCAGCATTCTCGTTAAGCCCATCCGGCTTGCTTGCGGGTTTACCGGGGGGCTTGCCATCCGATGGGCCACGGCCGTCTTTCTTGTCGCTCTTCTTGTCGGATTTTTCGGCGCCTGGGTCACGAATAGGTGCGCGATCATCGAGACCGAGCATCACCACAATGGCATCGGGCTTCTCCGTGGCCAGGATGCCTTTGGCCGCCGCGGCCCAATCGGCCGGCTCTCCTTTGGGCTGATATTTGATCAGGCCGGAGACCGTCTTGTGCCTGCGGATCACGCCGATATCTGGCTGTTCGGCATAGGCGTCCTCAAGCCCATACGCGAGCCAGTCTGCCATGGCGTCCCCGAGCAGAAGTACGTTGCGCTCTGCCACAGTATCTCGTTTCTCCGGCGACGGCGCTTTGGAAAAATCCTCCAGGACCTGCCTGGGAGCCCGATGCCTCGGGGCTTGCTGCCTCGGTATCTGCTGTTGAAATGGCGAGAATATATCGCCGCCGAACCAACCCCCGCCGAACCCGCCGCTGCGCGGTTGCCCCCGTGGCGGACCGCCGAAGTTAAAGAATTGGGCAGACGCTGGCCCGACGATGCCGACCAGAAGCGTGGTCGCAACCGCCAGCACGATCAGGGGACCGGTTTCGGTGAATACGCCAAAAAACCACTTCGGCTTTGACATGGGGCTCGGCCGCCTTCGATCGCATTGCGATCGCACTGAACGTCCCGCCTGGGCAAACTTACCAATAGCAGCTCGAAGTGAGCGCGGCTACACGCATCCGCATCAAGCTTTGGTGGGCGGATCATGACCGAAGCCTCTAAGGGGCAAACATTGGAGCCCGACGGCGGCAGTTCGCGCCGCAGGCTGGATTAGCTGAAGCGGGTGTCAACCGAACCGGGTGCAGCTCAGACTTGTGTTTGGAACGAGGACTCGAGAAGCCTTATCAGGCGCGCGCGATGCGACCTTCAGACAAGCGCTTGAGTACCTGACGAGGTCTACTTGCCCTATACTCGCGCACCGGGTAGCCGTACCCGGTCGATTTGCTCTCCAGCTTGCTGGCATCAATGATGATTAGGAACGGAATTTATTTAGCAACGACAAGGTTTTTAGACGGCGTGGAAGCCTACAATAGACACGTTATGGTGCTGCGTGACGGCACGATGCGTGGGGGCGGCGGATACTATTACACGGTCGGAAGCTACACTTGTTCCGGGGGCAAGTGGAAAGGTGAAATGACGAGCCGTGAGCATTCACCCATTGAGGGTACTTATCCTTGGGCGCGAAAGGATCTCAGCATTGGATTTACCGGGACCTATTCTGATGATGGCGCTGAGTTTGAAGCCACGGCGCTAGCCGGTAAACGGTCCTTTAGATTCAAATCAAGCTACCGGCTGCTGTTCGCAGATTAGACAGCTGCTGACGCCGCGATACGCGCCCCGTCGGCGAAGGCGCATAGGGACTTCCGTGGTGTGAGGGGCGAAACCGACAGCTCGTGCCGAAGGCGGCCGAAAGCTGCGCGATGGGCTTGGCCACTGAGCAATAACTTATCTCATCAGGTAACCCAGCATGGCTTTGCAAGCTTCTTCGGCTTCGGTGAACGAGCGAAAGGGAGAGCCGCCGACCTTAATGGCGCATCTGTTCTGATAGATCGGACGCCACGACGCGATGAAGCCAGCGCGTCCCCGAAGGCCGTGTCCGCTGTGGCTCTCGTAACTGATTACGAACGAAAAGCCGTCTTTGTTTGCGTTCCATATTTTCATTTCTTCGACACGACTGCTGACGCGGACGAACCGCATCGCCATTCCACTCATAAGCGTCTCCAATCGGGAAAGCCTCCACGCTGAGCAAGAGACCGAACCTGAGTCGCGGCGCAGGTATGGCGCTCTCCCGACGGTTCGATGGGCAAATCAGTTTAATCACCGCGCGAGTTGTGCATCAGGTTTTTTGCCACGAATCATCGGTACATCACTTCTTGGTCACTATCGGCCAGGGGATGCCGCTGCGCCCGATGCTTACGGCGCCCCTCACGTCAGAGACAAAACAATCATGCTTGGAGAAATTGTGCTGTTGCTGTGTTTGGCGACTTGCGCGCTAATCCTGGCTGCATTCTGGGGCCTTGACCTGCTCCGCATCAGAAGGCGTTAAGCAGAGCTACGCACGTCCCAGCCAGTTTGAACTTATCAAGGCGAAGCAAAAGGGCAGAGCTATCGCTCCCAGGCCACGACCGCGCGGTGAAAACGTGGTGGATCTGATGGATGCGCTGAAGAAGAGCCTAGCAACCGCCGAGGGCGCGCGAGCCAGAAAGCACCACCGGGCGGCCGATCGCAAGCGGCGACCTCACAAAAGGACGACAAAGGCCGGTCGTTCAACACGCGCCACAAGGCTGGTTAGATCGCAAGGACGGATCATGCTGACCCGACATGCAGTCCCTGCAGGATGCTCAGCAGATCGGTTAGCGTCGAACAAGCCTATCCAAGTAGTGCAACAGTTGCTGTGTCGCCAGCGCCACACGTAAGTCACTCGTAGTGTGAACCGCTTCACATGCCAAACACCCCATGAGAGATAGCTTGGACATCGGCTGATTCGACTCGGCGGACTCCGTTTATGACCAAGGCTACTGCACTTCTCATGATGCTGTCACTTGCCGCTTGCACTGATCAAGAACCATCGACGCAAGCGCAAAACGAGATGATTGAATCGCCGCTGCAAAATAGAGTGATCTCGTCAGCGGACCATTACCCGCCCGAGCCGGTGTTCCAGACCGGCTCAATCAACATCGGTGGCGACGACCAACATGCATCCACTGATGCAAGTTCAGAGGGTGCGCTCGGTCAGATGAGATAAAACTCAGCCGGCGATGTCTAGGCGGCCCGTTCTTCCAAGCGGAGCGATTGAGGAAAATTCGCAAGGTGGTGGGACATGGTTCGACTGGTCCGGGAGAGGGCGGCGCCGTGCCGGGCCAGGCGAGGAGCATCGATGACCGGCGATATTAGGTGGACAGGGGACGTGGAGGTTGCTTGGGAGCTTACGTGCAGCTTCCGGCGGCCTCTCTGCACGGCGGCTGCTGCACGTTCGGCAAAGCACCGCCGGAAAGACTGAACGCTACGTCTTGAGAGCCGCGTGCGCATCAAAAATGGTTTCGCGCCCGACGGGTGGACCATCAGGCGGCCGAAAGGTCGCGGAACTCGCCGCGTTCAGACGTCGGATTCCTTCGAGCAGGAGAGCTGGATGGCAAAGGCAAACAAGCAAAGCAGCCGACGACGCAAGCAGGATCGGACGCGTGTCGCGGGCGGGCACGTTTATGACACGCGCTACCAGGCCCCGGAAGACTGGCCGCTCGAAGTCGCCCGTGAAGAAAGCCGTCAAGAAATTTGGGAGGAGCCGCAATCGAGTCGAATGGTCGCTGAGCCGGTAAGCCTCAAGCTCAGCCACATCTAGCGTCCTCGAGGCCCATTCTCGACAAACATCTAAGTGGATCAATGAGTACACGCCGGATGAGATACAAAATGGCTCTTCCGGCCCTTTACATGGTAATTGCGCTCGGTGCGTGGTTGGACTTCGCTCGGCTACCGCCAGACGGTCTCGCCAATCTCGGGCTGATGCTAGTCGTGTTGCCAGTAACCGCACTCGACCTCGCGCTCCGACCAGCCAGCAATCCGGGGCATTCGATCTTCATGCCCGAGCGGTTTGGTTACTACGGCAATCACGCAGTGTTCTTCGCTGCCGGCGTACTGGTTGTCGCCTCGCTGTTGTGGATTGTCGGAGCGGCGATCGACCGACGCCGCAACCGGGCGGGGTGAGCTCCTGGGGCAAGTAAGCAATTTTACAAACTCGCCGGGCGATGGGTTGATCCCGTGCGGGCGAGCAGCATAGGGATAACGCGATCGACCGCCGGCGCTCGGGCGCTGCACCTGATAGCTCCGCAAACAAAGCGCCTTACATCAAACCCATTTTGAGACCGACCGCGCCTCAGGAAAAGCCAAATTGCACAAACATAGTGTCCTTGTTCTGCACAATGGGGGGACACCAAATGCGCCGCGAACTCCGGGCGCCTAGAGGAGCAGAGACGCTCACTTACTCATTTCATTTTCAAATCTCGAACAACGGCGGAAGACAAGCTTTTAGCGTCGAAGTGCAGGCGCCAAACGTTCAGGACGCCACCAGGTTTTTCCGTCAAAACTTGCCGGGGATCGAGTCCATGGCCCGAGACCATCTGGCCAATGGTATTGGCGGCCGCCGCGCCCTCAGGCTAGCCGCAGTAGGTGACCCAAATTTGTGCGCTGCGAGGGCCGGAAGACTGGCCGATCAAAGGCGGCGGCCAAGAAAGTCCGGTAATAGCCCGAAGCGCGTCGAACCATCGAAGAGCTCCCTCGTCGCCGCCGGGGTTAAGCCCCAAGGGCAGGGCGGGCATTCGGAGCCGTGTCCCATTCAAGGTTCGGCTTGACGTTGGCTCCTTCGGTTGCCACACGCAGTCGCATAAAAGAGCCGCACGGAGTAACGCCCGCGCGGCTTTTTTATTGCGGACGGTTATCCGCGGAGACATGTGCAATTACAAATGCAAAGTCACGTCAGGCCACGCTCTGGATTGTGCTGCTCGGTCTACCTCCGCCCGTTTCATGGCGGTTATTCGCTCACGAAAGCGAGCAATCTCGGCGAGGCTGTCCCGCCTCTCTACTCCCGGCGGAAGCTTGAGAGCGGTCACGGATAGCTGAGCGAGCAGTTCTTCGATGTCGAGCAATTCTGTCCATCGAGTTCGTACATCGGTTTGGCTCGAAATCCACGGCACGCCCATTCGCCTCTGGGGCATCGACCCACCGGAGAGCAGCCAGCTCTGGCGAGGCGAGGACAGCTTGCAGTATCGGTGCGGCGCGAAATCCGCGAACGATCTCGACGCATTCATCGCGCGAAGACCGGTGAGCTGCGAGTCACGTGATCTGGATCGTTACGGCCGAACAGTCGCGACTTGTCTGGTCGGCGGAGTTGATCTTGGAGACTGGCTCGTCCGCAACAGCCTTGTCCTGGACTGGACGCAACATTCGAAAGGCGGGGCGTGCGTCACCAGCGCGGCCGATGCAAGTTGCCATGCCGAAGGCAACGTTTATCCGTAGATCGCGCCTGCCGTCGCCACTCCGCCGCTTCGCTATGCCCACGCCGCGCGTTGAGCTTGTGGATGAGCTCTTTAGTTGCGTCGGCGATCACGTTGCTACCGGATTAAAGGGGCCTCCGAGAAGTCGGAGGGAGACGAGGGATCCAACCTGGACGGCTCAGGAGGTAATCGACCATTCGCGGAGGAATGCTTAAAGCTCTGGCTATCTCAAGTTTATCGTTTGGCAGTCCTGCAAGGATTGATGCTTCACTTTTACTACGGACTTTGGAAAGCCACTCTGGATCAACCACCACCGCGCGTCCTACCGCAACCAGATCAGCTCCCATATTGATCGCCCCCTCAGCATCTATACACGTTTTAATCCCACCGCTTGCCATCACCGCACTGCGGCCCGCGATGACGCGGGCGAATTCCGTGATTGGACTCTTCGCCGGCGTATAACTCTTCTCGAGCGGACCATCATAAACACGGGTCTCTCCCACGGGTCGGCTCTTCCGATAATCATCGAGCGAAACGGAAATGTAGTCGAGACCCAACTTGGCAAGTTCCTTGCAAAGCAGTTTTGAGTCGTCAAGCGTATAACCGTCGGGCTCGGACTCAAATGGCGTAACGCGAAACCCTGCGATCAGCTTTGCACCGAGTGCGTCGCGTACGGCCTGCGCGACAGCGAGAGGAAAGTTCATGCGCTTCGAAAGCGTGCCTCCCCAATTATCAACGCGATGATTGGCCCGAGGTGAGAAAAACTGATGAACTGCATAGTGGTTTGCGCCGTGGATCTCGACGCCGTCGAAACCAGCTTTTCGAGCGAGCGAAGCAGCCTCTCGAAAGCTTTTAATCAGCTCCCCGACCTCACCAGCCGTCATCGCCCTCGGTGTCTTTGCTCCGGGACGCAACGATGCAACCGCAGAAGGCGCACGCAGACATTGCTCACCTATCAACTCGGGCTTCGCGATGCGGCCACCGTCATATATCTGGAGGATCGCAAGACCTCCTGCAGCACGCATCGCTTCTGCGAGCAGACGGAGGCTAGGTAAGTGTCCGTCATGTGTCGCACCTATCCCCTGCCAAGAGCGCCCGTCTTGTTCGACGTAAGCGGCCGAGGAAATGGTGGCTCCGAATCCGCTGCCAGCACGTCGTCGGACAAATTCGAGTTCGTTTTCGGTAGCCGTGCCATCTTCATGGGAAGAGTCGGTTGTTAGCGGAGCGATTGCAAAACGATTAGCCATCTCTCGTCCGCTGTTGAACCTAAAGGGAGACCAAACAACCATCAATCAAACCTCGGATATTCCCAAGCCTGGGCAGCCTCTTAACTTACCTGATCTGAGCAGTACACCAGCCGACTACCCCCATCTGGCGCATTTCGCCAAACGTGATTTTCGCGGTTCACCACTCGATTTCCTCGGCGCGAACCATTGCCCGCGGCTCCGGTTTTTGACCTTAACCCCAACCCTGCACCGACGCGCGTTATCCCCGGTCCCGCCGTTTGCTGACCAGCCTTCACGTCCGAGGTTGCATGCGGTCCGGACAGGTCCAGGCCGATTTCGCCCTGTTCGAACCGGGGGGACGAAGGATGCCTTCCGGCCGGCGAGCCAGCAACTGCCTCAGGTTGGCTTTGCGCATCGGCATCCGGACGTACTGTGCGGCGGCGGGTCCTTTTTTATGCTCGGCAGCTATAGTGGGCATTCCTGCGGAAATATCGGCTTTCGTTTTTCGAGGTGAGCCGCCAGTCCTTCACGCGCCTCCGTTCCAGTGAAGCCCAAGATTTCAAGCGCTGTCGAGGTGTCGAACAATGGCCCGTTGACGCGCAGCCAGTTGTTGAGCGCATATTTCGTCCAGCGGATTGCGCTCTGAGCACCGTCGGACAAACTGATGGCCACCTCTAAAGCCGTTTGCTGCAGGTCGGCGTCTTCAACGCACAATGAAACTAGACCTATCCGCTCTGCCTCCTCGCCGGAAAGCGGCTTGCAAGTCAAAAGATAGTATTTGGCCTTGGCCAGGCCGCACAGCAGAGGCCAGATGATACAGGCTACGTCGCCAGCCGCGACCCCCAGTCTCGTGTGGCCGTCGACGATGCGCGCCGATTTGCCGGCAATCGACACGTCTGCGAGAAGACCCACGGCGAGCCCGGCACCAACTGCAACCCCATTAATGGCTGAGATGATAGGCTTGTTGCAATTGATGACGTTGTAAACGAGATCCTTGGCTTCCTTCCATGTCGTCATGCGGACGGCCGGGTTATCTAGAATATTCTTCAACAGTTCGAAGTCACCTCCGGCAGAGAAGGCCTTTCCGGCTCCCGTCACGATCACAGCATTGATGTCTGGATCATCATTGATGTCGCGCCAGACATTGGTGAGCTGCGTGTGGGTTTCAGCATCGATCGAGTTGTAGGTCTCCTGGCGATCGAACGTCAGCCGAAGAATCCGCGCCGACGGATAGTCGAGAACGAGTTTGGTGTACGCAGCGTAACGGCCGGGCATGGGTTTATCCTTTACATTAGTGGGAAGATACAGTTGTCGGCGAGCGGGAGTGCTTCGACCATGGAGGTGAGTTCAGCTGTTTTTTGCGACCAAGGCCAGAGTGGATGAGGGACGTGAACAGCTCTCGGTACCAATCAAGCCAACCAGTTCACCATTCGGCGGAGAATTCCGGGCATGTGGTCTGCTGATAGAGACAAAAAGTTCATCCAGCTCAAAATCGGGATTCAGCACGCCGACAGCAATACCGGCCGGCCCTGATCTGGAGCGAGTAGGTGGCGCGCGGTAGCGGCTCTCGGCTTAAGAGTCTGGCGGCCCTTGGAAAAACCGCTTGCCTCTCGTCGCACCCTTAGTACGGTACTGGAAGGGACGCTGTCCTCAAGATCGACAAGCATTACTAATGGGTAGGACGCTTGGTCAACTTTGCAGCGCTATTCTTTGAGGTTGCCAGGCGGCAGCCCGGACTCCCGGCTGTCACCGACGGTGAAACGGTTTGGACCTATGGCGTCATGGCCGATCGGGTTAGCCGCATCGCCTGCTCGTTGGCCGAGAGGGGCTGCAGTCACGGCGACCGCGTTGTTTTGTGGATGGAAAACTGCGCCGAGATGCTTGAGGTTATGTTGGCGTGTTGGACCACAGGGCTGTGCATCGTGCCTGTCAATAATCGGCTGCACCCCCGCGAGATTGCCCACATCATTGGCGACTCCGGAGCGCGACTTGTCATCACGACGCCGGGTTTGGTTTCAGAAGCCGGCGCGGTCAGCGCGGCGCAGCAGGATCCGGCGGAGATCATCTGTGTGCGAACACAGCCCTATGAACGGCTGGTCGGCTCACGGTCAGTGGGACCGGTTCCGGTTGAGCCCAACGACTTAGCTTGGATTTTCTACACCAGCGGCACCACGGGTCGACCGAAGGGTGCGATGCTCAGTCATCGAGCCTTGATCTTTATGAGCATCTGTTATCTCTCGGATGTCGAACATATCGGCCCTCAAGATACTAAGCTGCACATGGCGCCGATGTCTCACGGCTCCGGGCTGTATGCATTACCTTTCCTGATGAAAGGCGGCCATCAGGTAGTACTTTCAGGGTTCGACATTGAATATCTGGGCCAAGCGTTGGAACGGTATTCCAACGTCACACTGTTTGCGGCCCCGACCATGCTCGCCCGTCTAGCTAATTCGCCGCGATCTGCAGACTTGAAGATAGAAAACCTTCGGACAATCTATTACGGCGGCGGACCGATGTACGTGGCCGATCTTGAGCGTGCATTGAGGATTTTCGGGCCGCGCCTGTTTCAGCTGTACGGCCAGGGGGAATCGCCGATGACCATCACCGGTCTGAGCCGTGAGCTGCATGTCGCCCCAGGAGATGGTCCGAGTATCGCCGAGCGACTCGCTTCCTGCGGCACCGCTCGAAGCGGTGTGACCGTTAAGGTCTTCGATGAGGACGATCGCGAGTTACCCGCCGGCGAGCTCGGTGAAGTCGTAACGCGCAGCGACTGCATGATGCTTGGTTACTGGAATAATCCTGAGGCCAGCGCCGCGGCGTTACGAAGCGGCTGGCTGCACACCGGAGACGTCGGAAGTTTTGACGAGCACGGTTATCTTACCCTTCGAGATCGCTCCAAGGACATGATCATCAGTGGAGGCATCAATATTTATCCGCGCGAAGTTGAGGAAGTGTTGTTAAGGCATCCGGAATTGATCGAAGCTTCGGTGGTGGGAAAGCCGCACCCGGACTGGGGGGAAGAAGTGATTGCATTCGTAGTTTCGAAACCTGGTGCGGAGGTTAAAGTTGCAGAACTGGATGCCCTGTGCCTCGACCACATTGCCCGTTTCAAGCGTCCAAAGGCCTATCGCTTTGTCGATACCCTACCGAAGAATAATTACGGAAAGGTCCTGAAGACCGAACTTCGCAACCTTCTGAAAGGCGAAACCAAATCATGACCCTTTCTGGTTATCGCAAGCGCTAGCTCTTTTCGGCATGCCAAGGTGTCACCCTGTGACTTGGACACGAGTATGTCTATGATGCGTTCGCTCAACTCTGCCCTGACAATCGCAGGGACTACGAGCAATCCAAACCCCATGGAGCAGCCTGATGGCTGACATTTGTGTGGACCGGCAAGGAGCGGTGTGGCTGGTCACGATTGACCGCGCCAATAAAATGAACTCGCTGGACTTTGCTGCGCACGAGGCGCTGGTCGATGTCTGGCGCGCCTTCAACGCTGACGAGGCGGCCCGCGTCGGTGTCATTACTGGCGCCGGAGACAAATCGTTCTGCGCCGGAGCTGACCTCAAAACTTACACAATGTCCTTTGCGACCTTGCCTGCGCACGAATTCCGTCGCAAATGGGTTGATGGCGTGGGCTTGGGCGGCATTACCCGGGGTATGGAGATCGACAAGCCGCTGATCGCCGCCATTAATGGTTTTGCGATCTCCGGCGGACTGGAAATAGCGCTGGCGTGTGACCTGCGGTTTTGTTCCGAGAATGCTGAGTTCGCATTGCAAGATTCGAAGTGGGGCTTTCACGCCTGCGACGGCGGCTTGGTGCGGTTGCCGATGATTGTCGGCCTCGGCAATGCGATGGAGCTGATCCTTTCCGGCGAAAAAATCGATGCTGCGCACGCGCATCGGATCGGCCTGGTTAACCGAGTCTGGTCCCCGCCCGAACTGCTGTCAAAGACGCTTGACTACGCCCAGATGTTGGCGCGGCGAGCGCCACTGGCGCATCGCTTTGCCAAAGCGACGATGCGGCGGATGGTCGGGATGCCGCTTGCAGACGCGCTGAAAACAGAGGTGCGGTCGTTTTATGATCTCGGCCAGTCGGATGATCTGGCAGAGGGCACGCAATCATTTCGCGAGCGGCGCGACGCCAATTTCAACGCAAGGTGACGCTAAGAACACTCCAAACTAGCAAAACAATCCGGGAGAACGAGCAGATGACAAAGAGTGGCGCCACCATAGCTGCAATTATTGCATCAGCCGCACTCGGCGGTGCGAGTCACGCCGCCGATGTGAAGATCGGCGTCGTCATGGGACTGAGCGGGCCGCCAGCCATCGTCGACTTTGGCGAAAGCTACCTTCAGGGCATGAAGCTCGCGCTCAAGGATTACTCCGGCGCGGGCAAGCACAAGGTTGAATTTATTGTCTATGACGACGAAGCCAATCCTCAAAAAGCAGTTTCCCTGGTCCAGCGGCTGATGCAGAGCGACAAGGTTCCACTTATCATTGGTACCGTGTCGAGTGGCAACGTGCTCGCCTTCGCGCCCATCGTGCAAAAGGCCGGCGTGCCGTTGATTGCGGGTCCTTCGATCGCAACGAACATTACCTCGCAGTTTATCGAAGAAAAGCCGAGTTTTATCTTCCGTTGCTCAATGGTTGAAAAGTTCCAAATCGAAGGCATGCTCGATTGGGGCGTAAAGGCGTTCAAGAAGATCGGCCTTGTGCATTCGACCACCGGCTACGGCAATTTCGCGGCCAAAGAGATCACAGATGGTCTCAAGACGCGCGGTGGCAATCTCGTCGCTGTCGAAGCCGTGGCGCCAAACGTATCGGATCTTACGCCGCAGATGCTGAAGATGAAAGAATCTGGAGCCGAGCTTGTGCTCAACTTCCACGAGTCGTTCGAACTCGTCTTCCGCCCGATGTCCAAGATCGACTATAAGCCGACGGTCGCCGGAAATTGGGGGCTATCATCATTGAAAGTGCGGGACATCGTCGGCGCTAAGGAGATTGAAGGAACCGTCATGGGCCAGGCCCTCGATCTGTCACTCGATGCGCCGAAGGCGTTCGTGGCTCGTATGGAGAAGGAATACGGCAAGGACTTCCGCTGGCCCGTGGTAGCAGCCTTGGGCTACGATGCGGCCCAAGTCGCTTTCAAGGCGCTGGACACCGCCAAATCCATCGAGCCGGAGTCGGTCCGCGATGCGCTGGAGGCGGTGGACGGCATCAAGGCGATTTCGGCAACGCCGGCCAAGCCGTACGGCCCCAAGGATCACGAGTGTCTCGACCGGGAGCACGTGTTTCTCGGAGTTTGGAAGGACGGCGCGGTGGTTCGCCTGAACTACTGAGGGAGGCGCCTCCCACTTCTCGTCGCCGGGAGCATCGATGTCGACGGCAAATTTCATTCAGCTCTTGCTGAGCGGTTTGACTATGGGGGCGCTCTACGCCCTCACAGCCAAAGGCCTGTTCATCGCGCATCTGGCGACCACCCGGATGAACTTCGGCCAGGGCGAGTTTCTGATGATTGCCGCGTACCTGAGCATGACTTTGTTGTTGGCAGGCGTGCCGGTGATCCTGGTTGCCGTGCTCGTGTTAGCCGTGCTCGCGCTGATGGGCTGGGGACTTGAGCGCGTCGCATTGCGGCCACTCGATCGACTGAGATCGCTGGTCGGCGGCCAGTATTCCTGGGTGCTGACAACCATGGGCGTCGCGTTGATCATGCAGAACGTGGCGACGCTGGTGTGGGGCAAGTCCGCCCAATATTCCCCACCCTTGTTCTCCGCCTCGCGCGACAACGTTATTAAGGTCATGGGCGTCGGCGTTTTTGTTGAGGAATTACTGGTGATCGCGGCGGCGTTCGTCGTGGTCGGTTTGTTCTATGTGTTTCTGTTCCTTACAACCCACGGGCGGGCCATTCGCGCGGTCGCGTTTAATCGGGAAACGGCGGCCCTGCTCGGCATCGACGTAAGCCGCGCAACCGTACTGGTCTTCGTGATCGCCTCGGTGTTGGCGGCTATTTCGGGCATACTCGTTGGGCCGATCGTCACTGTGCAGCCTCACATGGGGCTGGTCTTCACGGTGAAGGCGCTTGCCGTCGCTTCGCTCGGCGGCTTTACCAATCCAGTCGGGGTGCTGGCGGGAGCGATCATTTTCGGAACGGCCGAAAGCTTCTCGAACTATTTCAACTCGGCGTTCGGCGATCTCTATCCTCTGCTCGTGGTCCTAGCGCTGCTGGTCGTCAAGCCGAGTGGATTATTTGGAGAGGCGAAGGCAGATGTCCGCTGACCCGGTACCGCTACCTTATCGGCGGCCGCTGCTCAGGTTGGCGCTGTTTCTACTGGCCGCCCTCGTCATCGTTGTGTTCCCGCTCGTCGTTACCAACAAGTTTTACATCCACGTGGCGCAGACGCTCTGTTACACAGCGGTCGCGGTCATTGGCCTGAACATACTGCTCGGGTTGTCGGGACAGATGTCACTCGGCCAAGCCGGATTTTATGCCGCCGGCGCTTACGGATCGGCTCTGTTGTCGGCCAGATTGGGTTGGCCGGTCGGTTACTCCATGCTCGCCGGCGTTGCTATTGCCGGCCTCCTTGGCGTTGCGGTGGGGCTTGTGGCACTGCGCACGCGCGGCATCTACCTGACCATGGCGACGCTGGCCTTCGGCTTCATCGCCGAAATTACAGTTCAGCGTTGGACCGATCTCACCGGCGGAACGATGGGTGTGCTCGGCATTCCGAGCCTGGACTTTGGGTCGCGCAAGATGGGTGGCGCCTACTTCATGTGGATTGCAGGGGGGGTCTATCTCACAGCCCAGCTCCTCAGCGACTACGTGTTCTCGTCGCGTTACTACCGCGTGCTGCTGGCCATCAAGGAAAACGAGAGCGCGGCCCGGACCGCTGGTTTCAACGTGCCGGTATGGCGCACTGCCGTGTTCGCGCTAAGTGCGGTCGCCGCAGGTATCGCCGGCGTGTTCTTCACGCATCAGAGCGCCTACATCAACAGCGATGCTTTCAACTTGAACCTGACCCTCAGCATGCTGGTCGCGACCGTCATAGGCGGGCTCGGCACCTCCTATGGCCCGCTGATCGGCACCATCATCACACTGGCGATCGCCGAGTTCATTGCCTCGCTCTATGACATCTCGCTGCTGGTCTATGGTTCGATCCTGCTGGTGGTGCTCCTGCTCGTGCCGGAAGGGGTGATTGGGATCATGCGGCGGATCGTTACCTTGGCCGGGCCGGGCGTGCGCCGGCCAAAGATCCGTCAAGATATTTCAGGCCCGAGCATGCCTGCTGCGACGGCCGCCGCAGCACCGCGTGCCGTGACGAGCGGTGGGGGCCCGGTGCTGGAGATCAACGGTCTGTCAAAGAGCTACTCAGGCGTAACGGCGCTGCGCGACATCAATATCACCGTTGCTCCTGCAACCGTGCATGCCCTGATCGGACCCAACGGCGCCGGCAAATCGACCCTGATCAACTGCGTGTCGGGCCTTTATTTGCCTGATAGCGGCACCGTAAAGCTATGCGGACGCGATGTGACGGTCGAGCCGGCACACGTCCGTGCCCGCCTTGGGATGGCGAGGACGTTCCAGAACCTTCAACTAGTGCCGAGTTTGACAGTGATCGAGAATATCATGCTGGGAGTGCGGTCGCAGCGCTCGTGGCCGCGGGATTTAGCCAGCTGGCTGGTTTCCCCAAAGTTCGACGCCGTGGAGCGCCGCCGCGCCTACCAGCTGCTTGCCGCCTTCAATCTCGGGCATCTGTCCGAAGCTCGCCCGGCTGACCTGCCGTATGGCTACCGTAAACTTGCTGAACTCGCGCGTGCGATGGCCGAGGAGCCGGTCATGATGCTGCTAGACGAGCCAATCGCCGGCCTCAACGATGCGGAGGCGCACGAGATCGCTGAGGTGATTAGCAAAATTCGAAATGGTGGCACCACCATTCTCCTGGTGGAGCACAATATGGACTTCGTCATGCAGCTGTCCGACCGGATCAGTGTGCTTGACTACGGCGAGAAGATTGCGGAGGGCACACCCGCGGAAGTGCAGCGCGATCCGCGCGTCATAGCAGCCTACCTCGGAACCGCAGCCGAGGCCGTCAGTACACCGGTGCAGGCCGCCCAATGATCCGACTTGAAAAGGTCTCTGCCGGGATCGGAACCATGGATATCCTGCATGACATCGACCTGGCGGTCATGCCCGGTGAACTGGTGGTGGTGCTTGGCGCCAACGGTGCAGGCAAGACGACCTTGCTGCGCACGATTTCCGGACTGGTCGAGGTCCGCGCCGGTACGATCGAGTTCGATGGGAAAGCCAATAGGGGGACGAAGGCGCACGAATTGGCGCGCGCAGGTCTCGTCCATGTACCCCAGGGGCGGCAGATCATTCCCGCTTTGACTGTGGAGGAGAACCTTTCGATCGGTGCCGAGCAGCAGCCAGGCCTTTCCCGGGATGAGATTGCTCGCCGTATGGATGCGGAGTATGAGCGCTTTCCCGTGCTCAAGACCAGGCGCCAAATTCTGGGTGGCTCCCTTTCTGGCGGTGAGCAGCAGATGCTGGCGGTGTCGCGCGGACTAATGATGGCACCCAAGCTGCTGATGCTCGACGAGCCGTCGCTCGGGTTGGCGCCGCAGGCATTGCAGCGAATTCTCGCAGCTCTCGGCGCGCTTGCCAGAACCGGCATGGCAGTTCTAATGGTCGAGCAAAAGACCAGCGCGCTACAAATTGCCGACCGCGCCTACGTTCTGAAGAACGGCGCGATCGTCCATCACGCACCGGCAGCCGATCTTCGCAATGATGCCGATGTGTTCCAGCACTATATGAATTAACCCGGCCGGCTACTGCGCCGTCCAGCCGCCATCGACAAGAAGATGGGCGCCCGTCACCATGGCTGCTGCTGGTGATGCCAGATACACCGTGGCCGCCATGACATCTTCAACGCTGGCCAGGGCTCCGAGCGGGATCCGCGACTCGAAATAGGCGCGCTTCTCTGGCGTATCTACGACACGGCGGGCAAGCGGCGTGTCGACAAGGGTCGGCCCAACGCTGTTGACTCTGATCCGATGCGGCGCGAGCTCAATTGCCATAGCCTTGGTCAACCCCTCGACGGCGTGTTTGGTCATGCAGTAGACGGTCCGATGGGTGGCTCCGACATGGCCCATTTGCGATGAGATATTGACGATTGCGCCGCCACGCTGCCTTCGATCAGGAGCTTCGAGCATCTTCCGGACCGCGGCCTGAGAGGCAACGAACAAGGCCGTGACGTTCAGACCGACCATTGTATCGAGGCTGGTGTCGGCAACCTCAAGGATCGGTTCCGGAATGCTCGTACCGGCATTATTGACCAGAATATCCAAGCGGTGGAGCCGCGCAATGTGGCGCCGCAACATGGCGCGATCGGTCAAGTCGCAAATCACAATGGTTGCCTTACGGCCGAGACTTTCGACCTGCCGGGCCGTGGTTTCGAGCGGTCCGGAGGTGCGGCCAACGAGCACGACGTCTGCGCCCGCTTCGGCCAGTCCGGCTGCGATCCCGGCACCTATTCCGGCCCCGGCTCCGGTGACCATGGCCACACGATCATCAAGACGGAAACTTGGAAGGCGGATGGCGTCGGGCATTGAAGGTCCTTTTGGGTTGATCGCCCTTGAAGTTCGGCGCATCGAAGAGGGGTTGCCGAACGCGTATGGTGCATGACGCCACTGCATTTTGCATCAGTTTGAACTGACTGGCGAACGGGTTAATGATTGCTGGCTGCTCAGTCTGGCCGCGATGGGAGTGATTTCATGGAAGACGTCTTCATCATTGGAGTAGGAATGACGCCGTTCGGGCGGATGCTCGACGTAGACCTCAAGACCATGACGCGGCAGGCGACTGACGCGGCCCTGACCGACGCCGGAATCGAAAAGTCCGACCTCAACGCCGCCTATTTTGCCAACGTCTCGCAGGGACACATGGAACGCCAACACATGATCAGGGGCGAAATCGCACTCCGGAGCATGGGGATCGGCGGCATCCCGATAGTCAACGTTGAAAACGCCTGCGCCAGTGGCAGCTCGGCGTTCAACTCAGCGGTGAACTTCGTCAAAGCCGGGCAGGGCGATGTCGCGCTCGCGGTCGGGGCCGAGAAGATGTACTCGCGCGATCGCGACCTGATGTTCTCAATGTTCGACAGTGGCTGGGATGTCAGCACGCGGGACGAGACGGTCGCGCGGCTTGCCAGAATGGGCGAAGGCGTCGAGGTGCCGGATGGGACAATGTCGAACAAGCCCTACAGCGTCTTCATGGACGTTTACGCCGCGTTCAGTCGTTTTCACATGAAGCGTTTCGGAACGACCAGAGAGCAGCTCGCGGCGGTCGCTGCCAAGAACCACAATCATTCGATCCATAACCCACAATCGCAGTACAGGAATGGCTATACCGTGGAGGAGGTGCTGGCTGCGGCGCCGATCACCTATCCGCTAACCTTGCCGATGTGCGCGCCGATTTCGGATGGCGCGGCAGCAATGGTCATCTGTAACAAGAATGCCTTGGCGCGGCTCGGGTTGGATGGAAGGCGCGCCGTTCGCGTCCTCGCCACCGTCGTGCTGTCGGGCGCTGACCGAGAGCCGGAGGAGGTGGAAAAACACGTCTCAGCGCTGGCAGCGAAGCGCGCTTACGAGATTGCGGCTGTTGGTCCCGAGGACGTATCGGTCGCCGAAGTCCACGATGCCACAGCCATGGGTGAAATCGTCCAAATTGAAAATCTCGGCTTCTGTGCCTTCGGCGACGGCGGTCCAATCTCTGCCCGAGGAGAGACTCGAATCGGTGGTCGCATTCCGGTCAACCCATCAGGCGGCCTAGAATCGAAAGGGCATCCGATCGGCGCGACTGGATTGGGCCAAATCTACGAACTGGTTTTGCAACTGCGCGGTGAGGCGGGCGCGAGGCAGGTCGCTGATGCACGCATTGCAATTGCGGAGAACGGCGGTGGCATCCACGGCATTGAGGAAGCGGTGGCTTGCATCACCGTGCTTGGCCACTGAATGGCCATTCATCTGACGTCCGACCTTGTTCAAGGCACCACCAGTTCGTCTCGAGGAATACGGTGCCAGGTCCGGGTAGTTCCTCCGCCACAACGGCGTTCAACAGACCGGTGGTGACGCCGCCCCCTCTCGATGTCCTCGAGCGTATCGTAGCGAACGTCAGTGGCATCGTATAAGGTTGTTGCAGTTCCAACCACGCAGGTATCACCATTTGCATTGTGGACGATGTTTTCGAGCCTGCAGATCGGTTTGTCATCCCGGTATTTCCGACATCTAACTTAGGGTACGCGAACCTGAGACCGCGGCCGCTGTTTAACTATCTACGACGCGGCCGCAGCACATAAACGCTTTCATCAGGAGAGAGGGCATGCAAGTTGCGGTCGTCGGGGCCGGAGCCGTCGGGTGTTACTACGGAGGACAACTTCTGAGGGGCGGACATGACGTGACGTTCATCGGCAGGCAACCGCACGTTGACGCCATCAACGCACATGGCCTTCTACTTGAGACGCAAGCTTTCAATGGACGGCTTCCAGCGAAGGCGGCCATCGACCCAACCGCACTCGCACAGCCCGATATGGTGCTGTTTTGTGTCAAGTCGGCCGACACCGAGGACGCCGGCCGGTCTCTAGCCGGGTGCCTGGATCCCAAAGCGCCAATCCTCAGTTTGCAGAACGGCGTGGACAATCCGCAGCGACTGCGCAGGCTGATCGGCAATCTGGTCATTCCTACGGTAGTTTATGTCGGCAGCGAAATGGCCGGGCCGGGTCACGTTAAACATCACGGGGGCGGAAAGCTCGTGATCGGCGCTTCTCCCGAAAGCGAGGCCATTGCGCAAACACTGAGTGCCGCCGCGATCGAGACGACGATCGCCGAGGACATAGAAAGGACGCAGTGGGTCAAGCTGACTACTAACTGCGCCTTCAATGCCCTTTCCGCAGTTGCAAGCATTTCGTACGGTCCGATGCTGGATGTCGAAGGCACAAAGGAAGTCGTCGTCCGCGCAATCAGGGAATGCGTGATGGTCGCGCAAGCCTGCGGCTTATCCATGCCTGAAGACCTCGCAGAGCAAATTCTGAAAGTCCCAGCGACGATGCCTCATCAGATGTCCTCGACCGCGCAGGACCTTGTGCGTGGCAAGCCCAGCGAAATCGATTTCCTCAACGGCTATGTGGTGCATAAAGGCGCCGAGTTTGGTATTCCCACTCCGACCAATCATGCGCTGCAGGTGATGGTGAAGCTGGCGGAGCGAAGCAAGGAGTTGTCCCGGCGCCGGGAATAGAGTCGCGCCACCGTTGCGCAGGTTGCCAAGCGCGCACAGGTGGCGGCAGAGTGCAGCCTAGCTCCCGGCTGTCGGTTGGCATGTGAAGCGGTTCACACTCGGCATAACTTACTTGGGAAGCCACTAAGACTCGCTGAGCGCCATTTGCGGCGTGGCTGGGATATGCAGCGGGTAGGAGCTGTTCGAATGACGCCTGGACTTTATTGCTTTAGGGCAGGGGGTTTTGATGGTGTGGATTGGCCGGTCGGCTGTCGCTGTTCTCCAGGACGGCGTGATAGTACGAGGCGGCGCGTACACCTATTTCACCGGTTGGTACTCGTCGCAACACGGCATTTTCAAAGCTGAGCTTACTCTCAATGAGCACACGCCTGCGCCGCCTCATCACCTGTTCTATAACGCGAAGGATGTCGGAATCGGGGTTACGGGCGGGTATGTGGATGATGAGGCTGAGCTGACTGGCACTGCGCTCGTTGGGAAAAGATGGCTTAGGCGTTCACGTAACGCTGCGGAAGCTGACGGGGCTTCGCGCCAAGTAGCTACCATCTAGCCGCTATGGATTCTGACTCGCCACCTATCCCTCGATAGTTGATCTAGCGCAATCACTGGTATTTGCACTGTTCTAACAGCATTTCGGTACTGAACTCCGTGCCGGCCCCAACGGGATTGTCCCATGAGGTCGCGGGGACCAGGAACCTCGCGGGGCAGCCATGGCTCGGTCTAGTCGAAGAGGAATTTCCGCGCGGTTGTGGAGAGTGCCAGGCCAAATGCTACTGGCCATGATCAATGCGACGGCCATCTTGGTGATCCTGGCCGCTACCCTTGCGCTGCTCGCGACGGCGCGCATCCATCATTTTGCCGAAAATGCCGTTACAACCATCACCGAGGCCGTGCTGTCGAAACTCGATCTGCCACCCAAAGACGTGCTGGCCAATCTCCGAAGCCTCACAACCGAAGTTCGCACCGTTGGCAACTCGCTTCGGGAAATCAAGGCAGGAGAAAACTTAGCGCTTCAATCGGACATTGCGCAATTGAAGGAGTCGCTTGTAACTCTGAAACTCAGTCTAGACCGGCTTGGAAGCGCCAGATCGGCTATTTTCAGTGACGAAACGATCGGGCAACTGGGCCGAACAGTTACAGACGCGCTGATTAGGCTCAGAGACTGCTCCTCGAGTAGTCGGCAAACAGCGCTTCAGCGAACCTTCAGAGACAAGAGTGCCGAAGCGACCCAAATCTTTCCGACATATCCGGACCCCTCCTTCCCTGAACGAAATGATCCGAACCGGATTCCAGAATTGACCGTCGAGTAAGACGAGAGTGTCGGCTCGTGAAGTACAGGCGGGGTATTCGCGTGGTGACTCCGACCAGCGACCAATAAGGAGATCGGCCGTGCGCTAGGCTGTATCGAACGCACCATCAAGGCCCATCGCCAACGGATGATGGCAGATCGGCGGTGATTGTTTCGAGTTGCCATCAGCACCGGTTGGTTTCTCGCAAGCCGGTGCAATCAACCTCTACCCGCACCAATTCCGTGCCTCAAGGGGGACAGGAAGCACGAGAGCCATCGGCGGCGAGAGAGATATCCATCCGTTAGTCCGAACACTCACTCCGCTATTGATCCAGATCAAAGCAGCACTATGACCTTCCTTTTGTAACTATAAACTCTACCGTTGCGGTTGGAGTGATGATCTCCCACGTCAGCCTTCAATGCCGTGGCGCCCAGAAGGAGAAAATTGGATGGCGAAATTTCCGCACCTAATCTGGAAGTTGATCGCCGCCAGTGTCCTGGTTCTGTCGGCCTCACCAAGCCACGCGCAGCTGCGCCAGCCTGATGTCGGGGACCAGCCAGGATTGCTCGCCGACCACTCCGAGGAGCTCGATCCGGAGTTCAGGACGACGGCAGTACTCTACCGCACCAATGAAGCGACTGGCACCATCATTATCCAGACCTCCGAGCGCCACCTCCATCTGATCCAGGGCAACGGCCGCGCGCTGCGCTACGGCATCGGCGCTGGCCCTGCTCAGCTCAGCTCAGCTTCGCCTAACGAGATGACGAGCATATCGGAAGCAAGATCTGGCCGAGACGCAGATCGCAACTCGTCGTGAGATTGAATGTCCGATCCAAAAAAGCGAACTGTCATTGTTAGCGCCGTCATGTTGCTGGCCCTGGTCCTTGCGGGGAGCCACCCCGTCTGTGCTCAGACTTTGAGAGCCGTCAAGGAACGCGGCACGCTCAACTGCGGCGTCAGCCAGGGATTGTTGGGCTTTTCCAGCATGGACGACAAAAACATTTGGACCGGATTCGACGTCGATATTTGCCGCGCAGTGGCGGCGGCGATCTTCGGCGACCCCAACAAGGTGTCGTTCATCCCGCTTGATGCGGCCAGCCGCTTCGCCGCGCTTCAGTCGAACCAGATCGACGTGTTGTCGCGCAACTCGACGTGGACGATGTCACGGGAAAGTTCGCTCGGCCTTATGTTCGCCGGCGTAGCGTATTACGACGGCGAGGGCTTCTTATTGCGCCGCGACACCGGGATCGACACCGCCTTGCAGCTTGGTGGCAAGACGGTTTGCACCCAGACCGGCACGACCACCGAATTGAATTTGTCGGACTATTTCCGCGCCAATGATATGACGCTGAAGGTTCTGGCGCTCGGCACCGCCGAAGAAAGCCGGACGGCCTATGACGATCGCAAATGCGACGTGCTGACGAGCGACGTTTCGCAGCTCTATTCCGAGCGCCTCAAGCTGTCCGCACCGGACAGCCATATCATCCTGCCGGAAGTCATCTCAAAAGAGCCGCTCGGGCCGGCGGTCCGGCAAGGTGACGACCAGTGGTTCAACCTGGTTAAATGGACGCTTTACTCATTGATCAATGCCGAAGAACTGGGCGTCAAATCGACGTCGGTCGACGATGCGATCAAATCTCCGAACCCCCATATCCGGCGTCTGATCGGCACCGAAGGTGAATTTGGTGATCAACTGGGCCTTGCGAACGACTGGGCTGCGCGCGCCCTCCGCGCGGTCGGCAATTACGGAGAGATCTATGAACGAAACGTTGGAACGCAATCCAAGCTCAGCATCCCGCGCGGGCTGAATGCGCTCTGGACCCAAGGCGGCATTCAGTATGCGCCTCCCATTAGATAGTTCTTCAGGCGTCAGAGCATGACGGTGAATTATTATTCGCTGCTGACGAAAGCGGTTTCGGGCAAGGACCCGCTCGAGCGCGACCAGATCTACATGGACGCCCGTAGCCTGGTCGCGAGGTCCCATCTTGCGCGCGAGGCCGCCGTATCGCACGCTGCCGCGCTCGAAGATGCCATCCGCCGGATCGAGGCTGATATCGCCGGGGACGAGGCGAACTCCGCGGCGGCGATCAACGAAGTGTTGGCGAGCCGCAGGAACTGGAAGCCGCTCGCCATTGGCGCCGCCGCGATCGCGGTCGTCATCGGCCTCTCAGCTTTGCTCTACGCCTATGTCGCAACCAGAGCCCCCGGCATCGTCGCAGCAGGTGTGACGAAGTCAGCGCCAAAGGCGGCGCGCGGGCGCGAAGACATCGTCGTGACGGACTTGAAGGCCGGCATTGATGGCGGCTCTTCAGGCGAAGCCCTGCCGTTCGCGCTGCAGCGGCAAGTGGTGTTTTACCGCACTACCGTTGTGCCGGGATCGATTGTGGTCGATCGGGAGAATCGGTTTCTCTATCTGATCGATGGCAACAATTCCGCGCGCCGGTACGGGATCGGGGTTGCGCAGGATTGCTTGCAGAGAGGCAGCCTCTTTCGGGTCACAAACAAGCTTGAATGGCCGGACTGGCGCCCTTCCGGCGTGAATAGCAATGGAGGCGACACTTTGCTCGGGGCAGCCGGCCGACCCGGCAGTCTGCTGGGCGCGCGTGCGCTATTGCTGGATCGCCCGGGGCTGCTCATTCACGGGACGAATTCGCCTAAAACCATTGGCCATCTCGTCGGGTCGGGATGCATCCGGCTCGTGAACGACGACGTCGAGGATTTGTACCGGCGCGTTTCTTTGGAAACGCGGGTCGTATTCGTCAGCTAGACCATCGGTGTGCGTTGCTCTGTCTCCGTGGTTTTGCTCACTGCAAGCGGTAATCAACAGCAATAGAAATATGTGGCCCTAGTCATAATGCATTCCGCCGAGCCGAACGCCATATCGAACCTAGCTCCCATTGGCGCTTGGGATTTGAAGCGGTTCATACTGCGGCTAACTTGCTGCGCGCGAGGCGCCAGACGACTCGCTGAGCGTCGGCGTCCGTAGGCCCTAATGTGTACTCCGATCGGCTACAAGTTTGGCGGTGATGGTGGCCCGGCTGTGGCGAGGTACTGAGCTGAACCTTTTTGTTTATTCAGCGAGCGCCAACGCAAACCTCCTTTCGCCCTGGGCGACGATCGTCGCGCCGCGCTCAGATCGCGCATTCGCTCACATTCGTGGAGAGCGGTTGGTTCAGGCCCGCCGATCTCTTTTGGGATCGAGCTGCATGCCGCCGCTCAAGCGTGAATGCAATGCACCATGCCGATCGCACTTTACGGAAAGATTCGGAATGACCCGCTTACGCGCATCGTTACGTTGCGATAGGATGGGTTTTTTAAGCGCGAGGTTTTTGAGACCATGGGCTTTTATTTTAGGGCCGTTTCGATTGCATCTTCTTTCGGCATAGCATCACCCGCTTACACCTGCCTTATGGTGCTTGCAGCCACGGCAGTTGGATTTGCACCGGCCGAAGCGCGGGAGGCGGTCTCGTTTCCCGCAAATTATTCGGCCGGCACGATCGTGGTGAGGACAGCCGAGCGGCGGCTCTATTACGTCATTGGGGATGGTCAAGCGCTGCGCTATCGCGTGGGGGTTGGCAAAGCGGGCCAGCAGTGGGCCGGCAAGGCGCAAATCGACGGCAAGTATATCAAGCCCGCTTGGGCATCTCCGTCCAACATTGCGCGGGTGATACCGGGAGGATCGCCGAGCAATCCCATGGGGGTTGCTGCCTTGACGCTGTCTGGGGGCGAGTATGCGATCCATGGAACGAATCGGCCTGACTCGATCGGCGGCTTCGTATCCTCTGGCTGCATCCGGATGTATAATCAGGATGTGATGGACCTTTATCAACGTGTCAGCGTGGGAACGCCTGTCGTGGTGACCCGCTGAACCACTATTCGATCTCCGAGTTTCGATTTCAATGCTCCGAGTTCAAGATGCGCCGTGTGCGGATTGAATATCAAACCCCCTCTACGACTCGACTGCACGTTAGTTATGCCAAGCTAGCGTGGTCGTGGCGGCTGCTCGTTTAAGAACGGTAACCTACATGCCCGCTTAGGTGGAGTAACGCGCCATCGTCACCGATCTCCGATGCGGCGCCGTCGGGCGAGCGGGCTTGCTGTTCCGCCGAAAGCGGACCGCATACGAACATGAAATAATCGTAGACCGCGCGGCGTTCATTGCCGCTGACAAACTGACAATGGAGCCGATACAGGTTGCGGCAAACGCGACGATAACTTGCAGGTTGGAGCATATGACGGATGCGGACCGTGCGAATGATCGGGCGGCCCGATGGCTGCAATCCGCAGTCGCGCACGGGATCTGTTTTGTAGAAATTCATCACGTCCGTTAGCGCCTGATACTCGACCCAGACGACGCCGTTAGATCGTGAGACCCGCGCCAGCGCGTCGCGTAGGCGGCCAGCGGCTCTGTGCAGTCCGATCTTGAGAATCGAGGATCCCGCCGTCACAAGGGCAAGCCGAGGACCGCGGGATCCGAGATCTGGCTTCCGCCGAAGAGCCCGATTCAAGGCGTCGACCGCCAACACCGCCCCAAGGCTGTGACCGAGGAGAAGGATTTCGTCGACAGAGCGGGCGGAGTCTGCTGCTATAATCTCGTGGGCCACCTCATCAAGCCGCCGCTCCAGCTCCGGATCGCTGCCTCGGATATACGCGCGTGAGAAAATCCAGTCGTCAAGGGCAATCGGGAGATAGCTCCACCGTCCCGGGCCGACATAAAAAGCAATAAAGGCCAGAGTTCCTGCCCCGACGCCGACACCGGTCGAACCACTCATGCGTGCGGCAAGCTCGCCAGCATAATACGAAGTGAGCACAATCAACAGAAAGACCAGATAGGGAAACAGAAAAAACAGGGCGTAGCGCCAGTTAGTACGAGCGTAGCCCCAGAGCGCACCTCCAAGTATGAAATCAGCAAAAGCAAGCAACCCCATAGGAAGCCGCCACCATACGGGCCGCACAGCATAACCAGCTATGATGTCGTCCCAGCGAAATAATTGATGATCGGTTTCCACGCGCCAGTTCGGGCCT
>JBJMTO010000008.1:0-37963 GCA_045811665.1 Bradyrhizobium sp.
ACTGCTGGATGATTCTCGCCGAGAAGCGGGGGCTGCTGACGCCCGAAAACCGCGCCGCCGCGCGCGCGCGGATCGAAGAAAAGTATCTGGCGGCGCCTAACGTGATCGGCGTGATTATCGGGCGCTAACGACAAAGACGGCCGCATGAGCCCCAAATCAATCAATCGTCTTTCGGCGTTTCTGGTTGAAGCCAAGCGTCGGACGTATGCTGGTCTCGACGATGATGCTACCGTCCCCGCTCAGATATTTCCTGGCTCCAAGCAGCTTGAGTATGCAGAACAGGAGCTGAGCTATCGAGACATATATTTCGGAATGACGTTCTTCGTCGGCCAGGAAGTGGTGCAGCGTGGTCAGAAGGTGATTTGGTCGATGAGCTATGCTGGCGGGCTCACGCCGGACATTCTGGAACGTGAAGAAGCAATTGGCATTTATGGTTTTCTGCGTAAGGCGCTGCTTGGGATCCGTGCAGACGCGCCGTTTCGCGGACCTCTGCTGTTCGAAGAGGGTAACCTTCGATATATGAATTCGCCTTCGGGCAATATCTCCGAGTTCTACGGCGAGGAGCAGATATGCCGGTCCGGCCGGATAATCTACCGCCTGCGATATAGCGGTGGTGCGATACGGTAAAAGCTAGTCCAGCGCCGCCCGCTTGGCTCTTGTCAGCGAGGTCTTTGGCACCGTCGTAACGGGAAACACGATCTCGCGCGGGGCTTCAAGCAGTGGAGCGCCGCTGGCTATCATGTCGCCGGCGACAGGGGTGACCTTCATCTCTCCCAACCGGGCGCGCACCTCGGCGGTAAGGCCGGGGTAAGAGGCGACCGGCGTGAACTCTGTTTGACCAAAGCCCGCCTTGATGCCGGAATAGGCCACGAGCCCGTTGGTTGTGGCGATCACGTCGCCCGGACGCAGCGAAGTATCCAGCGTGAGATCGACCGGTGCGAGACCCGTCGGGTTGCGGCCGTTGCAGGTGCAGTCCGCCCGCAAGGCCTTGCGGTAGGCAAATGCGTTTTCACTGTCGGCATAACGTTCGCCGTGCGCGGACCACGCGCCGTCGATGCTGCTGCCGTAGAAAACTTTGGTCGGGCTCGCCGGACAAAACGCCTGACACATCTGAACCGGCGACGCACCGCCGCGCGCCGTCAGCGGAAAATATCGGCCGTCGCAGCTGCGTACACAGAAGGCGGCCCCCGAGGGGGAAGAACCGTAGCGCGGTGAGGCTGTTGGCTGCTGGTTTAGGCCAAAGGCCTCGGCCAGGAAATTCGCCGGCCCGGACCTCTGCGGCTGCTGTTTTTGGAACGCGCCGAAAAGCAGATCGAACAAGCCCTCAGCGGAAGCCGTGCGCGGCGCCAGCACAGCCATCACGGCTATTCCCGTCGCGGCAACGAGCGCGGCTGGCCGCCGCCCGCGTGCAAAAGACAACTCTGTACGCAACGCTTACTCCACCCGCCGACGAATCTGCCGAGGCGACGCTTGCCCCAGCAGGTTCACCTTAGTGTGGGATGGTAAACGACCGATGAGCGCCACGTGCAGGCAGAAAAAAGATGGCGATCAACGAGCGGATCATGGTGTCACTCGCCACGAGCGGGCCCGGCTCACGAAATTGCTGCGTAGGGGGTTAGCCGAAGGCGTAACCCGCCGCCTTGATCGAACGGTGGATTACGCTTCGCTAATCCACCTTACGCTTTCGAGCGTTTTCTCCGCTCACAACGCCGAGCATGAGCAACCGGGCGGCGGCTCGCCGACCGCAATGACGAACCCGGCCTGCGCGTTATGGGCCGCGCATTATTCCGTCATCAATCCTTCAGGAACTCAGCCGCTTTATAGAGCGAGCGGAAGGGAATGCCGGCTTCGGCGAAGGTTTCGGCTGCGCCTTCCTCGCGGTCCACCATGGTGAACACCAGCGCGATCTCACCACCGGCCTCCCGGACGGTTTCCACGGCCTTTAGCGCGGAGCCGCCGGTCGTGGTGACGTCCTCGACGATGACAACGCGCTTGCCTTGCAGGCTTTCGCCTTTCGAGAGCCCCTCGACGGCGAGACGAGCGCCATGCTCTTTCGGCTTCTTGCGCACGAAGAACGCCGCGATCGGATGCCCCTTGATCCAGGAAAGCTGTGCAATCGCGCCCGCAAGCGGCACCGCGCCCATTTCGAGCCCACCGATGTAATCGATGCCATCGTCCCGGAGCGCTTCATAGGTCAGCTCCGCCAGCAGTGCGGCACCTTCGGGATCGAGCATCGTCGGCTTCAGATTGAAATAGAAATCGCTCTTGCGGCCGGAGGCCAGCGTGATCTCGCCGCGCCCGAACGAGCGCCTTCGGATGATGTCCGCGAGACGGGCGCGGGAAGCTGATTTGGACAAGGTCGTTTTCTCGGTTGCGACTGGCGCAATCTACCGACGGATGCGCTCACATTCCATAGTGGAACGATGCCGTCAACAGCGTCGGACTCCGGGCCAGGCGCCGGTTGTAACGTTGCCGGCTTCCGGGGTACTGGGATACGAAACTTTTGCGAGGACCGGACGAAATGACCATCGAGCTCCACACCTGGAACACACCCAACGGGCGCAAGATCAGCGTGGCACTCGAGGAAATGGGGCTGCCGTACAAGGTTTTCCCGGTCAACATCACCAAAGGCGAGCAGATGGCCGCCGGCTTCCTCGCGATCAGTCCGAATAACAAGATTCCTGCGATCGTCGATCCCGAAGGTCCTGAGGGCAAGCGCGTCAGCATCTTCGAGTCCGGGGCCATTCTGCTGTATCTCGGCGAGAAGACCGGCAAATTCCTGCCACGGCCACTGATCGAACGGATTCCGGTGTACGAATGGCTGATGTGGCAGATGGGTGGCTTTGGGCCGATCCCGGGGCAGGTTCATCACTTCATAGCGCTGGACAGCGAGCAGGACCGCACCTACGGCCTGAACCGTTTTATGGCGGAGACGCGTCGGCTCTACGGCGTGCTGGACCGTCGGTTGGCCGATCGCGAGTTCGTCGCCGACGCGCTTTCCGTTGCCGATTTCGCGATCCTAGGCTGGGCTTGGCGGCACCCGCGCCACAAGGTGGAGCTTTCGGATTTTCCCAACGTCGAGCGCTGGTACAAGGCGCTGATGGCCCGGCCCGGGGTGAAGCGCGGCATGGAAGCGAAATTGGATTGATGCTGGTGGTATCCTCGTTGTCTGGCTGCTCGAACCTTCCGGACATCAGTGCCTTTAGACCCGCGCCTCGAAACCATCGAGCTCCGCGACTGAGCCAAGTCGAATGACGCGTTTTCCCTGCTGTTCCCCGGCTGCAATAAGCCGGCGAATCTCCGGCATCCAGTTCTGATCGACATCCCAGGTTGTGCGGAAAAGGCTCTCGGTGGGTGGCATGTTTGGTGACCCTGCAGGCGGATGCTCGATAGCACCGCTGGCCCAGCGAATCTGCCGTTCGGCAGCGAGCCAGAAATGAACCCACAAGGGCATATCGACCAGCAAGATATCCGTCGAGCGCGCCAACCTTTCCGCGATTGAATCAAACCGTCCAAGGCCGTCGATGATCCAATTCTCCTCCGCGATCAGCCGTGCGTGTTCTGCGTTGTAGATTTCAACCGGGGTCAACTTCCATCCGGGTTGCCAGAGCAGGCTGTCGATCTCGACATGAGGGCAATGCCATACCGCACCCATCCGCCGCGCCAGCGTGGATTTGCCACCGCCGCTGTTGCCGATGATGACGATCCTCAATGCGCCTCTTCCCAATTGTCCGCCGCTCTGGCGTCGACATGCAGTGGGACCGAAAGCAGGACCGCGGGGAATGGCGCATCCTGCATGGTGTGCTGAACCACCGGCAAGGTGGCGGCGACCTCGTCGTCGGGCACTTCGAAAACCAGTTCGTCGTGCACCTGTAGCAGCATTTGCGCGGAGAGCTTCTTCTCGGCCAACGCCTCTTCCATCCGTACCATCGCGCGGCGGATGATATCGGCTGCGGTCCCCTGCAACCGCGCGTTGATCGCTGCGCGCTCGTTGAACGATCGGACTGAAGCGTTGGATGCCTTGATCTCGGGATAATGACATTTGCGGCCAAACAAGGTTTCGACATAACCATGGGCACGGCAGAAATCACGGGTCGCATCCATATAGGCGCGGATGCCCGGGAAGCGTTCGAAATATCGCTTGATGTAGGCTGAGGCCTCCTCGCGCGGGATGCCGAGCTGGTTGGCCAGCCCAAAGGCTGAGATGCCGTAGATGATGCCGAAGTTGATCGCCTTGGCGCGGCGGCGAACCTCGGCGGGCATATCCTTCACCGGGACCCCAAACATCTCCGAGGCCGTCATGGCGTGAATGTCGAGTCCGTCGCGGAACGCCTGCTTCAAAACCGGAATGTCGGCGATCTCCGCGAGCAGGCGCAACTCGATCTGCGAGTAGTCCGCCGAGACCAGCTTGTGGCCGGGAGAGGCGATGAACGCCCGCCGGATCTTGCGACCGTCCTCCGTGCGCACCGGAATGTTCTGCAGGTTCGGCTCGTTCGAGGACAACCGCCCCGTTGTGGTCGCCGCAAGCGCGTAGGTGGTGTGGACCCGATGGGTCTGCGGATGGACGTATGTCGGCAGCGCGTCTGTATAGGTCGACTTCAGTTTCGAAACCTGCCGCCATTCCAGTATTTTCCTGGGGAAGGCATGACCCTGCTCGGCGAGTTCGTCGAGGATCTGCGCCGAGGTCGACCACGCACCGGTCTTGGTTTTGCTGCCTCCGCCTATCCCCATTTTGCCGAAGATGATATCGCCGATCTGTTTCGGGCTGCCGACATTGACGGGCTCGCCGGCGATCTCCTGAATCTCGGCTTCGACGCGCGCGGCGGTTTGGGCGAATTCACCGGAGAGGCGCGACAGCACCTGACGGTCGATCGAGATGCCGCGCCGCTCCATCCGCGCCAGCACGGAAATCAACGGCCGCTCCAAGGTTTCATAGACCGTATTCATGCGCTCGGCGACCAGCCGCGGCTTGAGAACCCGCCAAAGCCGCAGGATCACGTCGGCGTCCTCGGCCGAATACGCCGTCGCCCTTTCGATTGCGACTTGATCGAAACTGAGCTTGGCCTTGCCGCTTCCGGTGAGCTCGCCGTAGCTGAGCCTGGCATGGCCAAGCCAGCGCTCGGCGAGCGCATCCAGCCCATGCGCGTTGCGCCCGGCGTCGAGCGCGTACGACATCAGCTGCGCGTCGTCGTGGTTGCAGATCGTGACGCCATGTTGGGCGAATATCACGGCGTTGAACTTGATGTTGAAGCCGATCTTCAAGACACCTCGCGACTCAAGCAACGGCCGCAGCACGTCAATGGCTTCTGCGGTCGTGATCTGATCCGGCGCAACGCCGGCCGCGAATAGTCCCGCACTGTCGCCGGTCTGCTTGTGGCTTAGCGGAATGTAGCAGGCGTCGTTGGGCGCGAGCGCAAGCGCGATGCCGCAGATTTCAGCCTGCATCGGATCGATCGAATCCGCCTTGGCCTCGATTGCAAAATGCCCGACGTCATGGACCCGCGCGATCCAGGCGCGAAGGTCCTCAGCGTTGCGGATCGTCTTGTATTTGCTTCGATCGATTCTGGTCTTGCGCGCGGCTTCGGCCCGCGACGCGGCGAGCGAGATCGGAGTGCCCTTGCTGGTCTCAAGCGGTTGCCGTTCACCGGCTGCCGGCTTTGCAGAGACGGGCGAACCCAAGGCCTGATCCGCCGTCGCACCAGCCGCAGCCGCCCGGAGTGAAAACAGGTCGGCCTCGCCGCGCGAGGACGCGGCGGGAGGATTTGCTGCCGGACGCGCGCCCGCGCTCTTGTTGCTCGCGTCAGGCTCGACGTCGGCGGGATCGATTTGCGCATATTCGGCGACCCGACGTGTCAGGGTCGAAAATTCCATCGCCTTGAGAAATGCGATCAGCTTGCGGGCGTCGGGTTCGTGCACGGCGAGCTCGTCGAGCGGCACGTCCAGCTTGACCTTGTCGTCCAGCAGCACGAGCTGGCGAGAGATCCGCGCCTTTTCGGCGTTCTCGATGAGGGCCTCGCGGCGTTTGGGCTGCTTGATCTCGCCGGCGCGCTGGAGCAGCGTTTCGAGGTCGCCATATTCGGCGATCAATTGCGCCGCGGTCTTGACGCCGATTCCGGGTACCCCCGGCACATTGTCGGTGGAGTCGCCCGCCAGCGCCTGCACATCGACCACCTTTTCCGGCGGCACGCCGAACTTCTCGATCACCTCCGCGATGCCGATGCGCCGGTCTTTCATCGTGTCGTACATCGTGACGCAATCGGTCACGAGCTGCATCAGGTCCTTGTCGGACGATACGATGGTGGCGCTTGCGCCGCGCTCGCACGCCTCTGCGACATAGGTCGCGATCAAGTCGTCGGCCTCGTAGCCGGACTGCTCCAGACAGGGCAAGTCGAACGCACGCACCGCCTCGCGGATGAACGCGAATTGCGGAATGAGGTCGTCCGGCGCCGGCGGGCGGTGTGCCTTGTAGTCCGGGTAAAGCGTGTTGCGAAACGTGACTTCGGACTTGTCAAACACGATGGCCAGATGCGTGGGCCGATTGTCTGGCGGCATCTCCCGCAACAGCTTCCAAAGCATGTTGCAGAAGCCGAGCACGGCATTGACCTGCAAACCGTCGGACTTGCGGTTCAGCGGCGGCAACGCATGGTAGGCGCGAAAAATGTACGACGAACCGTCGACCAAAAAAACATGGTCCCCCTTGGCGGGGGCTTTGACGGCTACGGGCTTGGGGGAGGCATTCGGTGATGTCTTCGGCATGGCCGAAACTTAGGAATTTTTGGTGACGATTGACAGCCTGCGCCATCGAAATCAGCCGTGATTTTTGCATCCCCGGACGTTCTCGTCCTTGCTGTTCCCGTGGGATCGATGAAGGATCGGGGTCGATACCTATTCGGCTGGCTGCAACGCGCGGCCACTGCTTTTTGGCGCGATCCAGAAGGCCAAGGGCCGCTCGAAGAGGAAGTTTGCCCCCACTGCCGTAGCGATCCGCCAAACCGCCAATGCGCCGAATACCCCGGCGATGGTGACGATGAGCGATACCGCGCCGATATCAGGAATAACTCCGGTCTTCAGCAGCAGCGTGCGGCTCGCCGCCATCGGCAGGAAGAATGCAAGATAGATGACGATCGAATGTTCACCGCAATAGCGCAGGAAGTCGAACCGATGCGACCGCGCCAGCAGCGTGCCGATGGTGACGATGGCGCAAGCGCCGGAAAGCCCCAGCATCAGCGAGATCGGAGGAATTTCGCTGAAACCCGATGCAACCAGGCCACCATTGATGAGTGCCCAGAGCGCCAATCCGGCCAGCGCCCAGTTCGGGTGCACCCGCGCGTGCGCCGAGAGCGCAAAGATATAGTTCGCGAACAGATAGCCGGAGTAGAAATAGACGAAGCGGGCGCAGAATTCGTCGATCAGCGTCCAGCCGGTTGCGACGTGCGCGGCTTCCAACAGCGCCAGCGCGCCCCAAACCAGCAACGGTGGCAATGTGCGCGTGGCCTTCGTCAACACAAAGAACACCGGCAGCAGATAAATGAACCACAATGTGCCGAACGGCTCGATGAAGGATTCAAGGTAGAGCAATCCGACATGGCCCCAGCCGGCCTGGGAAGCAAAGTAGGGCGCCTTGAAACCGAATTGGATCGTGACCCAAAGGACGTAGAAGTAAGCAAAATGTACGGCCTTGCGGTCGAGATAAGTGCGCCAATCCCGACCGATCACGACCGACAGAAACAGCCCGGAGATCAGGAAGAAATCCGGCATCCGAAACGGCTTTGCGAACGCCACCGCCAGATGCATGAACCCGGTCTGGCCGGCCGCCGCCTCGACCCCAAGCACCGAATGCATCATCACCACCATGACGATGCAGATGCCTTTGGCGTAGTCCACCCAGTCGACGCGCCCAGCCGCCGATCGCCGCTGCAACGTGGAAGGTAAGATGACGGCGGATGTGCCGTTGCTTGTCATTGCTGTCTCTGTTGTGGCTTGGTTCGGCTCATCATCGGGCAGATGAGTTTCATTCTCCTTTATTCAACGTCCCGGGTTTCCCCTCAGCGGCAAAATGCTCTAAGACCGCCCGGAATTCGCGGGTGACGTTAACCACTGGACAGGGTTTGGGATGCGTATCGCCATGATCGGCACGGGCTATGTGGGGCTGGTTTCCGGCGCCTGTTTTGCCGATTTCGGCCACCAGGTCACCTGCGTCGACAAGGACCACGACAAGATCGCCGCCCTGCGTCGCGGTGAAATCCCGATTTTTGAACCGGGGCTCGATGCGCTGGTGGCTTCGAACGCCAGGGCAGGGCGGCTCGCGTTCAGCACCGAACTCGCCGGGGCGGTCGCGCAGGCCGAAGCGGTCTTCATCGCGGTCGGCACCCCCTCGCGACGAGGCGACGGCCATGCCGACCTGAGCTACGTTCATGCCGCCGCGCGCGAGATCGCAACCGCGCTATCCGGCTTTACGGTGGTCATCACCAAATCCACCGTTCCGGTTGGCACCGGCGATGAAGTGGAACGACTGATACGCCTCACCAACCCTTCAGCGGACGTCGCGGTCGCCTCTAATCCGGAATTCCTGCGCGAGGGCGCGGCCATTCGCGACTTCAAATTTCCCGATCGCATCGTGGTCGGCACGTCGGACGACCGGGCGCGAAAGGTACTCGGCGATATCTACCGCCCGCTGTCGCTCAATCAGGCTCCGTTGATGTTCACCGACCGCCGCACCGCCGAATTGATCAAGTACGCGGCCAACGCGTTTCTCGCCACCAAGATCACGTTCATCAATGAGATGGCCGACCTGTCCGAGAGAGTAGGCGCTGACGTGCAGGAAGTCGCGCGCGGCATTGGTTTGGACAATCGCATCGGTTCGAAGTTCCTGCACGCCGGACCGGGCTTCGGCGGCTCCTGTTTCCCAAAGGACACCCGCGCGCTGGTCAAGATCGCGCTCGACAACGACGTGCAGCTGCGGATTATCGAAGCGGTGCTGGCGGTCAATGACAATCGCAAGCGCGCGATGGCGCGCAAGGTTTCCAGCGCCGCCGGCGGCAACCTGCGCGGCAAGACCGTCGCCGTGCTGGGTCTCACCTTCAAGCCCGATACGGACGACATGCGCGAGGCCCCCTCGATAGCGTTGGTGACGGGATTGCTCGACATGGGAGCGACGGTCCGCGCGCACGACCCGGCAGGCATGGAGCAGGCCCGCCGCGAACTGCCCGATATCGAGTATTGCGATGATCCTTATCTCTGCGCGCGCGGCGCGGACGCGCTGGTGCTCGTCACCGAATGGGTGCAATTCCGCGCGCTCGATCTGGCGCGTCTGAAACGCGAACTGGCCCATCCTGTTGTCGTGGATCTGCGCAACATCTACCGCCCCAAGGACATGGCCGCGCTCGGTTTTATTTACGAGAGCATTGGCCGCCCATCCGAACCGCCGAAGTGATAGTTGTTACACTGTGTGCGCCTCGTCATGAGGTTTCCTCAACGTCCATACCGGAATTGCCCATCCTGAAGGCTGCAGAGCGCCGGGCATGACGAACTGGTGAGACTTTGTCCCGTACTTTCCAGACCCCTCTTCCGATCGACGCGGTGCTGGACGAGTTGTCGCGCTCGCTTTCCGGCAAAAACGCCGCCGTGCTGGTCGCCCCGCCGGGCGCCGGCAAGACCACGCGCGTCCCCTTGGCACTGCTCGATGAATCCTGGGCGCGCGGACGAAAAATAATCATGCTGGAGCCGCGCCGGCTTGCAGCCCGCGCCAGTGCCGAGCGGATGGCGCACACCTTGGGCGAACGGGTCGGTGAGACCGTGGGCTATCGTGTCCGCTTCGGTTCGAAGGTGTCGCGCTCCACCCGTATCGAGGTGGTCACCGAGGGCATCTTCTCGCGGCAAATCCTTAAAGATCCGGAACTGACCGGGGTCGCTGCCGTCCTGTTCGATGAATTTCATGAACGTTCGCTCGACGCGGATCTTGGGTTGGCGCTGGCGCGTGACGCGCAGGCCGGGCTCCGGGAGGATTTGCGCATTCTGGTGATGTCGGCGACGCTGGATGGCGCGCGGGTCGCAAAGCTGCTCGGCGACTCACCCGTGATCGCCAGTGAGGGCCGAGCCTTTCCCGTTGAGACCCGCTACATTGGGGGCAGGGCCGATGCGCCGCTAGAGCGTCAGATGGCGGATGCCATCGCCATGGCCGTGCGCGCCGATCCAGGCTCCGTGCTCGCCTTCCTGCCCGGTGCGGCGGAAATTCGCCGCACCCAGAATTTGCTGGGCGAACGTATCCAGGATGCATCTGTTGAAATAGTCCCGCTGTTCGGGGCCTTGGATTCCGCGGTGCAGGATCGAGCCATCAGACCGGCGCCGAGAGGCCAGCGCAAGGTGGTGCTCGCCACCTCGATCGCGGAGACATCGCTGACCATCGAAGGTGTCAGCATTGTCGTGGATTCCGGGATGGCCCGAGTACCCCGCTACGAGCCTGACATTGGACTGACCCGACTGGAAACCGTGCGGGCGTCGCGCGCGGCGGTAGATCAACGGCGAGGCCGTGCCGGTCGTACACAGGCCGGCGTCTGCTACCGACTCTGGGACGAGCCGCAGACCGCATCGCTTGCAGCCTATACCCAGCCCGAAATCCTCAGCGCCGATCTTTCTTCGCTGGTGCTCGACATCGCCCAATGGGGCGTCAGCGATCCCGCAATGCTGGCGTTCCTCGATCCACCACCGGTGCCGGCGCTGAAGGAAGCGCGAATGCTGTTGAGCGAACTCGGCGCCATAGATGGTGAGGGCCGGATCACGCCGGTGGGAAAAAGCCTTCGCGCTTTGGCTTTGCCACCGAGATTGGCGCGAATGATCGTCGATACGCATCGGCTTGGTGCGGGTGCAGAGGCGGCCGAAATTGCCGCCGTGCTGACCGAGCGCGGACTCGGCGGCGACAATGTCGATCTGGATGCCAGGCTCGATGCCTTCCGTCGTGATCGCTCGCAACGCGCCATCAGCGCGCGCGCTCTGGCCCAGCGGTGGGCCTCCCAGGTGGCTGCAAGTGAGGAGGTGTTGAGTGCTTCGCCTTCCCAGCAACCGGGAGAGCGAAGCAGCAAGGCGTTATCGGCGCGAGGCTCTGAAGAGCCGCCGTCGAGCGGCGTGATGCTTGCGTTCGCCTTCCCGGATCGCGTCGCCCGCAATCGTGGGGATGGCAGCTTCCTGCTCGCGAACGGCCGTGGCGCGGCGATGGATCGGGCATCGGCACTGGCGCGTTCGCCCTATGTCGCGGTAGCCGAACTCACGGGAACCGCGGCCCAGGGTCGCATCCTGCTCGCAGCGCCAATCACGCAAGCAGAGATCGAGCTGAATTTTGCAGAACACATCGCGATTGCAGACGAGATCTCATTTGATCGAGGTGCGATGGCGCTGCGCGCGCGTCGGAAGAAAACACTGCATGCGATCACACTGTCCGAAGCGCCGCTGGCGCTACAGCCCTCGGCCGAAACCGCCCGGGTGCTCGCCGATGGACTCGCGGCCGCCGGGCTGGACAAGTTGCCGTGGTCGAAACCACTGAAGCAGTGGCGCGATCGCGTGATGTTCCTGCGCAAGGCAGTGGGCGATCCCTGGCCGGATTTGAGCGATGATGCACTGACAAGCCAAGGCGAGGCGTGGCTGTTGCCCGCCCTGTTCGACAAGACCGCGTTAAAGGAGTTTACGGCGGCCGATATGTCGGATGCGCTGATGACCCTGTTGCCCTGGGATTTGCGCGCCCGACTGGAGCGCGAAGCGCCCACCCATTTTGAGGCGCCGACGGGAAGCCTGCTCGCGATTGACTACGAGGCCGAGCAGGGTCCTACGATCGCGGTGAGACTACAGGAATTGTTTGGACTGAGCAGCCATCCCGCCATTGCAAAAGGCGCGATCCCGCTGGTGCTGGAGTTGCTGTCGCCGGCGCAACGGACGGTGCAGGTGACGCGGGATCTGCCGGGCTTCTGGCGAGGCAGCTATGCGGCGGTGCGAACCGATCTTCGCGGGCGTTATCCCCGACACCCCTGGCCGGAAGACCCGGCAAGCGCGACGCCAACCCGCCGGGTCAAACCGCGCGGGACTTGATCGCCGCTCATGCGCGCTGCTGTCGCAGCCACATTGGATAGAAGTACCACAGCAGCAGCATCGCGAGCAGTAACGTCAGGCTTGCCGCGATCGTCACCGCGAGCGAGTGGGTGATCTTGAGAAAGACGACGTAAACGTCGGCGGCGATGCCGAGCGCCAATGGCAGCGAAGCGGCGATTACAAATCCCGAACCCAGGCGCAGGAAGGCTTCCGAATCGTTACCGCCGAACGACTGCCGATGCAACGCTGCGGGCGTCATCAGCAATATCGTTGCCACCGTCACCAGGCATAGCCCGGCGGCGTGCATGATTTTGGCGTCGAACGGCAGCTTATCGAAAGCTTCGGTCAACATGGCTATCAGTTGAAAGCCCAGCAGCGCCTGGCAGCCGGGAATGATGACCCGTGCCTCGGTCAGCATCTGCTCGATTTTTGTCGAAAGTGGCGTCGCCGCCGAGTTTTCGTCCATCGCCTGCCTCCTGCGCTTTCCGGTCAGCCCTGTGATCCCGAACCATAAAAATCCAGCAAGGGCGCCGCTCACGATGGCTACGACCGCCCCGGCAAGTCCGCCGAAGATGCGGTCGAACACAATGAACAACGCCAATCCCAGGCTCGCGATGAACGGCAACAGCGCCCAGGCCGTCAGGCTGGAGGTGGCGCGTTCGAGACGAGTGGTCGACTGGCCCGCTTCCACGATTCGATGCTGCATAGACGGCGCGATCAGGCATCCGATCGACAACACCATCAGGGTTAGCGCGGCGCAGACCAGAAGCTGCGATGACGAGGACAGCAGGTGGAACGCGTTCTGGAAAACGCTTTCGAGCAGGAATCCGAACAACACCTGGGATCCCAGGATCAAGAGGCGCGTTTCGTCCAGAGCGGTCTTTATTCTCCGGTCCAGTTTCACGGTCGAATCCCGAAGACGTTTGTACCGGGGTGAACGGTTTTGGGGTGCACCCGTTCCATTGCCGGAACCTACTCCACTCACGTATCGGTTCGTTTCGGCCTCGATCAACGCGAAGCTGGTCCTTCAGGGAGCCGTTAACGCTTCGCTCATCCTTTTCCGCAAAATGGCGGGCTGCGCCGACTGCTTTCCATCGCGGCTTGACGATCGGCGTGGTGAAATCCACCGGTCCTCCTCGGGTGTGGCGTAATGCGTAATCTGATGATCTTCGCCGTTGTCATGATCGGCCTTGGCACGATGATGGCGCAAATGGCGGACAGGATGACGGCCGCCACGCCGGTGCTCGCCAATTCGGCCGGCCGAAAAGGCTCCACCGATACCGTGGGACAGAGCGGATCCCGAAGCGTCAGCATTTCGCGCGACCTGCGCGGACATTTCCTGACGGATGGCCGGATCGACGGACAGCGCATCGGGTTCATGGTGGATACCGGCGCGTCGGTGGTGGCCTTCAACGAAACCTCCGCGGCGAGGTTCGGGCTCCGTCCCTCGCGAGCCGATTATAGCGCCGCGGTGACGACAGCGAACGGCACGATCAAGGCGGCGCGGACGCGGATCGCGATGCTCGAGGTCGGCGGGCTAGTGGTGCGCGATGTCGAGGCGATGGTGCTGCCCGACGAGGCGTTGTCGGAAAACCTGCTGGGCCTGTCGTTTCTGTCGAAGTTGAAGCGCTTCGAATATGCCAACGGTCGGATGGTGCTGGAGCAGTAGCACCTTCCCCACCATTCGGCGGAGCTAAACAGCAGAAAAACAGCTCGCCCGACTTCCACTACGCTTTCGGGTTCGCTAAGCCTGCGCTGCGTTACGTTGACATTCAAAGGACGATAGATGTTTCCCAAGCCGAAGTCAGCGCTGGTGCCGAACACCTATGCGTATGAATCCGAACCCATGGTGAAGGCTACGGGCTTTCGCGAGTATGACGCGCGCTGGCTGTTCGGCAAGGAGATCAACCTGATGGGTATTCAGGCGCTGGGAATGGGACTAGGTGCGCTGATCGCAGAACTCGGGGCCAAACAGGAAATCGTTACGGGTCACGACTTCCGCGGCTACTCGGCATCGATCAAGTACGCGCTGATCTCGGGCCTGCTGGCGTCGGGCTGCAAAGTCCACGATATCGGCCTCTGCATGACGCCAATGGCTTATTTCGCACAGTTCGAACTCGACGTGCCCTGCGTCGCCATGGTGACGGCGTCCCACAACGACAATGGTTGGACCGGGGTCAAGATGGGGGCTAATCGGCCGCTCACCTTTGGCCCGGACGAGATGACCCGATTGAAGCACATCGTGCTCGATGCCGATTTCAGCAACAGGGTCGGGGGGTCATATCAGTTTCACGAGAATTTCCCGGTGCGCTACATCGCCGACCTGACCAAGCGGCAGAAACTGACGCGCAAGCTCAAGGTGGTCGTCGCCTGCGGCAACGGCACCGCCGGTGCATTCGCGCCCCAGGTCATGGAGGCGATCGGTTGCGAGGTCGTGCCGCTTGATACAGAACTCGATCACACCTTTCCCAAGTACAATCCCAACCCCGAAGACATGGAGATGCTCCACGCCATCCGCGATGCGGTGCTGACGCACGAGGCCGACCTCGGTCTCGGCTTCGACGGCGACGGCGACCGCTGCGGCGTCGTGGACAACACCGGTGAGGAAATCTTTGCCGATAAAGTGGGCGTGATGCTGGCGCGCGATATGTCGGCCAGCATCAAAAACGCGCGTTTCGTGGTCGACGTCAAATCTACCGGCCTGTTCGTCACCGATCCGGTGCTGCAGCAACAGGGCGCGACAACAACCTACTGGAAGACCGGCCATTCCTATATGAAGCGTCGCACCCACGAACTCGGCGCGCTGGCCGGGTTCGAAAAATCGGGCCACTTCTTTTTCAACAAGCCGATCGGCAGAGGGTATGACGATGGCCTGATCTCGGCGATCGCGGTATGCGAGATGCTCGATCGCGCGCAGGGCAAGTCGATGGCGGACCTGAAAAATGCGCTGCCGAAGACCTGGTCGTCGCCCACGATGTCGCCTCACTGCGCCGATGAAGCCAAGTACGGAGTGGTTCAGCGGGTCGTGAAATATTTCGAGACGATGCAGCAAAAACAACAACGGGTCGCCGGACAGAACATCCGCGACCTTGTCACGGTCAATGGCGTGCGTGTCACGGTCGAGGACGGAAGCTGGGGGCTGGTGCGCGCCTCATCCAACAAGCCGGAACTGGTCGTTGTAGTCGAAAGCCCCGTGAGCGAGCAGCGAATGCGTGACATGTTCGAGGCGATGGACTCCGTACTGCGAACTCACCCCGAGGTTGGTGAATATAACCAGAAAATTTGAAAACCAACCCGCAACTGACTTCTTAAGCCTAAGCTGCGGCGGGGACCGGCAGCGCGGTAACGGATTTGATCTTCTCCATCGCAAAACGCGACGTGACATTCTTGAGTGGCACCGCACCGATCAGTTTCTTGTAAAACACATCGTAGCTCTGCATGTCTGCGACGACCACGCGCAGCATGTAGTCGACATCGCCCGCCATCCGGTAAAATTCCATCACCTCCGGCATGGCTTTGACGGCCTCGGCGAATTTGCGCAGCCAGGCTTCGGAATGATCAGCGCTCTCGACCGACACGAACACGGTGAGTCCGAGTCCGATCTTGTTCTGATCCACCAGCGCAACCCGGCGCAGAATTACGCCGTCCGCCTCCAGACGCTGGATACGTTTCCAGCATGGCGTGGACGACAGCCCGACCCGGTCGCCGATCTCCGCCACCGAGAGCGAGGCGTCCTCCTGAAGCACCGCGAGAATCTTCCGGTCAATGGCGTCGAGGCGGCGGCTGGGTTCATGAAGTTGAACGGCGATCTCGGTCATGGGAATATTGTTCCATTTGTAAGGCAAATATCCTCTTATATAGAAAAATATTCCAAGACAAGGCAATTCCGTCCGCCCAGACCTAGTTGGCTGCCGCGTTCTGGCCCAAAAAGGCTTCGACTTCCGCACGTTTGGGGGCGGCAAAAGCACCGCCGAAACGGGTGCATTTGAGTGCCGCCGCGGCGGACGCGAACCGCAGCGCACTGGGGATGTCCTGTTTCTCGGTGATCGCGAGCGCAAACGCGCCGTGAAACACGTCCCCCGCTCCCAGGGTATCCACGGTGTGCACGGGGAATGCGGGGGTATGCTGCAGGTTTTGTTCCCCGTCGAGCCATAGCGTGCCCTGCGCGCCGCGCGTTCCGGCCAGGAACGATGGCGTGAGCCTGGCAATTTTCTTCAACGCCTCGGCGTCGTCGGCGATACCTGCGGTGGACTGGAGCGCCTCGCTCGAAAATACCAGATGCGAGGACGCGGTAAGCAGACCCTCTCGCAGGGACATCGCGCGGTCCACGTCGACGACCACTGGTATGCCGCGCCGCCGTGCCTCGACGCAGAGCTCGGTGCAGAATTCCGCGCAGCGATTTTCGGTCAGGATGGCCTGACAATCGCGAAGCAATTCGCTCGTGTCGGGCAGGCGCACCTTCCATAATCGGGGATCGCGGAAAGTCACGATCGTCCGTTCTCCGCTCGGGTCGATCATGATGCTTGAAATGGGCGTGACCAGGCCGGGCATGTGAACGATGTGCTTGGCATCGATGCCCTCTTCGGCCAGCCGGTCGAAGATGTAGCGGCTCGAGGTTTCGCTGATGTCGCCCATCGGACCGCAGATCGAGGCGCGGCCGCCAAGGCGGACGATGCCGATTGCGGCATTGAGCGCATTGCCACCGCTGATCTCCTCGAAATGGCTGGCGTTCACCTTGAAGCCGCGCTCAGGCAACTGTTCGATACGGAACGTCAGGTCGCGGACCGGCATGCCGATGCAGAGAATGTGCGGCGCAGTTTTCTGAACACTCGTGTTCTGGTTCATCGGCTGGTCCATCATGTCCGTGCCGCCATCGGACCCGGACCCTGCTGTTAATGGACAAGCCTCGACGGGGTTCCGGCTATGCCCGTCTGCCCAAGTCCATCTGGAGCCATTGCCCGACCAAATGGTGCGCAATGGCGAAGGGATGCGGGCCCGCGAGGCCGTCGGGATGCTGGCGTTTGAGCATCAGCGTGGCTTCGGCGCGGTCGAACCAGCGCGCGTCTTCCAATTCCGTGCGGTCCACGATGATGTCCTCGGTAGTGGCGCGCGCGGTGCATCCGATCATCAGCGACGACGGGTAAGGCCAAGGCTGGGTCATGTAGTAGCTCACATCGGTGCAGCGAATTCCGGATTCCTCGAAGATCTCGCGACGAACCGCGTCCTCGATGGTTTCGGCGGCTTCGACGAACCCGGCAAGGCACGAATACATGCCGGGAAGGAACTGCTTCTGCCGGCCCAGCAGCACCTTGTCGCCGGAAGTCACCAGCATGATGACGACCGGGTCGGTGCGTGGAAAATGTTCGGTCTTGCAGCTTGGACAATCGCGCTTCCAGCCGCCTTCCTTCATGGCAGTGCGGGTTCCGCAGTTGGCGCAGTAGCCGTGTCGCTGATGCCAATTCACCAGCGATTTCGCCATCGCGATCGCCGAGAGTTGAGCGGGTGGCACCGCGCCCTGCATCGCCATTCCGCGCAGCTCGTTGACAGCGACGTCGTTGCGCGTCAGCAGACTTTCAACGGCCGGCGCCGAGATGCCCATGCCGAACACCGCGGCGCCGTTGCGCAGACCCAGGAAGATCGTGCCGGGATTGGCGCCAAACTTCAGCGCTTCGTCGATACGGAGCAGCGCGCGCGGCCCTTCGGGCTCCTGCTTCATCACCAGCGAGTCGCGGTAGATCACATAGGCGCGGGTATCGCGGTGGCTTTCCAGCGCCATCAATTTCGCGTCGTCGCCGCGCAGATGTGCGGCGCGATCCAGAATGTTGGTGACAAAGGCCGGCTGTCCCAGCGGAAAGGAATCGAATGCGCTCATGTCTCAACCAAGCCAGATCTTGCGCCGGAGCGCGCTGATGAAATTCTGCACTTCCTCGGCGTCATGCGCCAGTGGCGGCATCACGCCCCACACCGGCCGTGGCCATGCGGCGTCGCTGGTGCGACGCGCGATCACATGAACATGCAGTTGCGGCACCACGTTGCCGAGTGCGGCAATGTTCAACTTCTCGCAGTTGGTGATTTGTTTGAGCGCACGGGCGGTGCGGCTGATCTCGGTCATGAGCTGGGCCTGTTCGACCTCGTCGAGATCGATGATCTCCACCGCGTCGGGCCGCCGTGGCACCAGCAATAGCCACGGGTAATGCGCGTCCTTGATGACGAGCACACGGCACAGCGGCAGATCGCCGATGTCGATGGTATCTTTCTTGAGCTGTGGGTGCAGCGACCAGGCGGGAGCTTCGGAAGACATGAGGCCAACTAATGCCATTTCGGTGTTGCCGCACAAGTCCCGTAAACCCGGCAGCGGCCCCGCTTGCTTTCCCGGGCTTTTGGCCCCAAATAAGCCCCGGGAGATTGGCGGTGGACGAGCCACTCGCCAACCGGGTCAGGTCCGGAAGGAAGCAGCCCTAACGAGGTCCGGATCGGGTCGCTCGTCAGTCTCCTACCTGTTTTTTCGACAGAATCGCGCCGGATCGGCTATCCCGTCTCGTGCTGGATCCCGTTCTCGTTCCGCAAGCAGGCGTTGAGAGACTCAAGTGCGGATCGATCCATGACCGACGGTGGCGCTCCCTCCATGCCTCCCAACGATCCCGAAACTGTCCATCAAGGCGGCTTTGACCTCGGCGGACCGCCAGAGCCCGGCAAGCATTATCGCGTGCTCGCCCGCAAATACCGGCCTTCCAGTTTTGAGCATCTGATCGGGCAGGAGGCCGTCGTCCGTACGGTTTCCAATGCGTTCGAAACCGGCCGGATTCCGCAGGCCTGGATTCTGACGGGCGTCCGCGGGGTCGGTAAAACCACCACCGCCCGAATCCTGGCCCGAGCGCTTAATTATGAGCTGCCGGACGGTTCGGTGAAGGGACCGACCATCCACATGCCGAGCCCCGGCGTGCATTGCCAGGCCATCATGGAAAGCCGGCACATCGACGTGCTGGAAATGGACGCCGCTTCCCACACCGGTGTCGACGATGTGCGCCAGATCAACGACAGCGTGCGGTATGCGCCGGCGAGCGCACGGTACAAGGTTTACATCATCGACGAAGTTCACATGCTCTCGACAGCGGCTTTCAACGCGTTCCTGAAAACGCTGGAAGAGCCGCCGGAACACGCCAAGTTCGTATTCGCGACGACCGAAATCCGGAAAGTTCCGGTCACTGTCCTGTCGCGGTGCCAGCGGTTTGATCTGCGTCGCGTCGAGGCCGACGTCCTGATGACGCATCTCGCCAACATTGCGGCGAAAGAGAACGTCGAGGCGGAGCCGGAGGCGCTTGGCATCATCGCCCGCGCGGCCGAAGGTTCGGTGCGCGATTCGCTGTCGCTGCTGGATCAGGCGATCGCGCATGCCGCCGGCCCGGTGCGGGCCGATACCGTTCGGCAGATGCTTGGCCTGGCCGACCGCACCAGGGTGATCGATCTGTTCGAAGCGCTGCTTCGCGGCGACATCGCCAGCGCGTTTCGCGAGTTTCGCGATCAATACGACACCGGCGCCGATCCGATCGTGGTGCTCTCGGACCTTGCCGAATTCGTCAATTTCGTCACCCGCGTCAAGATCGTGCCCGCAACGGCGGACAATGTCGCTTTCGGCGAGACCGAGCGCATCCGTGCCCGCGAATTCGCCGCAAAAGTCTCGATCCGGGTGCTGTCGCGGACCTGGCAGATGCTGCTGAAGGGCATTGCAGAGGCGCAAGCAGCCACCCGGCCGGCGGCCGCTGCGGAAATGGTGCTGGTGCGGATCGCCTATGCCGCGGATATGCCGACGCCTGACGAAGCCATCAGGATGGTCGAACAGAACGGCGGCGTATCGCCGGGGGTGGTGGGCAACGCCGTGCCGCGCAGCGCGACGTCGACGGTACAGGCGGCGCAAGCGTCTCCCCTGCGAGCGGCCGCCGCGGCGCCCCGGGGCAATGCCGAGCCGTCCGCGCGGGCGCAGATGATTGCGCCATCACCGACTTTGCAATCCACGCCGGCAATCGATCAGCAATCCGCGCCGGCGACGCTGAAGATCGCAAGCTTTCCTGAACTGGTGGCGCTGGCCGGCGAAAAACGGGACCTGCTGACAAAGGCCGCGCTGGAGGCCGATGTTCGTCTGGTCCGTATCGAAGATGGCCGGCTTGAGGTTGCGCTTGAGCGGAGCGCTGCGCGCAGCCTGATCACCGATTTGTCGCGCAAGCTGGAGCAATGGACGGGACGGCGCTGGACCGTGATCGTCTCCAACGCGCCCGGACAGCCGACGCTGCGTTCGCAGAACGAAGCCGCGAGGAATCAGCGGGAGCGCGCCGCGGAGGCCGATCCGCGGGTGCAAGAGGTGCTGGCGCGATTTCCCGGAGCCAAGGTAGTCGAGGTGCGCAAGCTTGCGCCCGAGCTGCCGGAACCCGATCTTAACGGGGAAGATCCCGCTGAGACTTTCGACAGTGACGATCAGTAACGACATAAAAGGAAAACGGTCATGGCTGATTTTCTCGGCATGATGAAGCAGGCCGCGCAGCTGCAATCGAAGATGCAGGCGATGCAGGAGGAACTCGGAAACGTCGAGGTCGAGGGCATCTCGGGCGGTGGGCTGGTCAGCGTACGCATGAGCGCCAAGATGGAAGTGAAGGCGATCAAGATCGATGATTCGCTGATCAAGCCGGACGAGCGTGAGATCCTTGAGGACCTGCTGGTGACCGCGCACAATGACGCGCGCCGCAAGGCGGAAGCGGCGATGCAGGAGAAGATGCAGGCGCTCACCGGTGGGCTTGGCCTGCCGCCGGGACTAGGCCTCACCTGAATGGCCGCTGCGGTCGCCGGTCCTGAAATCGAACGCCTGATCCAGTTGCTGGCGCGGCTGCCGGGGCTCGGGCCGCGTTCGGCGCGGCGGGCGGCGCTGCATCTGATCAAGAAGCGGGAGGCGCTGATGACGCCGCTTGCCAGCGCGCTGCAGGTCGCGATCGACAAGATCCAGGTCTGCAAGACGTGCGGGAATATCGATACGCAAAATCCATGTACCGTATGTACCGATCTCCGGCGCGATCCCTCGATCATCGTCGTGGTCGCGGACGTTGCCGACCTCTGGGCGCTGGAGCGCGCAACTGCGACCAACGGTCTGTATCATGTGCTGGGGGCTACGCTGTCGCCGCTCGATGGCGTCGGCCCGCAGGACCTGACGATTGACGCGCTGGTGGCGCGCGCGCACGATCAGCGCGTCACGGAAATCATTCTTGCCTTGAACGCCACCGTCGACGGCCAAACCACCGCGCATTATATCACCGACCTGCTGCAGGAGGCGGGCGTGAAGGTCACGCGGCTTGCGCACGGCGTGCCGGTCGGCGGCGAACTCGATTATCTCGATGAAGGCACGCTCTCGGCGGCGATGCGGCAGCGCACGCTGTTCTAGACTTCGTTGGGATCACGCTAGATCCTGATCGAACCCAGCGCAGCGAAATGCCCGCGTCGCTGCAGCCATGCCAGCAGGAACAGACTCGGCACCGCCACCAGCACGCAAATCGCAAAAAAGACCGGCCAGCCGGTAGCCGTGGCCACGTAGCCGGCGCCGGACGACAGATAGGTCCGACCAACCGCGGCGAGGGCGGTGAGCAGCGCGTATTGCGTCGCCGTATGCAGCGGGTTCTGGCACAGCGCCGAGAGGTAGGCGACAAAGATCACAGTGCCGATGGCGCTGGTGAAATTCTCCGCTGTAATGGCCAGCGCCAGCGCCCATTGATTGACGCCCACAAGCGCGAGCCAGGAGAACGACAGGTTTGCCACCGCCTGCAGCACGCCACCGATCCAGAGACTGGCCGCCAGCGGATAACGCCGCGCCACGAAGCCGCCGGCGAAACCGCCGATCAAGGTCGCGGCGAGGCCGACCCCTTTGACGATGGCGGCGTAGTCGTTGCGGGTGAAACCCAGATCGATCACGAATGGCGCCGTCATGGTGCCCGAAAACGCGTCGGTGAACTTGAACAGCACCACGAAGGCGAGCGCAGCAAAGGCATCCTTGCGGGCGAGAAACTCGGAGAACGCGCCGGCGGCCGCATGCAACACCCGCACGAATGCGGTGTCCGTGCCTGCCGCGGCTTCGGCAAGCGCGGACTGTTCCGGCTCGGTGGCGGCCAGCGCCGTAAAGGTCCCGATCAGGACCAGCGCCGCCATCGCTACGTAGCCCCACATCCACGCCGAGGAGCGGGCGATGCCGGTGCCCTCGAAGGCACTCACCAGAAACAGCGCGCCAGCCGTGGAGACGAGCATGCCGATCCGATACGCCGCGACATAGGACGCCATGCCGGCGGCCTGCTCGCTTTCGGGCAAGCTCTCGACCCGAAACGCGTCCACCACGATGTCCTGCGTCGAGGACATCGCCGCTACCAGCAGCGCGCCAAGCGCGACGAACAGCGGCGAGCGAGTCGGATCCGTCAGCGCCAGCAGCAGGATCGCGCCGATCAGCAGCAGTTGCGAGAACAATAGCCAGCCGCGGCGGCGACCGAACGCGCGGGTGAAGTAGGGCACGTGCAGCGCATCGACCAGCGGCGCCCAGATGAATTTCAGCGTGTAGGGCGTGCCGACCAGTGCGAACAGGCCGATGGTGCCGAGGTCGACCCCGGATTCACGCATCCAGACCAGCAGCGTCGAACCAGACAGAGCCAGCGGCAGCCCGGAAGAAAAGCCGAGCAGCAGCACGATCAGAACCCGACGCTGAAGATAAACCGCGAGCCCATCGCGCCACGAGGCGCGGGGGCTCGGAACAATCGAGGGCTTCGGCAAGGTCTCTGGTGCGCTTGTCATGCGGCAGTGCTAGCAGATTCGGGTGGCCGAAAACGGGCGTACTTCGCGGACTTGTCGCCCGCAAAGCGGGCGATCCAGCAGGCCGTGGCGTCCTGGTTGATCTTCTGCAGCACGGAGTACTGCACATCCGGCCGTTGCGGCGTATGACGCTGACACACGATGTTCCGAGGAGCCTTACTCGCCGGCCTGCAGCTCGCGCACCTGCAGCGGGAACAGTTCGGATGTGCTTTTGGCGATGCGAGGGTTTTCCGTCGGTGCTTCGGCTTTGGTGAAGTCCAGCTCCTCGATGCGTCCGGCGCGCTTTTCAATCTTGTCGGCGGAAATCAGGATTTGCCTGACGTCCTCGTTGGCTTGCCCGAAATGGTTTTGCAGCTTCAGCACCCGCTCCCGCAACCTGCCGAGATCGTCACCAAGGTTGAGGACCTCGGTGCGGATCTGGTCGGCGGCGTCTCGCATCCGCGCGTCCTTTAGGATCTGCTGCATCACCTGGATCGCCAGCATCAACAGCGACGGCGACACCAGTACCACACGCGCTCGATAGGCCTTCTGGATGATGTCGTCGAAACCGTCATGGATTTCGGCATAAACCGACTCCGACGGCACGAACATCAGCGCGTTGTCCTGAGTCTCGCCTTTGATCAGATACTTTTCGGCGATATCGCTGACGTGCTTCATCACGTCCGAGCGCAACCGCTGCGCGGCGGATTTCTTTTCCTCCTCCGTACGTGCCTCGTGCAGAGCCGTCACCGCTTCCAGCGGGAATTTCGCGTCGATGCAGAGCGGCCTCGCATCGGGCAGGAACACCACGCAATCAGGACGCTTGCCCGAGGAAAGCGTGTACTGGAATTCGTAGGAGCCCTTGGGCAGGCCGTCCTGGACGATCGCTTCCATTCGCGCCTGCCCGAATGCGCCACGCGATTGCTTGTTGGCGAGCACGTCGCGGAGCGTGGTCACCTGCGAGGTGAGATCGGTGAGGTTCTTGTGAGCGTTGTCGATAATGCCAAGACGTTCGTGCAGTACGCGCAGGCTGTCCATGGTGTTGCGGGTGGTCTGCTCCATCGACTGGCCAACCCGGTGGCTCACCGAGTCGAGCCGATCGCTGACGGCTCGCGCCATCTCGGCTTGTCGTCCCGCCAGCGCCTGCCCCATCGCATCGACACGGCCGGTGGCCTCGCTCTGCGCGCGCATCATTTCGTTCAGGCGCTGTTCGAGTTCGTCGGCCCTGATCTCCTGCGACAGCGCCAGTTCCGCGCCGCGTCGGCCCGACAGGGCGATCGCGACGGTGATGATCAGCAGCAGCAATAGCGCCAGCGCACCGATTCCGATCAGCACCGCGCCGGTACGAAGGGGGAAGTCGCCGATGGTTAGAAGGATCTCGTTCATGACGTGGTTGTAGCCGATTCGGCCTTGAACACGAACGAAGTGAGAACATTTATGGTTAATCGAAAGTAAATTTTCGGGCTTGACGGCATCCTGGACGGCCCGGTCCTGCGCGCGCCCCGCGGTGGTCCGGCCGCATTGACCCCGGCAAATCAACAGCTTAAATCGCCCGCCATGGCCATCCGAGAAATCATAATCCTGCCGGACAAGCAGTTGCGCCTGGTCTCCCGGCCGGTCGAAAAGGTTACGGCGGACATACGCAGGCTCGCCGATGACATGTTCGAGACAATGTATGACGCGCCCGGGATTGGGCTCGCGGCGATCCAGATCGCCCAGCCGCTGCGCCTGATCACGATGGATCTCGCCAGGAAAAGCGAGGACGGGGAGACCACGCCACAGCCACGGGTATTCATAAACCCGGAGATATTGTCGGCATCGGACGAGACTTCGGTTTATGAGGAAGGGTGCCTGTCGATCCCCGAATATTACGAGGAGGTGGAGCGGCCTGCCAAGGTCCGCTTCCGCTTCACCGATCTGGACGGCAAGCTGCATGAGGAAGAGGCCGAAGGGCTGTTCGCCACCTGCATCCAGCACGAGATCGATCATCTGAACGGCGTGCTGTTCGTGGATTATCTGTCAAAGCTGAAGCGCGATCGCGTGCTGAAGAAATTCACCAAGGCTGCCAAGCGGGCGGCGGAATAAGTCGGTCGATGAGTGCCTCATCCCGCTCGGTCGAAGTGGGCAGGAAGGCAGCGAGTTTGCACCATGCCGCTCAGAATGATCTTCATGGGTACGCCGGAGTTCGCGGTGCCCACGCTGCTTGATCTCGTCGGTCATGGCCATGAGATCGCCGCGGTCTATACCCGGGCTCCGAAGCCCGCCGGGCGCGGCATGAAGCTGCAGCCAACACCGGTGGAGCGCGAGGCGCGCCGCCTCGGCATACCCGTGTTTACCCCGACAACCCTGAAGAGCGCGGAAGCGCTGACGGAATTTCGCGGCCACGATGCGCAGGTGGCGGTGGTGGTGGCGTACGGCATGATCCTGCCGCAGCCTATTCTGGACGCGCCGCCGCTCGGCTGCTTCAACCTGCATGCGTCGCTGTTGCCGCGCTGGCGCGGCGCGGCGCCGATCAATCGCGCGATCATGGCAGGCGATACCGAAACCGGCGTGATGGTGATGAAAATGGATGCCGGGCTCGACACCGGCGATGTTGCAATGGCCGAACGCACGCCCATCAGCGATGCGATGGCCGCCGCTGATCTGCACGACACGCTGGCGCGGCTCGGTGGTGATCTGATGGTGCGTGCGATTGCGGCGTTGGAACGAGGCCAGCTGAAGTTCACGAGGCAAAGCGAGCAAGGCGTCACTTACGCGGCCAAGATCGATAAGGCCGAGGCGCGGATCGACTGGAGCAAACCGGCGCGTGCGGTCCTGCGTCACATTCACGGGCTGTCTCCGTTTCCAGGAGCGTGGTGCGAGATGCCGGTCGAAGGCGAATCCGTGCGCGTCAAAATCCTGCGCTGCGCGATCGCGGACGGCTCCGGCGCGCCAGGCGAATTGGTTGACGATCACCTCACCGTCGCCTGCGGCGAGGGCGCGATCCGAATTCTCGAACTGCAGCGCGCCGGCAAGGCGCCGATGAAGGCAGACGAGTTCGTGCGCGGTACGCCGCTCAAGCTGCCGATGCGACTACGCTGATGCCGCGCTACAAGCTTCTCATCGAATATGACGGCGCGCCGTTCAGCGGCTGGCAAATCCAGGAAAACGGTCCGTCCGTTCAGGGCGCGCTCGAACAGGCGGTGAAGGCGATCTGCGGCGAGCAGGTCCGCGTGCACGGCGCAGGCCGCACCGATGCCGGCGTGCATGCGTTAGGGCAGGTTGCGCATTGCGACATTGCCAAGCATTTCGTGCCGGGGCGTTTTCGCGATGGTCTCAACGCACATCTGCGGCCGCATCCGATCGGCGTGCTGTCGGCGGAGATTGTGCCCGATACATTCGAGGCGCGGTTCTCGGCGGTGCGGCGTCACTATCGCTATCGGATCTGTAATCGGCGGGCCAATCTGGCGCTGCATGCCGGCCGCGCGTGGCGGCTGCCGCGCGCACTCGATACCGATGCGATGCACCGGGCGGCGCAGAAACTGGTCGGCAAGCACGACTTCACGACGTTTCGCGACACGGAATGCCAGGCCAAATCGCCGGAGAAGACGCTCGATCAGCTTGATGTCATCAGGCAAGGCGATGCGGTCGACATCCTGACCTCGGCGCGCTCGTTCCTGCACAGCCAAGTGCGTTCGATGGTGGGATCGCTGGTGTGGGTCGGCGACGGCCGCTGGACGCCCAATGATCTTGCCGCCGCGCTAGCCGCGCGAGACCGAGCCGCCTGCGGCCCGGTCGCGCCGCCCGACGGCCTGTATCTGGTGCGCGTGGACTATTAGCGGCGGCTTGTAGTCGGCGGCAGCTCTAGTCACGAGGAAAGCGTAGAAAAAGCGTAGGGTGGATTAGCGAAGCGTAATCCACCGTTCGATCAACGCGGCGGGTTACGCCTTCGGCTAACCCGCCCCACGCAGCCGCTCACTCAACGGGTCATGCGCGGCCATGACGGCGAGGCCGGGCTCGTCATTGCAAGCGCAGCGAACCAATCCATGCTCGGCAGGTTTTGTCATGAGGGCGAAAGCGTAGGGTGGATTAGCGAAGCGTAATCCACCGTTCGATCAACGCGGCGGGTTACGCCTTCGGCTAACCCGCCCCCCGCAGCCGCTCACTCAACGGGTCATGCGCGGCCACGACAGCGATGACGGTGGACCCATCGGGATTCCGGATTGCCTCGTCATCGACGGTGCGACTCATGCGAAGTAGCGATCGAGGATGCGGCGGTAGATTCGGGTTAATTTCTCGAGATCCGCAACGGGAGTTCGTTCGTCGATCTGGTGCATGGTCTGACCCACCAGGCCAAACTCGATGACAGGGCAATAGCTTGAGATAAAGCGCGCGTCCGAGGTGCCGCCGGAGGTGCTCAATTCCGGCTTGCGGCCGGTGACTTCCTCGATGGCGGTGACCGCGAGTTCGGTGAAGGCGCCCGGTTTTGTGACGAACACGTCGGAGTTGGACGGCTCCCAGATGACGTGGGCGCGGATACGGTTTCCGGCGGCTTTGGCCACTCGCTCTTCCACCAATGCTCGCAAGCTGGTCCTGGTGTGAAGGTCATTATAGCGGATGTTGAAGCGCGCGCGGGCCTGCGCGGGGATCACATTGCTGGCGGTATTGTCCACATCCACTGAGGTGAATTCGAGGTTCGATGCCTGGAATTGCGCGCTGCCATCATCGAGCGGCTCCTCGCTTAGCGCAACGATCAATCTCGCAATATCCGGCACTGGATTGGCTGCCCGATGGGGATAGGCGACGTGGCCCTGGATGCCATCGATATAGAGCGTGCCGGATTGCGAGCCGCGACGGCCGATCTTGATGCAATCGCCGAGTTCCTCGACATTGCTGGGCTCGCCCAGCACGCAGTGATCGAATTTCTCACCGCGCGCGGCCGACCACTGCAACAATTTGATGGTGCCGTTGACGGAGATGTCCTCCTCGTCACCGGTGATCAGAAAGGAGATCGAGCCGCTTCCGTCCTCGCGGGGTTTGCCGCCATGCGCGACCAGATACTCCAGCACGGCCGCTACGCTGCAGGCGATGCCGCCCTTCATGTCGACGGCGCCGCGTCCGTAAAGATACCCCTGGTCGACATCCCCCGAGAACGCGCCGTGCGTCCAACTGCTCTCATCGCCCGGCGGCACCACGTCGGTATGACCGGCAAAGCTGATGTGCGGGGCAGTGGTGCCGATGCGGGCATAGAGGTTGTCGACATCGGCGGTGCCGGGCTCGCCGAAGGTGACGCGATGCAGTTCGAAGCCGGCAGCGCCAAGGATGGATTCCAGCACCCCAAGCGCCCCGGCATCGGTCGGGGTCACCGAAGCACAACGCAGGAGGTCGCGGGCAATGGAGAGGGCGTCAGTCATCGCGTGTCAGGTTCAATCCCGCAGCAGCTCGTTGATACTGGTCTTGGCGCGGGTGCGCTCATCGACCCGCTTGACGATCACGGCGCAAGCGGTGGAGGGGCCGGGCTGCCCATTCTTGAGCGGCCGGGCCGGTAGCGTCCCCGGCACCACCACCGCATATTCCGGCACCTCGCCGACAAAGGTCTCACCGCTATCGCGATCGACAATCTTGGTGGAGGCGCCGAGAAACACTCCCATCGCCAGCACGGCGCCTTTGCGCACGATCACGCCTTCGGCGACTTCCGAGCGCGCGCCGATGAAACAATCGTCCTCGATGATCACGGGTTCGGCCTGCAGAGGCTCCAGCACGCCACCGATGCCAACTCCGCCGGAAATGTGCACGCGCTTCCCGATTTGCGCGCAGGAGCCGACCGTGGACCACGTATCGATCATGGTGCTCTCATCGACATAGGCGCCGAGATTGACGAATGACGGCATCAGCACCACGTTCCTCGCGATGAAAGCCGAGCGGCGGACGATCGCTCCCGGCACGGCGCGAAAGCCGGCGTCCCGAAACCGGTTCTCGCCCCAGCCATCAAATTTCGACGGCACCTTGTCCCACCACGAGGCCTTGCCCGGACCGCCGGAGATCGCGCTCATGTCGTTGAGCCGGAATGACAGCAGCACCGCCTTCTTCAGCCATTGATTGACTTTCCACTTTCCATCACCCTGTCGCTCGGCGACACGAGCCTTTCCATGGTCGAGCAACTCAAGCGCTTGATCGACCGCGTCGCGAACTTCGCCCTTGGTCGAGGTCGAGATGCCGTCACGTGCGTCGAAAGCGGCGTTGATGGCGGATTCGAGAGCGGGCAAAGACATCGGATTTCCTTGGCGATCGGGATCGAAACGAAGCGATTTGGAAGGCGTTTGTCGGGATTTGGCCCCATGGAGTCAAGGCTGGCGATCTCGTAGCCCGGTAAGCAAAGCGATATGCGGGTACTACGTCTTTCCTGACAACTTCTCGAGGAATCGCGTCAGGTCGTCGGTGACATGATCGACATGGGCGGCCTCGCGGCCTTCGAGCTCCCAGTCCTCCCGCACCACCTCCTTGGTGCCGTCGGGCACTACCAGCACCGTCGTCATTCCGAGCTGGTGTGGCACCACCAGATTGCGCGCGAGGTCCTCGAACATTGCCGAGCTTGCGGGATCGACCTGATGAAGCTCCAGGAACCTCCGGTAGGTTTGCGGTGCGGGCTTCGGTTCAAGTTCGGCGGCGATGATGTCGAACACCGCCTCGAAGTGGGTGCCGATGCCGAGCCGCTCCAGAACCTTGCCGGCATGGTCTGTCGAGCCGTTGGTCAGGATCAGCTTGCGCCCGGGCAGCTCTGCGATAGCGGCCCCCATCGCCGGGTTTGGCTCGAGGGGCGAATGATCGATCTGATGCACATAGGCAAGATAGTCGTCGGCGCGTACCCCATGTTCGGTCATCATTCCGCGCATGGTGGTGCCATAGCGCAGGTAATAGTCCTTCTGGATCCGGCGCGCCTCTTCCGCCGACACGGCAAGAAACGCGCTGACGAATTCACTGATCCGTGCGTCCACCTGATGCCAAAGGTTGACGTGATGGGGATAGAGCGTGTTGTCGAGGTCGAACACCCATGTGTCGATCTCCGCAAAGCGGCGAGCGGTGTTTTTCATTGTCCCTTCAATCTCTCCATGGCCCGGCGTCATGGTCCCCGCGTTTGCGGGAACGGCGCATTGTCCATCACGGCATTGCAAACCGCAGGGTCTTGCCGCCGCTCGACATCTCGACCGGCGCAAAGCCGGTGGCGGTAAGGCCTCGGCTGCCGCAGTCGCCCTGTTCATTGATCTCGAATTTGCTTTCGCGCGTGCAAAGCTGGGTGGCGCCACCCCAATTCAGTGGCTTGTCCCTGAACTTGAGCGCGCGGTTGTCGGCATCGACCGCTTCCGCAAAACTGAATATCTGCCTGGGTTGGCCGCTGACATCGGGATGCAGGCATTTGCCTGGATCGATCCGGTACCAGCCCCGGCTGATGATTGTCTTGCCTTCCTCGGTGCCGACCGCCGCCATGATTTTGTGCGGCGTGTCGTTGCACCAGGTAACGCCGGCGGAAGAAGGCGATTGCACCGCCTCGATCATGGTCGCAAAGAAATTCGGCGCCTGCACGACCTCCTGCGTCAATCCCCGGCTCTTCAGGAACGCGGCCAATGCCGCCTGGGTCTTCGGGCCGTCGACGCCATCGATCGGCGCGGCATCGTAGCCGGCGATCAGCAGCAGCCGCTGAATGCCGGCGAGCCGCGCCTGCTCATCGTCGTACTCGCTGCCTTCGGCAAGGTAGGCGACCAGATTGCCATCCGCGGCCGGGGTCGGCTTGATCTGGGTGAATGGCGCGGGCGTCTGCCCGCTGCGACATTGGCGGGCGGCGGCGATTACGAAATTGTCCGGCGCGACGCACAGCGTATCCGCGCCGCTTTGCGGCACCGGCGAGGAGCCGTATAGACCGAGCGCGCGCGCGTTCAGCAGTACGCGGTCGGCGGTCAGCGTACCCTGCACCACAACGCGGCACGCGGCGGGATCGATGCGAAACCATCCGCGCGTGGCGGTCGCGGCCTTGTCGTCGATCCCGATCGCGACCTCGACCACGTAGCTCATGCGGTTGCAGAGCTTCAGGTCTGCGTAAGCCGGCATCGCGGAGAACAGGAAGCAAAGGATCGCGGCGGGGAGCGCGACCAAGGCCGACGAGATATGTCTTGTCACGCACGGACGACGCCCGCGAAGCTTGTCCGGGCCATCGACCTGCCTGCTACGATCATGCAAGGCACGAGTCGCTGGAACGATTCCCGCCATTTCCGCTGTCTGTGTGGCCCGTCGGGTGGTCACTTGTGTATCAGCGTGCCGGTGCCCTGGTTGGTGAATAATTCGAGCAGCACCGCATGCTGGGTTTTGCCGTCGATGATGACGACACCCTGCACGCCCTGCTCAAGCGCATAGATGCAAGTCTCAACCTTCGGGATCATGCCCCCGGATATGGTGCCCTCGGCGATCAGCTTCCGGGCGTCCTTTACCGACAGTTCCGGGATAAGCTTCTTTGACTTGTCGAGCACGCCGGGAACGTCGGTCAACAACAACAGTCGTTTAGCCTTCAATGCGCCTGCGACCGCGCCGGCGAACGTGTCGGCGTTGACGTTGAAGGTCTGCCCGTTACGCGAGGTCGCCAGCGGGGCCAGCACAGGGATCAATTCATGGCCGATCAGCTGATTCAGCAGCGTGAGGTCCACCTTCTCGGGCTCTCCCACGAACCCGAGGTCCACCACCTTTTCAATTTGCGAGTCCGGATCGACCATGGTGCGGGTCGCCTTGACCGCGCTCACCATGTTGCCGTCCTTGCCGCACAGGCCGACCGCCTTGCCGCCCGCTTCGTTGATGTAGCCGACCAACTGCTTGTTGATCGAACCCGCCAGCACCATTTCGACGATCTCGATGGTGGCGGCGTCGGTGATGCGCAGGCCGGCGGCGAATTCCGATTGGATGCCGAGCCGCTTCAGCATGGTCGCGATCTGCGGCCCGCCGCCATGCACCACGACAGGATTGATGGCGGTCTGCTCCAGCAAGACGATGTCGCGGGCGAATGCCTTTGCGAGATTTTCCGCGCCCATGGCATGGCCGCCATACTTGATGACGATGGTCTCCTCGTCATACTGCTGCATGTGCGGCAGCGCCTCGGACAGGATACGAGCCTGATCGAGCGGACTGATGTTGGACACGTCGGTCATGGAGCGGGTCTCATGGTCAGCGGGGTTGCGCGGTTTCTATCTGATTGGCGGGCGTCGCGCAAAGCATGAGGAAAATCAGGAGCCCCGGTGCGGCCATGCCGCCGCCAGCGCCAGTAGCAGCCAGCTCAGAATCAGAAGCGTGCCGCCGGCCGGCGCGGCAAAGGCCAACGAGACCTGACCATACTGCCGCAGCGTCAGGTCGGTCGCGAACAGCACGGCGGCGACGACGAATCCCCAGGCGGCCACGATGCCGATCTTGGGGTGAACCAGGCCGCGCTCGGTCAGGCTCACGGTCCCGAGCACCGCGGTGGCATGAAACAGCAGCACCGATGAAGCAGCCCCGAGCCGGCTTGCATCCACCTGATGCGCCGAGGCCGCGGCCAGGATGACGCCGTCAGCGCCCATGATTGCAGCCATGATCACAAGGATGCGGAACGCGCGGTGCCCCGGCATCAGCTGCGTTCGCGCAGCAGACGCACCATGGCGGCGCGCAATTCCGGCATGCCGCCGCCGGTGCGCGACGACGTGGTCAGTACTTCCGGAAACGCCGCCGGATGCTTCTCAAGCGCGGCCTTCACGTCGGCGAGGCGTGCGGCCAGTTCGGGAGCCTTCACCTGATCGGCCTTTGTCAGCACGACCTGATAGCTCACGGCCGACTTGTCCAGCGTCTTGAGCACGTCAAGATCGACTTCCTTCAGGCCATGGCGCGAATCGATCAGGATATAGACGCGCGCCAGATTGCTGCGGCCCTGCAGGAATTTGTGGATCAGCGCGGTCCATGACGCCACCTTGGCCTTCGGCGCGGAGGCATAGCCGTAGCCCGGCATATCGACCAGCCGCAAACCGGCATTGTCCGGGCCCTGGAAGAAGATCAACTCCTGGGTTCGCCCCGGCGTGTGCGAGGTCCGCGCCAGCGCGTTGCGACCGGTGAGAGCGTTGATGAGGCTGGACTTGCCCACGTTCGAGCGACCGGCAAACGCCACCTCGATGCCCGCCATCGGCGGCAGCGTTTCGATCGAGGGCGAAGCCCAGAAGAACTGCCAGTCACCGGCGAACAGCCGGCGGCCTTCTTCGATCAGCGTGGGATCTTCAACGGTGCTCATGCGAGGCGCTCGTCCTTGCGAGGAGCGATGCCACGAAGCGATCCAGCCTTGCTGTCGAAGACCGGCTCGGTTCGCGCCCGCACGGACGGATCAGATCCGTCATATTGCCGTGGCGGCCTAGGTCGCCTTCTTGGAGGCGAACGTCGCCCTGAGGTTGTCGAACAATTCCACCTTTACGCCGTTGCGGCGCATGATGAAGCTCTGCTGCAGCACCGAGAGCAGGTTGTTCCACGCCCAGTAAATGACGAGGCCCGCGGGGAAGCCGGCCAGCATGAAGGTGAAGATCAACGGCATCCAGTCGAAGATCATCTTCTGGGTCGGATCCGGCGGCGTCGGGTTCAGCTTCATCTGGAACCACATCGTGATGCCCATGATGATCGGCCAGACGCCAAGCGCGAGATAGGGTCCGAACAGCGGCAGATGCGTCGGATCGAAAGGCAACAACCCGAACAGGTTGAAGAGATTGGTCGGATCGGGCGCCGACAGGTCCTTGATCCAGCCGAAGAACGGCGCGTGACGCATTTCGATGGTGACGAACAACACCTTGTAGAGCGAGAAGAACACCGGAATCTGCAATGCGACGGGAAGGCAACCGGCGATCGGGTTGATCTTCTCCTTCTTGTAGATCTCCATCATCTCCTGCTGCTGCTTCACCTTGTCGTCGGGATAGCGCTCCTTCAACGCCATCAATTGCGGCTGCACCGACTTCATCTTCGCCATCGAGGCGTAGGATTTGTTGGCGAGCGGGAAGAACAGCAGCTTGACCAGCACCGTCACCATCAGGATGGCGAAACCGAAATTTCCGACCAGATGAAAGAAGTAGTCGAGCGCCAGGAACATCGGCTTGGTGATGAAATAGAACCAGCCCCAGTCGATCAGAAGATCGAAGTGATTGAGCCCGAGCTGCTTGTTGTAGCCGCCAAGTCCCGCCAGCGGGAAGTTGATGCCGACCACGCTCGCTTCCTTGGCGCCGGCAAACAGCCGCGTGTTGGCGCTGGCGGTGCCGCCGATCGCGATGGTCTGCGGATCCTCCAGATAGTCGGTCTGGTAGGTGCGCATCGTGCCGACGAGATTCGACGAGAACCGCGCCTGTAGCTGCGCGTTGGTGTTGGGCAACAGCGCCGATGCCCAGTACTTGTCGGTGATGCCGAGCCAGCCGTCGGTGACCTTGAAGGTGACCGCCTTGGCATCGTCGATTTTCTTGTAGCCGTATTCCTGCAGGCCCTTGTCGCCGAGATAGCCAACCAGCCCTTCGTGCAGGATGTAATAGCCCTCGACCTGCGGAGTGCCGTGGCGCGAGATCAGCGCGAACGGATACAGCGTGACCGGCGCGTTGCCGACGTTGCTGACGTCATCCTTGATGGTGAACAGATAGCGGTCATCGATCGAAACCGTGCGGCGGAACGTGAGCCCCTCGCCATTGTCATACTTCAGCGTCACCGGCGTGCTGGGCGTCAGGGTTCCCGCGCCTTCCTGCTGCCACACCGTATTCTGGTCGGGTATTCTCACCGTCGAGCCGCTGGCTCCCACCCATCCGAACTCGGCGTAATAAGGAGCGGCGGTGCCGGAAGGCGAGTACAGCACGATCGCGGGGGAGGCCGGGTTGACGGTCTCGCGGAACTGGACCAGCGATAGATCGTCGATCCGTGCGCCCTTGAGCGAGATGCTGCCGGTCAGCCGCGGGGTCTCGATCTTGACCCGCGGTGCTGCTGCGATCGCGGTATCCCGGCTGACCGGCGGCGCGTTGGATCCGGGTTGAGCGGGAGCGTTGGCGGTTGGCGACGGGCTCGCGCCGGTCTGCGGGGCGGCCGAGCTTCCAGCCTGCGGCGCAGGCTTGGCCAACTCGCTCTGCGCCTGCTGGGCGCGCTGCTTCTCCATCTGCGGCATATTGTAGAAATACTGCCACGCGATCAGCACGAGGCCGGACAGAATGACGGCGAGGATGGTGTTGCGATTATCGGTCATCGTTTAGGCTCTCGTCATTCAATTCGGATGGCGGCTTGCGTCGTGACGCGGCCTGGATGGTTGGCGCTCAACGCGTTGCAGCGCCGAGCGGAGATCGTCGAGCATCGTGGCGAAGTCGCGGTGCAGCGCGGCACGACGGCCGACTAGCACATAATCACTGTGCGGTCGCATTGTTACGACGTCGAGCCGCTTCACCAATTCGCGAAGCCGACGCCGGATGCGGTTGCGCTCGGGGGCGTTGCCATTCTTTTTCGTAACCGTGAAACCGACGCGGATCGGGCCGTCATCGTCGCGGCGGCGAGCTTGCACCACGAAGGCAGCGCTGTTGACCCGCGCGCCATTGGCAACGGCGAGGAAGTCCGCCCGCTGCCTTAACCGATCCATGATGGAATCTCCGGGAAGCCCGGCTCAGGCGCTCAGACGCTTGCGGCCCCGGGCGCGGCGAGCGGCGAGAACCTTACGGCCGCCGGTGGTCGCAAGGCGGGCACGAAAACCGTGACGACGCTTGCGCACCAGTTTGCTGGGTTGATAAGTCCGCTTCACGGCTCGTTCTCCGCTGACCCGGCAATTATGCCTGATAATGAGGTAAGTCCGTTGACGGCAGGCCCAAAGCGGGCCATTTGCGGCCTATCGTGAGCTGCCCCGGTCGAGCCGGTCATCGCGGACAATTGGCGCGGCTTATACGGGAGCGGCCAGTTTTCGTCAACGTCGCGGCAGGTAGCGTTTTCAGCCCTTCGAAACGGCGCAATTTCCATCCATAACTGTCCGAATAACACAATCTTCGCGGTGTTTTCGTTGCAAGCATGGCAGCTTGCCCGGCCGGCACTGCATTCGCGGAACCGCGGGAGATTAGCGATCCGTAATTTGACCGATGATGGGGCCGGTCGCATGCTCGAAACAGCCGCGAAGGCAGAGATCGTGTCCGAGAATCAGAAACAGCCAACCCTCGAAACGAGGCGAGCCAGGCCGCTCCGTCGGCTTGGGCTGTCGGGTAAACTGCTGCTGCTGACCATTCCGCTGGTCATGATCGCGGAAGTACTGATCTATGTGCCGGCGATCGCGAACTTCCGGATCAATCGGCTGAACGATCGGCTGGCTGCGGCAAACACGGCCGCGCTGGTGCTCGATGCCGTGCCTTCCGGCATGGTGCCGGAGTCGCTGGCCCGGCAGATTCTCGACAGCATCGGTGCGCGCGCGGTGGCCATCAAGATGGGACAGCAGCGCCGGCTTCTCGCCAGCGCCGATCTGCCGCCCGCCATCGACCACGACTACGACATGCGATCGATGACGGTTTGGTCCGCGATCGTCGATTCCTTTGAAATCATGCTGGAAACCGGCAATCAGTCGATTCGGGTGATCGGGCCCGCCCCCGGCTCGGCGCAGTTCATCGAGGTGGTGATCGACGAGGCGCCGCTGCGTCAGGCGATGTACCGATTTTCGGTCAACCTGCTGTTGGTCTCGCTCGGCATCGCCGTACTTACGGCGGCGCTGGTCTACCTGGCCCTGCATTATCTGTTCGTGCAGCCGATGCGGCGCCTGACGGCAAGCCTGGTTGCCTTCCACGAGAATCCCGAGAGTTCGGCCCGCATCATCGTGCCGAGCCAGCGCGGCGACGAGATCGGGGTCGCCGAACGCGAATTGTCGGACATGCAGCGCGATCTGGTCTCGATGCTGCATCAGAAGAGCAGGCTTGCCGCGCTTGGGCTTGCGGTCTCGAAGATCAACCACGATCTGCGCAACCTGCTGGCATCGTCCCAATTGCTGTCCGACCAGCTCGCCAGCGTGCCGGATCCGCGGGTCCAGCGTTTCGCGCCGAAGCTGATGCGTTCGCTGGAGCGCGCGATCGCGTTCTGCCAATCGACGCTGTCCTACGGTCGCGCCCAGGAGGCCGCGCCCGACCGGCGCATGATGCCGGTCGAGCCGATCGTCGCGGAGGTGCGCGAAACCGTGGGATTAGGGGCGGATGCCTCCATCACCTGGGTCAGCGCGATCGAGCGCGGGCTCACCATCGACGCCGACCCGGATCAGTTGTTTCGCGTGCTGCTCAACCTCGTGCGGAACGCGGCGCAGGCGCTGGAGAACAGGCCAGTCGGCGATGCTGCGGCCCAGATCCGGATCACCGGGCGGCGAGAGGGCACCGTCACGATCCTGGAGATCTCCGACACCGGCCCCGGCATTTCCGACGCGGCTCGCGAGCATCTGTTCGAGGCCTTCCAGAGTTCGGGTCGGCAGGGTGGCAGCGGGCTGGGCCTTGCGATCGCCGCCGAGTTGGTGCGTGCCCATGGCGGCGACATCCATCTGGTCGAAGGCACCATCGGCGCCACGTTCCGGCTATCCATCCCGGACCGCCCGGTGGAACTGCTGAGCGTGCGGAACGAACGGGCGCGGGCCTGAAGGCGGCGGTCGCGCACCCTGATTGATCCCGTATAGCCGTATAGGCCGCTTTCCTTCGGCTTTTCGCTCTGGATGGAGGAGCAGGAGCGGGCTGGTCGGAGCTTGCCAAGCTTGGCCGGAGCCGGTAGCTATGGCGCGCTTTCGCGACCGCTGAAACTTTTCCGAATGCAATGCGGCATCACCGGGCTTGCGCCCTGAAATGCCTCGCGAAAAACGCGCCCGTAGCTCAGCTGGATAGAGCACCAGACTACGAATCTGGGGGTCAGGAGTTCGAATCTCTTCGGGCGCGCCAGTTCTCTCAATCAGCGGAAGTGACAATGCGGCTCACGCAGAAACCGCATCTTGCCATTGCGTCCCGCACTGCTGCGCGACGTGAGCGAGCGCATGAGGTCGGTTGATTTACATCAACCTCTCGCGCCGAGTCCGGTTGGGATCAAACCCAGACCTCAG
>JBJMTO010000009.1:0-9493 GCA_045811665.1 Bradyrhizobium sp.
AATGACGGCGAATGGTCCGTCGTGCTCGCTCCTGTGCGCAGACGTGGTGCGTTAGCCATCGGTGTCGTCCCTGCGAAAGCAGGGACCCATACGCCGTGTCGCTCCTGTTGAGAGACGCTGTTCGATGACTTCCTCGCAAACTAGGTCCTGTGGTTATGAGTCCCGCACCGCGCTTCGCTTGTGCGGGACGACGGCGGTGGATTTGGTTGCCGTCATTGCGAGCGCAGCGAAGCAATCCAGCTTCGTCGCGGATGCCCCATGGATTGCTTCGCTACGCTCGCAATGACGACAAACCAAATCCACCGCTGTCGTCCCGCACAAGCGAAGCGCGATGCGGGACCCATCACCCCAGGAGGGAGTTTGCAAGGAAGTGGTCGAACGGCATCGCTGACCCCTTCAGGCCGGCTTCGTGCCATACGCCGCCAGGAACATTCGGGTGGCGCTTTGCACGACTTCGGCGATGCGCGCGGGAGGCGGCGGCGGGGCGGCCTGGAAAATGAAAGGCAGAAACAGCGAGGCCTGGCACATCTGCATGAACTGCGAGGCGGCCAGCTTGCAGTCGGAAATCGCAAGCTCCTCTGTTGCCACATGCGCTTCGAGATAGAAGGCGAGGCGGTTGATCGTTTGCTCCAGCACGTTCTCATAATAGCGGCGGCCGACGTCCGGCATTCGCTCCGCGATCGCCATCACGGTGCGGATCGCCGAACCGCCGCCCGGCCGGCACAGCAATTGGATATAGGCGTTGCCGAACTCACACAGGGTGGTCGCCACGTCCCGTTGCGGGTCGAAATTGAAAGCGACTTTCTGCTGATCGAGCATTTCGCGCTCGACAATCGCTTCGAACAGCCGGTTCTTGTCAGCGAAGTAGACGTAGAGCGTGCCCTTGGAAACACCGGCGGCGCGGGCGATCTCGCCCATGCTGGCGCCGTCGAATCCGAGATCCAGGAACACCTTGCTGGCGCCGTCGAGAATCTGCCGTCGCTTGGAGCTGTCTTCATCCGCGGGCTGGAGTGAGGAGGGGTGAGTTGCAACCATTGGTTTAGCTATTCTGGAAAGATTTCATGGCTGGGAATGCCGCCGATGCAAAGGTTCGGTCTATGATCTCAGCTTAAATATCTTGACCGAACCGTTCGGTCAATCTAATTTGGAGCTTGGCATTGCCCCGCGCGGGCTTATTCGCCTCATTGTGCGCGGCAATATGAATCGGGAGGCCTTATATGGCCGCAGCCAGAGAGCAATCCGCACGCATGCTTCGGAGCGAACCGGACTCGCTGGATGATGCTGGGATGCGTGACCCCGTCACGGATCTGCCCAGAACCCAGTTTTCGGAAGAGACGGTCGTCCGGCGGGACGAAATGCCGGCTGCACCAAGCGGAGAGAAACCCGGGATCGAAAAGCCGGCCGCAGCGGCCAGTGCGCCCGCAACTCGGGCTGCATCCAGGTCCGGGAAGCGCAAACTGATCGCTCTCGGAATAGGCGCACTGCTTGCACTTGCCGCCGCAGCTTACGGCGTGAACTACGCGCTGGTAGGGCGCTTCTACGTTTCGACCGACGACGCCTATGTGCGCGCCAACAACACGATGCTGGGCGCGCGGGTGTCGGGGCATGTCGCGGCGATCCTTCCCGCCGACAACGCTGTGGTGCGGACGGGCGACGTGATCTTCAGGATCGACGACGGCGACTACCGGATTGCGGCGGATGCCGCGCGCGGCAAGATCGTGACCCAGCAGGCCGCCATCGATCGGATCGGGCGTCAGGCCGGCGCACTTGAAAGCGCGGTCGCGCAATCCAGGGCGCAACTCGCCTCTGCTCAAGCGGCGTTGAAGCGCGCTGACCTCGATTTCGAGCGGCAGCAGGCGCTGAGCGCCAAGGGATTTGCCTCGCATGCGACCTTCGAGGTGTCGGAAGCCAGCCGCGATCAGGGCCTCGCCGCCATGAAAGCGGCGCAGGCCGCCTACGACGCTGCGCGCGACAACGTCGAAGTTACCAAGGCGCAACAGGCGGAAGCCCGCGCGCAGCTTGCGGAATTGCAGACCGCCCTTGCCAAGGCCGAGCGAGACCTCGAGTTCACCGCGGTTCGCGCCCCGGTCGACGGCACCTTTTCCAACCGTCTGGTCAACATCGGCGACTTCGTCAGCATGGGGCAGCGACTGGGCAACCTCGTGCCGCTCAATGAAGTCTTCATCGATGCCAACTTCAAGGAGACGCAACTCAAGCGCATCCGTCCGGGCCAGCCGGTAAAGATTTCAGTCGACGCCTACGGCCACCGCAAATTCGCCGGCGTGGTCGACAGCATCTCGCCCGCGGCCGGATCGGTGTTCACACTCCTGCCGCCGGATAACGCGACCGGCAACTTCACGAAAATCGTGCAGCGGCTTCCGGTTCGCGTGAGAGTTCCCAAGGAGGTCGCCAGACAGAACCTGCTGCGCGCCGGGATGTCCGTATATGCCACCGTCGATACCCGAGAAGGCGCGGTCGACGCCGAGAGCGAATCCGACCTGGACGCCACGATCCACCCGAAATGACCCAGCGAGTTCGGGCCAGCACCCGAACCTGAGCAGTAGATTCAATGGCTGACGCCACCACCGCCCCACCTGGCATGATGACCGCGGCTGCAGCCGATCGGATTCCACCGCGTCGGCTGTTTGCGTTTCTGATCATGGTGTTCGGGATGTTCATGTCGATCCTGGATATCCAGGTCGTGTCGGCATCGCTCAACGAGATCCAGGCCGGCCTCTCGGCCAGTTCGACCGAAGTCTCCTGGGTACAGACCGCCTATCTGATCGCGGAGGTGATCGCGATTCCGCTGTCCGGGTTCCTGTCGCGCGCATTCGGCACGCGCTTGCTGTTTGCGATCTCGGCCGCGGGCTTCACCATCGCAAGCTTCCTGTGCGGACTTGCCTCCACCATCGAGCAGATGATCCTCTGGCGTGCGCTGCAGGGATTCCTGGGAGCCGGCATGATCCCCACCGTGTTCGCCTCTGCCTACACGGTATTCCCGCGTTCGAAGTTCCATATCGTCGGCCCCATTATCGGTCTGGTTGCGACGCTGGCGCCGACCATCGGACCCACGATCGGGGGATACATCACCGATGCGATGTCATGGCACTGGCTCTTCTTCATCAACATCGTGCCGGGGATAGGCATCACTGTCGGGGTGCTTGCGCTGGTGGATTTCGACGAGCCGAATTTCGCGCTGCTCGAACGCTTCGACTGGTGGGGCCTGATCTTCATGGCGGGGTTTCTGGGCTCGCTCGAATACGTGCTTGAGGAGGGACCGCAATATGAATGGCTGCAGGATACGTCAGTAGCGGTCTGCGCTTCGATTTGTGCGATCTCCGCGATCGCCTTCTTCTACCGTGTGCTGAGTGCCGAAGAACCGATCGTCGACATCAGGACTTTCGCAGATCGCAACTTCGGGGTCGGCTGCCTGATTTCGTTCTGCGTCGGCATAGGCCTCTACGGCCTCACCTATATGTATCCCCGCTATCTGGCCGAAGTGCGCGGCTACAGTGCGTTGATGATCGGCGAGACGATGTTCGTCTCGGGGATCACCATGTTCATCACCGCGCCGATCGTCGGCCGGCTGATGCAGCGCGTCGACCTGCGCCTGATCATCGCCACCGGGCTCATCATCTTTGCGCTCGGCTCCTATCAAATGACCTGGATCACGCGGGAGTACGATTTCTACGAACTGCTGGTGCCGCAGATCCTGCGCGGGATCGGCATGATGTTGGCGATGGTGCCGACCAACACCATTGCGTTGGGAACGCTGCCGCCTGATCGCGTAAAGAATGCCTCGGGGCTGTTCAACCTCACGCGCAATCTCGGCGGCGCCGTCGGATTGGCGGTCATCAACCAGGTGCTTAACGAGCGGACTGACCTGCATATCGCCCGCTTGCATGAGAGGGTGACCTGGGGCAATGCCAGCGCGACCGAAACGCTCAACATGTTGACCCAGCGCCTGCAGGGGATGGGCGATGCCGCGCTGATGGCGATGAAGCAACTGTCCCAGATCGTCCATCGCCAGGCCGTGGTGATGGGATATGGCGATGCGTTCTTCATGCTGACGCTGTTTTACTTCGGACTCAGCGTCCTCGTGCTGCTGCTGAAAAAGCCGGTGTCGGCCTCCACCGAGCCGGCGCATTAGCCTTACGCCCGTGTTGCGGATCGCCCGTGATGGATTTATAGCGGCGCTGGATCTGCATGGGTTCATTCGCCGTGGATCGCCCGCGTCCGACGCCTTTTGCCGGATGCCTGTTCGCCTTGCGCAAGGGGCCAAGATGACCGACGCCGTAACGCGAGAGACCAGGCTTTCCGGTTTTTCGCTCGTACTTTCCGCCTGGCACGACCCGGCCGCGCGAATTCTGAACGTCGATCTGCTGACGGTCCTGATCGCGCTGTTGCTGCCATGGTCGGACCACCGGTGTGGTGATCGCCGCAGCGTTGTGGGTGGTGGCGCTGGTTCCCACTGTCGAGCCGGGCAAATTCCTGCAGTCATTGAAGCGCCCGGTATCGCTTCTGCCGATCGGCATGTTCGCCTTGGCCCTGGTCGGCACGCTGTGGTCGGAATTGCGCTCGCCGCGCTGTTCGCCGCGATGGCCGCAAGCTTCGTGCTCAACATGATGTTCGTCGTGATTTCACGGACCGGTGCAGAATGTTTTCACCTCGCTCTTCAACTCGCATTCGTTCGATTTTCATGAAGGCTGGATGTATGTGCTGGGAGCAGGCGTAGCGGGCCGCATGAAGCTGCGGGCAAGGCGTGAAGCTCTGAAGTTCGATCACTCGCCGTCATAAGGGGAAACATCACGTCACCGCGCCGGAAGGGCTGGCGGAGTTGCTGCAGAAGATCGTTGCAGGCGCATAAACTGGTGAGGGGCCCGGCGTGTTGCGCCGAACCCCTCATTTCGAACATCAGTCAGCCTGTAAGCCGGGTTCTGTAGGGCACCGCCTGCTTGCGCGGGCGATGCGTGACGGCCATTCCTCTGGGACACCGCTTGCGCGTTGCCTCGAGCAACCTACCCGGACGGCGAGCCTGACATCGCCCTGCGGTGTTATCGCTCATGGAGCGAACGCGCCGCGTTGCCGTCCCTATTCGGTCTTGCTCCCGGTGTGGTTTGCCATGCCGGCTCCGTTGCCGGACCCGCGGTGCGCTCTTACCGCACCTTTTCACCCTTGCCGCATCCGAAGATGAGGCGGTTCGTTCTCTGTGGCACTATCCCTGGGGTCACCCCCGCCGGATGTTATCCGGCACCGTATGTCGATGGAGCCCGGACTTTCCTCTCCAGCCACCTTTCGGTGATCGCCGGAGCGGCCGTCCGGCCGACTGACCCCGTTGTGATGGGAGCTGCGGCTCTTGTCGTCAAGGAGATAACGCAGCCTTGTTGAGATGAAATTTAGATCCTAGCCCGCGGCGGCGACGTTGGCGCCTGGCGAGAGGTTGGCCAACAGCGCCTGCAAGGTGGTCAGCGTCGAATGATCGGCGATGCCGTCGACGCGCAGAGGGCGAAAATGGCGCTGGAATGCGGTGACCACCTGCATCGTCGTTCCATCGTATGTTCCGCTGACCGGGACGCCGTAGCCGTATCGCGCCAGCCCCTGTTGCAGCTTGAGGACGTCGTCACCGACCGTGCCGAGCTTAAGCGGTTGGCCCCGCACGATCGCCGCCGGCTGCACCCAATGGCCGACGCCGGAGTTGGCCAGCGAATGCCACGGAAACTTTTCGCCCGGATCCATCTTCCGCGAGGGAGCCACGTCGGAGTGCCCGAGCACGCGATGCGACGGCACTTTTCGTCGCAGCATGATGCCACGGCACAGCGCGATCACGGCGGCGATCTGGCGCAGCGGGAACTCAGGGTAACCCCAATCGTGGCCGCGGTTGACGATCTCAACCCCGATGGAGCAGGAATTTATGTCTTCCTCGCCTGCCCAGTGGGCGATGCCTGCATGCCAGGCGCGCTTGGCTTCCGGGACGCATTGGACGATGCGGCCGTCTTCCAGAACGACGTAATGAGCCGAAACTTCGGTGCCGGCCGTGCACAATCGGGCGATCGCACCCTCGACATCCGGCATGCCGGTATAATGCAGCAGGATCATATCCGGCGCCCGCCCGTCTTTGCGGTCGCCGAAATTAGGCGATGGGATGACGTCGGAGGCGATCGACGAATCCGGGGTGAATGCCTTCATGGTCGCGCTCGCCCCCGGTATCGGGAGGGCACGCTGACGCTTCGAGCTAACACCACCAGAGGCGAACGAACCGGACGACATTGAATCAACTCAAAGGGGGCAAGAGAACGGCAATAAAATCGGTTCATGACGAATCTGTTTACTATTCCTTTACGATACCGGGAGCGCAACGTACGAGCTCTCCGAGCGCCAGATTTTGGCGGAGTGTGTGCGGGACGCATCACCATTCCCATTACTGTCTTTTCTGCGGTCGTGGTCGCAGCCGCAACTGTCACTTCGCGGGAACGCTTTCTTAACGCTAACTGCCGTTACTGAGTAGTGAACAGCCGAACCAGTCCCGGGGGACGGCCGAGGCCGCATTGACGCTCGAAACCCCATGGCAGCCCAAGAGATGGCATCGGGAAATCAGGCGGCCCGTTTTGGACCGCGAGAGACCGGCAAGGGCGCGCTGGCTTGGGTTTTCAAGCCGAAAAACTGGGCTAAGTATGCGAGTTCCAGCCGCACTGGCCCTGCACCAGGGCACTTGTTGGGCATCAATCCGGACCGCTCCGGGAGGCGGCGCATGAATCCGGCCCGACGTCACATTCCTGTCCTTGGCCGTGAAGCGGCGGAGATGCTCGCGCCGAGCGACGGCGGCATCTTTGTCGACGCCACTTTTGGCGGCGGCGGTTATAGCCGCGGCATTCTTGCCGTTCCGGGAACGCGCGTCATCGGGATCGACCGTGATCGCTCGGCGATCGCCGGCGGTTTCGATCTGGTAGAAGAGTCGGGGGGCCGATTGGCGCTGGTGGAGGGCCGGTTTTCCGAACTCGCTGACATTTGCGCAGCTCAGGGCGTTGGCGCCGTCGACGGGGTGGTGATGGATGTCGGTGTATCCTCGATGCAGCTCGACGAGAGCGAACGCGGCTTCTCGTTTCGGCTCGATGGTCCGCTGGATATGCGAATGGGTCACCACGGTCCAACCGCGGCGGATGTCATCGCGAAAGCCGACGAGGTCGTTCTCGCGAACATCATCTACATCTTCGGCGAAGAGCGCCGTTCCCGCGCCGTCGCGCGCGCCATCGTTGCGGCGCGTCAACAGGCGCCCGTCCAGACCACCCGTATGCTGGCCGACATCGTCGCCAGTGTGGTGCGGTCGAAGCCTGGGGAAATCCACCCGGCCACGCGGACGTTTCAGGCGCTTCGCATTTTTGTCAATCAGGAATTGGACGAATTGCACCTGGCGCTGTCCGCGGCCGAGCGCGTGCTGAAGCCGGGCGGGCGGCTCATAGTTGTGTCGTTTCATTCCCTGGAAGATCGAATAGTCAAGAACTTCCTTGTGGAGCGGGCCAAGGTTGGAGGGGGATCGCGACATCTGCCGGAGCTAGCGCAGGCTGCTCCTAGCTTTCATCTCCTGACGAAACGTCCGGTTACGCCCAACGAGGCCGAGGTGTCCGCCAATCCGCGAGCGCGCTCCGCAAAACTGCGCGCCGGCGAGCGCACAGACGCGCCTGCACATCCGGTACCTGCGTTGCCGGCGTGGCCCACCCTGGATCACGTGATGAGGGGAGGCTGAGATGCGGATGGTCCACCTCCTCGTGATCGCGGCGATGGTCTTCGCGGCCGCCTACGTTTATCGGATCAAGATGGACTCTACCTCGCGCACCGAGCGCGTGCTGCGGCTACATGCCGAAATCCGTGAGCAGCGAGATGCCATCGCCGTGCTGCGCGCCGAATGGGCAAAGCTGGATGCGCCGCAGCGATTGCAAGGCCTCGCGGACCGTCATTTGCGCCTGAAGCCGGTGAGCGCCACGCAGTACGATTCACTGAAGAACCTGCCCGAGCGGCCCCCGAATTTTGTCAGGCCCGGCGATCCGGACCCAATTGGTGCGATGATCCAGACCATCGAAGCCGCCGCCGATGCCAGCTTGGTGACCGGTTCGGTGCCGGCTCAGGGGAGACCGCAATGACCGAGTTGATCCCCAGGCCGTGGCGGCAGCGGATCATCCGCACGATGCTGTATGGGCGCAACGTCGATCGCGCCGCCAAAGCGCGTGCGCGTGTAGGCTTCGCGATCGTGGCGTTCGCGGCAATCTATGCGGTGATCGGGGGACGCCTCATCATGTTTGCGACGGTGGGTGACGCCCACGGCGCGCGCCGCGGCACGGCACAGGATGCGATCGCGACAGCGCGGCCGGATATTGTCGATCGCAACGGCGAGATCCTCGCCACGGACGTCAAGGCGCCAAGCCTGTTCGGTGAGCCGCGCCGCATTATTGAAAAGGATGAAGCTGTCGAACTCCTCACGGCGACGTTGCCCGATCTCGATGGTGGCGAAATACGCGAGCGACTGTCGTCGAAAAAGGGGTTTGTCTGGCTGAAGCGTGAGATCACAGCGGCGCAGCAACAGGCGATCCACCGTCTCGGAATTCCCGGCATAGGTTTCCTGCGCGAGAACAAACGCGTCTATCCGACCGGAAACGAAGTCGCGCATCTGATAGGGCTCGTGAACATCGACAACCAGGGCATCGCTGGAATGGAGAAGTGGCTCGACAGCAACGGCCTCGCCGATCTGCATCGCGCCGGCTTCGCTACCGACCGCCTGCAGCGCCCGGTCGAATTGTCGGTCGATCTGCGCGTCGAGCACGCGCTCCGCGACGAGCTTCTCAAGGCCAAGGAGAAGTACAAGGCCAAGGCGGCCTCCGGACTGGTCTCAAACGTCAGGACCGGCGAGATCGTGGCGATGGTGTCGCTTCCGGATTTCGATCCCAACAATCCGAAAGAGGCGCATGATCCCGATCGCATCAATCGATTGACGACCGGTGTTTACGAAATGGGGTCCACCTTCAAGGCGTTCACGCTGGCGATGGCGCTGGATTCCGGCAAGTTCGATCTCAACTCGATGTGGGACGCGCGCGGCCCGTTGCGCTATGGCAAGTTCACGATCCATGACGATCACGCGCTCGGACGCATGATCAACATGAAAGAGGTGTTCCACTACTCCTCTAACGTCGGGGCCGCCCGCATCGCGCTGTCGCAGGGCGTCGAAGCGCACAAGGCTTTCCTGCGCAAGCTGGGACAACTTGACCGGTTGCGCACAGAATTGCCGGAGAGCGCCTCGCCGATCCTGCCGAAGCGCTGGGCCGAACTGAACACTGTTACGATTGCGTTCGGGCATGGCATAGCGGTGGCGCCGTTGCAGGCCGTGATGGGCATCGACGCGCTCGTCAACGGCGGCTATCTGATTCCGCCTACCTTCATGAAGCGCACTGAACAGGAAGCCATGGCGCTGGCGAAACGGGTGATCAAGCCCGAAACTTCCGAGAAG
>JBJMTO010000010.1:0-5325 GCA_045811665.1 Bradyrhizobium sp.
GTGGCGGTGCGCAGCGCCATGGTGCATGCGGGCTTGATCAACTAAGCTCCTCCGGGCCACGAGGGCCCCGAGGAAAAGGATTTGCGGATGTTGAAGGAATTCCGCGAGTTCGCCATCAAGGGCAATGTCGTCGATTTGGCCGTCGGGGTCATCATTGGCGCGGCGTTCGGGAGCATCGTGACTTCGCTGGTCGGCGACATCATTATGCCGATCATTGGCGCGATCACCGGGGGGCTCGACTTTTCCAACTACTTCACGCCGCTTTCCGGCAAGGTGACGGCGAGCAATCTCGCGGACGCGAAAAAGCAGGGTGCGGTGCTGGCTTGGGGAAACTTCCTGACGCTGACCTTGAATTTCGTGATCATCGCTTTCGTGCTGTTCATGATCATACGTTTCATAAACCAGCTAAAGCGGAAGGACGAAGCGGCCCCTGCGATGCCCAAACCGACCCGCCAGGAAGAGCTCCTTGCCGAGATTCGCGATTTGCTCAAACACTCTTGACGTGCATGGCTATCGCCGCAGTGCTACTCCTGACGTCTACTTGAGACAATCTAATCATGGCCGAAAAGAACGAGCGCGCGATCAAGGTCGTCGCGGAAAACCGCAAGGCCCGGTTCAACTATGCCATCGAGGATACGGTGGAGGCCGGCATCGCGCTGACCGGCACCGAGGTGAAGTCGATCCGCAACGGCAAGACTACGATCGCGGAGTCCTATGCTGATTCCAAGGGCGGCGAAATCTGGCTGATCAACGCAAACATCCCGGAATACCTGCAGGCCAATCGCTTCAATCACGAGCCGAAGCGGCCGCGCAAGCTATTGCTGCACAAGAAGCAGATCAACAAATTGATGGGTGCGGTCGAGCGCGAGGGCATGACCCTGATCCCGCTGAAACTCTATTTCAATGAACGCGGCCGGGCCAAGCTGTTGCTGGCCGTGGCAAAGGGCAAGAAACTGCACGACAAACGTGAAACCGAGAAAAAGCGCGACTGGAGCCGGGAAAAGGGTCGGCTGCTTCGCGCGCGAGGATAGATTGAGCGAGCCGAGGTCACGATGATCCAGAGAAATCTGCTTGAGGTCGATTGGAGCAAAATCCCGGCGCCTGCCGATGATGGCGAGGCGGCACATCTTGCAGGCATGGTGATTCCGCCGATCAGCCTGTTTGCGACCGACGATACATCGGTGACGCTGTCGACATTGCCAGGACGCACCGTGGTGTTCGCCTATCCGAGAACCGGCGAACCCGGCAAGATCGCGCTGGTCGACGACTGGGACATGATCCCGGGCGCGCGAGGGTGCACGCCGCAGACCTGCGCGTTTCGCGATCTGTTCGCGGAACTGAAGGCGGCGGGTGCCCGCCACGTGTTCGGCCTCTCAACGCAAAGCAACACCTATCAGACCGAGATGGCGTCGCGCCTGCATCTTCCATTCCCGGTTTTGTCGGACGAGAAACTCGAGCTGGCGCGCGCGCTTCGTTTGCCGACGATGGAGGTGGCCGGGCTCACCCTGATCAAGCGCCTCGCGCTGATCATTGATGGCGGACACATCACCCACGTGTTCTATCCGGTGTTTCCGCCGGATCGAAACGCCGGCGATGTGCTGGCGTGGTTGAAGCAAAACCCGGCGTAGCTGTTTGTTTTGGTGAAGGCGGCCAGTGCGTCCGCCATTTTGCCTGTCCCGATCTTCTCAATCCAAGTCGGCGCGCACCTTCGCAAATACGTTGCGAAACATTTCCGGCGTGAGCACCCGGGTATTCGTGTTGTACCGCGAGCAGTGATAGCTGTCGTAAAGGGTCAAGGCTCCGGCCCGGTGAATGGCGCCGTGCGCGAACGGAGCAGCGGCGCTCCTGACGTTGAGCGCCTTTAGCGTCGTTTCATGCGCTACTCGGCCGAGCGCAACGATGGCGCGCAAGTTTGCCATCATAGCCATGGTTGCTGACAGAAATTGCCGGCACGTTTTGATTTCGATAGGCAGTGGTTTGTTCTGCGGCGGCACGCATCGAACCGCGTTGCTGATCCGGCAATCGAGCAGCGTCAGTCCATCGTCCGGGCGGGCTTGATAGATGCCCTCGGCGAAACCGTATTCGATCAGCGTGGCATAGAGCAGGTCGCCGGCGAAATCGCCGGTGAACGGTCGGCCGGTGCGATTGGCGCCCTGAACGCCGGGCGCGAGGCCGACGATCAACAGCCGGCCCGCAGGATCGCCAAAGGACGGTACGGGTGAATTGAACCAACCCGGCTCACGCGTGCGCACCGCCTCGCGAAAGCCGAGAAGTCTCGGACAGAGAGGGCAATTGCGGTCGGGCGCGCCGCCCGGCACGCTGGGCAGCGGCTGCTGGCGGCCCCGCGGGGTTTCGTCCGGCTCGCTCGCAATCGTCGAAATCGTCGGCCTCGGCCCTCGGCACCATGGTGGTCGCACGCTGCAGGAATTGCGGCGCGTGGTGACGCGGCTCACGCGGCTCGCGCGGTTCACGAGGCGCCGGGCGTTCCGACGGATCACGGCCGATCTTCGACTGCAATTCTACCAGATCAGTAAACACATCGGCCTGGCGCCGCAACTCGTCGGCGATCATCGGCGGCTGGCTGGAGATCGTCGAAACCACGGTGACGCGCACACCCCGGCGCTGCACCGCCTCGACGAGCGAGCGGAAATCGCCATCACCAGAGAAGAGTACGATCTGGTCGACATGCTCGGCGAGCTCCATTGCGTTGACGGCGAGCTCGATGTCCATGTTGCCCTTCACCTTGCGGCGGCCGCTGGCGTCGATGAACTCCTTGGTGGCCTTGGTCACGACGGTGTAGCCGTTGTAATCGAGCCAATCGATCAGCGGGCGGATGGACGAGTATTCCTGGTCTTCAATGATCGCCGTGTAATAGAACGCGCGCACCAAAGTCCCACGGGCCTGGAATTCCTTGAGCAGGCGCTTGTAGTCGATATCGAAACCGAGTGTCTTGGCGGTCGCATAGAGGTTCGCCCCATCGATGAAGAGCGCAATCTTGTTGGTTGGCGAAGGCGACATCGGATTCTCTCGTGGTTGTTAACATTTTCGCGCCGTGGCAAACCCGCAGCGCCTCCAAATTTCGTGCTTAAACTTCAGTGATTGCCACCGAAACGCACCACCAATATGTGGTATGGCAAAGGCCAAAACACCAATAGTTTCACCTTGCATAAAGCGACTTCTTCTCCGGCAGGCTTGTCGCGCTTGTCCTGAACGGGTGCGGTTGTGCCCTGCGGCAGGTGGGCCTCCGATGCTTGGCCCTTTAACCCAGGGGGAGGGAGGAGGGGGGCACTCGCGAGCCCCAGGCGCGGTAGATCGCAAAAGAAGCCTTGCGAAACCGCGCCGGCCCCTATAACTACCCGGAATTATCAACACATTCGTCCCATGTAACGGAGCGACAGTCGATGGCGCGCGTCACCGTAGAAGATTGCATTGACAAGGTAGACAACCGGTTCGACCTGGTCCTTTTGGCGGCGCACCGCGCCCGCATGATCTCGTCCGGCTCCCAACTCACGATCGATCGCGACAACGACAAGAACCCGGTTGTGTCGCTGCGCGAAATTGCCGATTCCACGATTTCCCCGGAAGACCTGCGGGAAGAGCTGGTTCATTCGCTGCAGAAATTTGTCGAGGTCGACGAGCCGGAGCCGGATACGGTCCCATTGATCGGTTCTGCCGGCGCCAGCGTCGATGCTGACGATACCGAAGTTGCCGTCGAGCGGATGACCGAAGAAGAGCTTCTAAAAGGCCTCGAGGGCCTGGCTCCACCGGAAGAGCAGCCCGAGGAAGACGAGTAAGCCGCACCTCTGAACGGCTGAAAACTCCGTCTCTATATACAAGGCCCGGACGTCGATCCGGGCCTTTGCTTTTGTTGACCTTTTCATGGTTACCATGTGCGGGCACGGGCTCGGGCAGATTCCCGCGTTGGTTGCTTTCCGTTCGCGGGGAGCGCCGGGCGACATCGGCTATGCCCGGGTGTCCTAAATCGAGCGCTTTTGTGGCCCAGAAGGGTGCATCTACGCTCCGGGACGAACTAGGTATGAAGGCCGGCCGCTTCGGTCGCGCACGTTGAAGGCAGTGATTCTCCATGGCGAATTGGCGCCGCAGCACACCGCAGATGCAGGCTGCGACCGAAACGGTCGCCGTCGCGCCGTCCTCGGCACTGCAGGTCAGGCCGGTAAAGCCGCCGCGACCGCGCATGATGCGGCAGTACGACTTGGTCGAACGCGTCCGCACCTATAACCCCGACACCGATGAAAACTTGCTGAACCGCGCCTACGTCTACGCGATGAAGGCGCATGGCGCCCAGACCCGCGCGTCTGGCGACCCCTATTTCTCCCACCCGCTCGAGGTGGCCGCGATCCTCACCGATCTCAAGCTCGACGACGCCACCATCGTCGCAGCCTTGCTGCATGACACCATCGAGGACACCGAGGCTACCCGCGGCGAGATCGATCACATCTTCGGGCCGGAGATCGGCGCCCTTGTGGAGGGACTGACCAAGCTGAAGCGGCTGGAACTGGTATCGCGCGAAGCCAAGCAGGCCGAGAACCTGCGAAAGCTGCTGCTGGCGATCGCCGACGACGTTCGCGTGCTGCTGATCAAGCTCGCCGACCGCCTGCACAACATGCGCACGCTGGAGTTCGTGCCGCCGGCCTCTCGCCATCGCATTGCCGAGGAGACGCTCGACATCTACGCACCGCTTGCCGGACGGATGGGCATGCAGGAGATGCGGGAGGAACTCGAAGACCTTTCGTTCCGTTCGCTCGATCCGGAAGCTTACACCGTAGTGATGCAGCGGCTCGATTCGCTGGCGGAGCGGAATCGCAATTTGATCGGCGAAATCGAAAGCCAGCTTTCGAAGAATCTGCAGAAGAACGGCGTGGTCGCGCGTGTATACGGCCGTCGCAAGCAGCCGTTTTCGATCTGGACCAAGATGGAGCGCAATTCGGTCGGCTTCGAGCACTTGTCCGAGAGCTACGGCTTCCGCGTCGTGATGGAGGATGTCGAGGCCTGCTACCGCGCGCTCGGCGTCGTGCATACCACCTGGCCGGTGGTGCCCGGACGCTTCAAGGACTATATCTCGACGCCGAAGCAGAACGATTATCGTTCGATCCACACCACCGTGATCGGTCCCGGCCAGCAGCGCGTCGAGCTGCAGATCCGCACCGAGGAGATGAACCAGATCGCCGAATTCGGCATCGCTGCCCACGCGTTCTACAAGGAAGGCATGGGCTCGCCGACCGAGCGGCTCAAGCACGAATCCAACGCCTTTGCCTGGCTTCGCCACACCGTCGGCATCCTGTCCGAAAGCGCCAATCCGGAAGA
>JBJMTO010000011.1:0-19978 GCA_045811665.1 Bradyrhizobium sp.
CGCATCCGGTCTTTACTGTCAGCAAGGTCTCAGTGGGAGGCATCTACGACTTTATCCGCACGCAAAATATGAAGTTCGGAGTCGGTGCGCTCGCGAGTCGCTACGCCATCCCCGACTCCTTGAAATCCGAATACGGCGACCCCGCCAGCTACATGGTTTTTGCGCGGCTGAAAATCCAATGAGCAAATTGGGCGTTGCGCAGCATCCGGCCACACCCATCGTGTGGCGGAGGCGCTCCCTGGAAGTTGCGGCGCAGAGCCGAGACCCACGCCCGTCCTGAAAATAGCGGCCCCTCCCCACCGTGCGGACCGTTGCGCGCAGGCGCGAAATTCTCGTTTGCGATCAACGTGATTTGGGTGGTCCAGTCCCTTCCGGAAAAATATTCGGCTTCTCCACGGGCCCAAATCAACTCTACAACTCGCGCCATCCCGTCCCACGAGAGGGGCGTTTCGCGATCGTCACGGACGCTGGGCACGGGATGCGGTGGACGCTGATAGCACGGCTGACGAACGGTGCTGATGCGGACGGCGAAGTCGTGTGGTCCTGACGCCTCGACGCTGGCGTCAAGTTTTGCGGTAAACGCAAGACGACGGTGACAACCAAGCCCGATCACCGAGGAGATCACGAAGGAAACCGTTAAAACCATTGCGTGCGGGAATGCCGGGTCAGTCCGGTGAGCCTGTGGTGACGACCTCGTGTGCTCTCTACAACTTTTGCACGCGAGACTGCGGGTGCATCAAACACCCGGCATTCCCCACGCCCTTCTTCGGGCGAAGCCAACATGCACAACTCGGACGCATCCGCGCCGCGGGAGCGCGGACTCACATGCGCCGGTCACCGCAAACAGCAAACCAATCCACCGCCGTCATTCCGGGGCGATGCGCAGCATCGAGCCCGGAATCCATCACCCCCGTCCGTGCTTATGGATTCCGGGCCTGCGCCAAGTGGCGCATCCACGATGTGCAATTGCACATCGGGGAATGACAGCTGTGTGTGTTTCCTGCCAACCCACAACCGTCATTGCGAGCGCAGCGAAGCAATCCATCTTCCTTGCGGACGTGCCATGGATTGCTTCGCTTCGCTCGCAATGACGAGCACCTGCCGTCGTCGCGGCCGTTCGAAACCAAATCCACCGCCGTCGTCCCGCACAAGCGAAGCGCGATGCGGGACCCATAACCACAGGACGTCGTTTGTGCCAAAGTCATCGAACAGCGTCTCTCCAAACGAACGGCACGGCGCATGGGTCCCTGCTTTCGCAGGAACGACACCGCTGTCATTGCGAGCGCACCAAACTGCGCCGGAGACAGCATTCGTTAACCTTTGCGCGTGTACGCTCGCGGGCGTTCTGGGGAGTTCTGCGTATGGATACGATAAGTCTGGTTACCGGCTTGCTGGCCGCTCAGGCGGGCAATGTGCAGACGCAGATCGCAGCCACTATCCTCAAATCCAACGCCGATGCCGAGAAGTCCGCGGTTCTCACCTTGTTGGGCGGTGCGCAACAAAGCTCGCTTGCCAATGTCGGCCCCGGAATCGGCGGCAACATCGATCTCAGCGCCTAGCGCTGCTAAAAACCGGCTGCGATCGGTTTCACCGCCGCCGTAATCAATTTGATCGCGTCATCGCTGGCCCATTCCGCCGGTCCGGCAATGGTGGCGATTTCGCAGCCTTCGCGGTCAACCAGCACCGAGGTCGGCATTCCAAGCGCCCGACCCACGGCCTTGAGGTCCTGAAAAACCTTGGCCTCCTTGTCGTTGAAGAAACCGAGCCGCGTCAGGTTGGCCTCCCTGAGGAAGTTCTTCGGCTTTTCCTGGTCGCGGGTGTCGATGTTGATGGCGACCACCTCAAAGTCCGATCCGCCAAGCCTGGTTTGCAGGCTGTCGAGCGCGGGCATCTCCTTGCGGCATGGCACGCACCAGGTCGCCCAAAGGTTCACGAGCAACGTGCGCCCGCGCCAGTCGGAAAGCTTCTTCGGTCTGTGCTCGCCGTCCTCAAACGCGAGGTCCGGCAACCGCAATGGCGCCGTCGCCAGGGTCAGCGCGGCGACCTCACCATGGACCAGCGGCGCGAGCTTGCGTGCAAGGTCAACAGCGCCGCGGCAGGCGGTATCACCGCCCTTTGCGCCTCGGTCCAGTCCTCCGAATCCGTACACCCCGGCGAAGCCGATGAGCGCGCCTATCAGCACCGCCCCGATTGCGACGGGAATCCGGCCCATGCCGGCGGGGCGGGGCGGGGGTAATTGAGGCATATCGTTTGTCATCCTGTATCAGATGCGGCTATGCAGGCATGTGCAGACTGCCGGTGGAGTCGGGTGCGCCCGGACACCGGGCGCGGTGTTGAACCCGGGCGGGCAATAATCATGAGCAACCGATCATGAGCAACAAGATGTGGGGCGGCCGGTTCACGGAGCGTCCCGACGCCATCATGGACGAAATCAACGTCTCGATCGACGTCGATCGCCACCTGTATGCCCAGGACATCGCCGCGTCCAAGGCCCACGCCACGATGTTGGCCACGCAAGGTATCATCACGCCTAACGATGCGAAAAGTATCAAAGCCGGTCTAGACACGATTATGTCAGAAATCGCGAAGGGATCGTTCGATTTCAAGCGGGCGCTCGAGGACATTCACATGAATGTCGAGGGCCGGCTGGGCGAGCTGATAGGGCCTGCCGCGGGGCGGCTGCACACGGCGCGCTCGCGCAACGATCAGGTGGCGACCGACTTCCGGCTCTATGTCCGCGACACCATCGACTCCACGGATGCTGCACTGGCGGCGTTCCAGCGCGCTCTGATAGAGCGGGCAATCGAGCATGCCGCAACCGTCATGCCGGGCTTCACGCATTTGCAGACCGCCCAGCCGGTGACCTTCGGTCATCATCTGCTTGCCTATGTGGAGATGGCGGCACGCGATCGCGGCCGGTTCGCCGACGCGCGCAAGCGTCTCAACGAGTCGCCGCTGGGCGCCGCCGCGCTGGCCGGGACTTCCTTTCCGATAGATCGAGCGGCGACGGCAAAGGCGCTGGGTTTCGATCGGCCGATGGCCAATTCGCTCGACGCGGTTTCAGATCGCGACTTCGTGCTCGAGACGTTGTCCGCGGTTGCGATCGCCTCCGTTCACCTCTCGCGATTTGCCGAGGAGATCGTGATCTGGACCTCGCCGCTCGTCGGGCTGGTGCGCTTGAGCGACAAGTTCACCACTGGCTCATCGATCATGCCGCAGAAGCGCAATCCTGACGCCGCCGAACTGGTTCGCGCCAAGACCGGCCGGGTGATCGGCGCACTCACCGGGCTATTGATCGTGATGAAAGGTTTGCCGCTCGCCTATCAAAAGGACATGCAGGAGGACAAGCAGGCGGCCATGGAAGCGTTCGGCGCGCTGTCACTGGCGATCCGGGCGATGACGGGAATGGTGACGGACATGATCCCCGACGAGGCGCGGATGAAAGCCGCCGCGGGCGAAGGCTATTCCACCGCCACCGATCTGGCCGACTGGCTGGTGCGCACGCTCAAGATGCCATTCCGGGACGCCCACCACATTACCGGACGCATCGTCGCGGCTGCCTCCAAAGCCGACGTGCCGCTGCACCAGCTTCCGTTGAAAGACATGCAGGCGATTGAGCCGAGAATCACGGCGGCCGCGGTGGGCGCGCTGTCGGTGGAAGCCTCGGTGAAGAGCAGGAGCAGCTACGGCGGAACCGCCCCGAAGAACGTGCTGGCGCAAGCGAAGGGCTGGCTCAGGCGGCTCGAAAAGCAGCAAAAGTTGGGCTGAGAAGGCGAGAGCGACAATTTCGACGGAATTTCATCACCCGCCGGCTCTCGCCAGAGCAAGGCAATGTTTGTATGGTGCGCGCGCATTGGGGATGTTGTCGTGACTCGCAATTACAGCCCGAGATCTCCGGGATGGACTATCATCGTGTTGAGCGCGACGGTGCTCGCGCTCGGTGGCTGCGGACGCAAAGGTGGGCTCGACCTGCCGCCGAACACGCCTCCGCAGGCCGCGGCAGCCGCCCAGCAAAATGCTGACCATGAGCCGGCTGCGAGCAGCCCGGGGGTGTTCAACCCGTATCAAGGGACCGATGCGCCACCCTCAGCGACGAGGGGCAGCAGAAAATCCTTCATTCTCGATCCGCTCCTGAACAGTAACTGAGCCCGCCATGAACCACTTCGACTATCGCAACGGCGTGCTGCACGCCGAGGCGGTGAACCTGATTGATCTGGCGGATGCGGTGGGCACGCCATTGTACTGTTATTCGACCGCGACCCTGGAGCGCCATTACCGGGTCTTCACCGAAGCATTCGCCGGCGAGAAGACGCTCGTGTGCTACGCGATGAAGGCGAACTCCAACCAGTCGGTGCTGCGCACCCTGGCGAAACTCGGGGCCGGCGCGGACGTGGTTTCCGGCGGCGAGTTGAAGCGCGCGCTGGCTGCGGGGTTTGCGCCGGAGAAGATATTGTTCTCAGGCATCGGCAAGACCGAAGCCGAGCTGCGCGCCGCGCTTGAGGCGGACATCCTTTGCATCAACGTCGAATCCGAACCCGAGCTGGAGTTGCTGTCGGGGCTTGCTAGCGAACAGGGGCGGACGGCGCGAATCTCCGTTCGGGTCAATCCCGATGTGGATTCCGGCTCGCACGCCAAGATCTCGACGGGCAAATCCGAGAACAAGTTCGGCGTACCGCTGGACCGCGCGCGCGCCGTCTATGCGCGCGCGGCGAAACTGCCGGGGATCAAGGTCACCGGCGTGGATGTGCACATCGGGAGCCAGATCACTGACTTGGTGCCGCTGGAGGCGGCGTTCAGGATATTGGCCGATTTCGTGCAGACCCTGCGCGCGGATGGCCATACCATTTCGCATGTCGATTTCGGCGGCGGTCTTGGCATTCCCTATCACGCTGATCGAGAAGCACCGCCGGTGCCTGCCGCCTACGCCGCCATGGTCAAGCGGGTGACGCACAATCTCGGCTGCACGCTGATGTTCGAGCCCGGGCGGATGATCGTCGGCAATGCCGGTATTCTCGTTGCCCGCGTGATCTATGTGAAACATGGCGGCAGCAAGAATTTCGTCATCATCGATGCCGCGATGAACGACTTGATCCGGCCGACGCTGTACGAGGCCCATCACGACATCCTGCCGGTTCGACAAACGGCGAACGGCGGCACCGAAATCGTCGCCGACGTCGTCGGACCGGTGTGCGAAAGCGGCGACTATCTCGCGCTCGGACGGCGCATGCCGGAGCCAAAAGCCGGCGATCTGCTCGCGATCATGACGGCTGGCGCCTACGGAGCGGTGCAGTCGAGCACCTACAACACGCGTGCGCTGGTGCCGGAAGTCCTGGTCAGGGATCGCGAATATGCGGTGGTGCGGCCGCGCGTCGAGGTCGAGGCGCTGATCGCCATGGACAAGCCCGCGCCGTGGTTGTGAGGACCCGTCGCCTAACTCTTTGCGGCGCTGCCTCCCACCACAACGCCGGCGGCCTTTTCGATCGGCTTGATCGCCGTGGTAAAATCCGACTCCGCGCCCATTTCGCGAATCACCACCTCCCAGAGACGCCCGACCGCTTCGGCGACTTCCATCGAGAGCCCCAGCGCCTTGGCTTCTTCGAGACAGAGCCGGACATCCTTCACCATCAGTCCGGTGGCGAAACCGAAGTCGAAGGTGCGCGGCAGGATCGAGCGGGGAAATTTGTCCCGGCTGGCGGTATTGAGCCCGGATCCGGCATTGATCACGTCGATCATGACTTTTGGATCGAGACCCGATTTGACGCCCATTACCACGGCCTCGGAAGTGGCAACGACCGCGGTAGCCGACAACAGGTTGTTGGCGAGCTTCATTGTCTGCGCCGAGCCCGGCTTTTCGCCGATGAAGAACACGTTTCCGATCACCGCGAGCGCCGGCTTGATCGCCTCGAACTCGGCCGTCGGACCCGACACCATCACCGCGAGCGTTCCCTTCTCCGCGCCGCCAACGCCGCCGCTAACGGGACTGTCGAGCTGTATGATGTTGCGCCTTCCCAGCAGATCGTGGATTTTCACCGCCATGTGAGATCCGACCGTGGAGAGATCGACGAAGCGCCGAACGCGCTTGCCCTCGATCACGCCACCCGGACCGGTCGCCACATCGAGCGAGGCCTGCAGCGAGGGCAGGCTCGCAAACACATTCTCCACCCGGTCGGCAACGTCGGATGGCGAGGAAGCGGCCCGCGCACCGAGCGCGACCAGTCTGTCGAGCGCCTCCTTGCGCTGGTCGAATACGATGAGCTGGTGCTTGGCCTCGATCAGGCGGCGCGCCATCCGGAAGCCCATGTTGCCGAGGCCGATGAATCCGATTTCCATGTGCTGCGCCTCAAGCCTTGTCGAGGTCGGCGAATACTTCGCGGGCTATCCGAAAGCTGTCGACCCCCGCGGGCACGCCAGCGTAGATCGCCACTTGCATGAAGATTTCCCGAATCTCGTCCTTCGTCACGCCGTTGACCAGCGCGCCCTTGATGTGCACCCGCAATTCGTGCGGGCGATTCAGGATCGAGATCATCGCCAGGTTCAGCATGCTGCGGGTCTTGCGCGGCAGCTCCTCCCGGCCCCAGACCGCGCCCCAGCAATATTCGGTGACCAGCTCCTGGAATGGCTTGTTGAATTCATCGGCGTTCTTGAGCGCGTTCGACACATAGGCTTCGCCCAGTACCGCCCTGCGAATTTCCAATCCCTTGTCGTGGGTTTTCTTGTCCATGTTGGTCCCCGGTGTTTCCCTGAAGGCTCGGAGGTTACGAGGTCGCGGCGGCGCAGTCACGCCTTCGTGTGATGCGTGAATCGCGGTGTGGGTTACCCAGAGGAACGGGTGCCTCACTGCCGCCGTTGTGCTAGGCTGTCCTGTGGACAACCCGGAGAGTTGATTGAGCGGCGTTACCCCCGATCCCTCAGATCCTGCGCGCAGCCCTGATGCCGTCGCGCGGCTGAAGCTGGCGCAGGCGTTGCAGCGGGCGAAATACGCCATTGCCTGGGAGCGAAGCTGGCCCCATCTGGCGCGCCTGCTGACGATCGTCGGACTTTTTCTGGTGATTTCATGGGCCGGAGTTTGGGTCGGCCTGCCATTTTTGGCGCGTGCGGTGGGCCTGGGCCTGTTCGTGCTGGCTGGGCTGGGCGCGCTATTCCCGCTGCTCAGGTTCCGCTGGCCGACCCGTGAAGAAGGCTTGAGCCGCCTCGACCACGGCTCAGGCATCCGGCACCGGCCAGCAACCGCGCTCACCGATACCCTTGGAACGCAGGATCCGGTCGCGCGGGCGCTCTGGCAAGCGCAGCGTGAGCGTACCCTGGCCTCGATCAAGCGAATCCGGGCCGGACTGCCTTCGCCGCGGCTGCCGATCCACGATCCCTGGGCCCTACGGGCGCTGGTCGCGGTGATGATGGTGGCCGCCTATGTCGCCGCAGGCGATGAGAGGTGGCAGCGCACCGGTGCCGCATTTGACTGGAACGGCATGCTCTCTCCGCCCAACATCCGGGTCGACGCTTGGGTGACGCCACCGCTCTACACCGGCAAGCCGCCGATCATCCTGTCCGCGGCAAACAAGGAAGCCGGCAGTGCGGCTGCGGGACCATTGCAGGTTCCCGCCGGCAGCACGCTGATTGTGCGCTCCAGCGGCGGCACACTCGATGTACTCGCGGGCGGCGGGGTGAGCGAGGCCAAACCAGCCGAGCAGGCGCCCAAAGGTACCAACGAGCGGCATTTCACCATCGCGGCTGACGGCACCGCGCAGGTTCGGGCGCCCTCCGGTCAGCCGCAGTGGAAGTTCACCGCGCTTCCGGACCGTGCTCCGGCTATTTCGCTCGCAAAGGATCCTGAGCGGCAGGCGCGCGGATCGCTGCAGATATCCTACAAGCTGGAGGACGACTACGGCGTGACCGAAGCGCAGGCGCAAATTGCGATCCGCCAAGGTGACTCGCCGCAGCAGAAGGGCGCGGCCGAACCCAGGCCGTTGTTCGCCCCTCCGCAATTCCCACTCGGCCTCCCGAACGTGCGGACCCGCAATGGCGTGGGCCAGACCGTCAAGGATCTCAGCGAAGATCCCTATGCCGGCGCCGAGGTCACGCTGACCCTGACGGCCAAGGACGAGGCCGGCAATGAAGGCCGCAGCGAGCCCTTCAACATGAGGCTTCCGGAACGGTTGTTCACCAAGCCCCTGGCCCGGGCGCTCATCGAGCAGCGCCGTCTTCTCGCTCTCGACGCCAACCAGAACGGGCAGGTCTATGCGGCGTTGGACGCGCTCATGATCGCCCCGGAATTGTTTACCCCCGAGGCGGGCCAATATCTCGGGCTGTTTAGCATTTCCCGGCAACTCGACGCCGCTCGAACGGACGCGTCGTTGCGCGAGGTCGTCGCCAGCCTGTGGGCGCTCGCGGTTACGATCGAGGACGGCGACATCAGTGATGTCGACAAGGCATTGCGCGCCGCGCAGGAGGCGCTGAAACAGGCGCTGGAACGCGGGGCCAGCGACGAAGAGATCAAGAAGCTCACCGAGAATTTGCGCGCCGCGCTCGACAAATTCATGCGCCAACTCGCGGAACAGCTTCGCAATAACCCGCAGCAATTGGCGCGACCGCTCGATCCGAACACCAAGGTGATGCGTCAGCAGGACCTCAACAATATGATCGAGCGCATGGAGCGGCTGTCGCGCTCCGGCGACAAGGAAGCGGCCAAGCAATTGCTCGAGCAGCTCCAGCAGATGCTTGAAAATCTGCAAATGGCGCAGCCCGGCCAATCCGGCGACGGCGAGATGGAACAGGCGCTGAACGAGCTTGGCGACATGATCCGCAAGCAGCAGCAGCTACGAGACAAGACTTTCAAGCAGGGCCAGGATTCGCGACGCGATCGAATGCGAGGCAAGCAGGGCGACCAGAGTATGGGCGACCTGCAGCAGGATCAGCAGGGCCTGCGCGATCGCCTGAAGAAGCTGCAGCAGGAGCTTGCCAAGCGCGGCATGGGGCAAGGGCAACGTGGCGAGAAAAATCAACGCGGCGAGAAGGGCCAGCAAGGACAGCAGGGCCAGCAGGGTCAAGGCCAGGGCGAGCAAGGTGATCAGGACGGAGATGGTGAGGACGGCCTCGGCCAGGCCGATTCCGCCATGGGCGATGCCGGAAGCAGTCTCGGGGAGGGTAACGCCGACGCCGCCGTCGATGCACAAGGCAAGGCGCTCGAAGCCTTGCGCAAAGGCGCCCAGAGCCTCGCAGAGGGAATGCAACAGGGCGACGGCGAGGGCCAGGGGCAGCCGGGGGCGGGTAATCGCGCGGGGCGCCAGCAGAGCGGCGGCAACCAGAGCGACCCGCTTGGACGGCCACTGCACGGGCGTGAATTCGGCGACGATTTCACGGTGAAAATCCCGGGCGAGATCGATGTGCAGCGGGTGCGACGCATTCTTGAAGAATTGCGGCGCCGCCTTGCCGATCCGCAGCGCCCGCAGATCGAACTCGACTACATCGAGCGGCTGCTGAAGGACTATTGAAAAGGCGGAGCGCTGCTGCTGCAAAACAACCGGGCTGCCAGTCCGCCCGCCTAATTCGCCTTTCGCGAGCCCAGCGCCGTCGCCACGGCCGTTCGGATATCCGCTACTGAAAACGGCTTGGTGATCACGTCGTGCACGATCGCATTCAGGCCGTGTGCGCGTTCGCGCTGAGCGGCAAAGCCGGTCATCAGCAAGATGGTCAAATCCGGAAAATCGCGCGCCGCCGTCAGCGCCAGCGCGATCCCGTCCATCACCGGCATCTGGATATCGGTGAGCAACAGATCGAACGCGCCCTTCTCGCCCGTCAAGATTTCGAGCGCCTCGGCGCCGTCTTGCGCGGTGACGGTCTCGTGCCCATCCATGGCGACGGCCCTCGCGACCAGCGTGCGCATGGACTCTTCGTCATCGGCGATCAGCACGCGCGCCATCACGAACTCCCGAGGGCGTTCATGCGTTGCCGCCAACGAGATCGCGCTTGCTGAAGAATCGTATATCGATATTGCGCCCTTCAGGCGGCGGCGACGCCAGCCGTGTCCTGAACCGCGCGCGTTCGCCGGGCTTCAGCGTGGGTTGCTCAAGCACGGTGTTCCAGGCGTAGACCTCGGCGCCTTGCGCGTCCCGAACACTGAAGCGCAAGCGAGGCAGTTCGAGCGCCGCCCGGCCTTGGCCGACGATCACTCCCTCGATGACCAGAAGAGGTTTGCCCTCGACACTCTCGGCCGTGATCTTCACGTCCTTGAACGACAGGGCGCGAAGATTTACCGGCAGGCCGACCAACTTGTAGAAATCGGCCGTCTGCGGGAGCAGCCGCACCACCTCCGCGCGCCAGATCAGAAGTCCCAGCACCAACGCCCCCATCGCGGCGCATGCGGCAACGTTCTGGTAGGGTTTGGCCGGCGGGCGCGGCGGAGCCGGCCCCAGGAGCTTACCGAGCCATGAGCCGCGGCGCGGAGCCTCAAATTCGCCGTCATCTGAGCCGTGCTGAGCAACCGACGGCCAGTCGGCACCGTCGACCGGCCAGTCGCCTGAAATTGACGGACTGTCCACAACGGGGGTTTGCTCGACATCGTCCTGCCGCGCGAGTGCGTCCCATTCCGCGGCGGCGTCGCCCCCTCCAGTTTCCTCGCCGGCGGCGGCCATGGCGGGGACCAGGGCAGCCATCTCCGTCGCATCCTCCGGCCGTGCGAGCCAGACTTCCTTGCAGCGGGAACAGCGCACGTTGCGGCCGACGGTGCCCAGGGTGGCCAGATCGATGGCATAGGACGTTGTACAATGAGGGCAGACGATGTGCATGGAGCCCGGTCCACAGTGACACTGGTGCAGCCCGATTTCCGGAGTTCGCTTCACCGCGCGGCGCGCGGATGGGCGAGCTTCGAAAACAGGGCAGTAGGATGCTACAAGCCGACCGTTAACGAATCGGAAACCATAACCGAAGCACAACCGTTTTGTCGGCCTCGCAACCAAAGCGCCGTCAATGAGCCCCCGGAGTTTGGTTTCAGACATCCGCTCGGGCGCCATATCGGACGGAGCTGAGATTGGTTCGGTTCGAAAATGTCGGATTGCGTTACGGGCTCGGTCCGGAGATTCTGCGCGACCTCAGTTTCCAGGTCCCCGCCCATTCATTCCAGTTCCTCACTGGGCCATCGGGTGCCGGAAAGACTTCGCTGCTCAGGCTGTTGTTCCTGTCGCTGCGACCGACGCGCGGTCTGGTCAATTTGTTCGGCCAAGACGTCTCGCTGCTCGGGAAGGACGAGATCGCCGACCTGCGCAAGCGGATCGGCATCGTGCTGCAGGACTTTCGCCTGCTCGATCACATGACGACCTATGAGAACGTGGCGCTGCCATTCCGGGTGATCGGCCGCGATGAGTCCAGCTACCGGAAGGAGGTCATCGATCTCTTGAAATGGGTCGGTCTAGGGGAGCGGATGGACGCGCTGCCCCCGATCCTTTCCGGGGGAGAGAAGCAGCGCGCCGCGATCGCCCGCGCCGTGATCTCGCGGCCGCAGCTCTTGCTAGCCGATGAACCTACCGGCAATGTCGATCCAACCCTGGGCCGGCGATTGTTGCGGCTGTTTATCGAATTGAACAAGTCGGGCACGGCCGTGATAATCGCGACCCATGACATCACGCTGATGGATCAGTACGAGGCGCGGCGCCTGGTGCTGCATCAGGGACGATTGCATATCTATGAGTAGAGCCGACCAACACGGCCCATTGGTGGACTTGGGGCAGGAGCGTCCGCATGTGCCGGCACGGGCTCGTAACCGGTCGCCCATCGTGCCTCGTGCCTCGATCTCAGGCCGCGCCCTGGTGGCTGTGGTCGCAATCATGACGTTCCTGGCTTCGATCACCACCGGCACGGTGCTGCTGGTGAGCGCCTCGGCGGCGGAGTGGCAGTCTGAAGTGGCGAGCGAGATCACGATCCAGGTCCGCCCCGCAGCCGGGCGCGATCTCGAGCGGGATATCGCGGCGATAGCGCAAGCCATGCGAGCGCAGCCGGGGATCTTGGAGGTCAAGCCATTTTCCAAACAGGAATCGGCCAAACTGCTGGAGCCTTGGCTTGGCAGCGGGTTCTCTATGGACGAGCTTCCGGTGCCGCGGGTCGTGGTCGCGCGAGTTCAACCGGGAGCGACGGTTGATCTCGCGGCGCTGCGCAACCGCGTCAAACAAGCGGCGCCCACGGCCAGCGTCGACGATCACCGCGCCTGGATCGAGCGAATGCGGTCGATGACCGGAGCGACCGTGCTCGCCGGCATCGGCATCCTTGCGCTGGTGATCGTTGCCACCATCATCTCGGTCTCGTTCGCGACCAGGGGCGCGATGGCGGCTAATCGTCCGATTGTCGAAGTGCTGCACTTCGTCGGTGCCGGCGATCGCTACATCGCGAACCGGTTCCTGCGGCACTTTCTGCGGCTCGGCCTGGAGGGCGGGTTGATCGGCGGCGGGATCGCGATGCTCGCGTTCGGCTTCTCCGAATCCATGGCAGGCTGGTTTTCGGGCACTCCAGTCGGGGATCAATTCGCGGCACTGTTGGGGACCTTCTCGCTGCGTCCCTCCGGTTACCTCGCCCTGGCGGTCCAGGCGGTACTGATCGCCGCGATCACCGCCTGGGCATCGCGGCGGACCCTGTTCGCCACGCTGGACGACATCGACTGATGTGGCGGCAGGAACGTCGCTGCAAACTCGATTCCACTTCGCCAGAAAAGCTTCTAGACTTGTGAAAGGGAGGAGTCACCGGCGCCGCATGCGTTTGCATCCCAACCATAAAGCAACCGATGCGCGGCCGGCTCGCGCCCGCGAAAGGCTGCGCGCTATCATTGTAGCCGGAGCGATCATCGCGGTCTCCGCGACGGTGGGGTTCGGCGGATTTCTCGCTCAGCTTAGCGGGGCCGAGGTGGAGCCCGCCGCCCGCGCCGATGGCATCGTGGTACTGACCGGCGGTTCGTCACGGGTGTCGGATGCCATGGAATTGCTCGCCGACGGCTATGGCAAGCGGCTGCTGATATCAGGCGTGCATCCGACCAGCGCGGCAAGTGACATCTCGCGGTCGCTGTCGGACAACCAATCCCTGCTGAGGTGCTGCGTCGACCTCGACCGCTCCGCGATCAATACCCGCAGCAACGCCGCCGAGACCCGGCGCTGGGCACATGAGCGCGGCTTCAAGTCCCTCATCGTGGTGACGTCGAACTACCACATGCCGCGCGCCATTGTGGAATTGGCGCATGCAATGCCCGATATCCGGCTGATTCCATTTGCCGTCGTAGGCGAGAAATGGCGCGATGAATCCTGGTGGGCGAGCGGCGCGACATTGCGGCTCTTGCTCTCGGAATACATCAAATACGTCGCGGCCGAGGTGCGGGTGCATTTGGCTGATGCGGGTATCGCGCTGCCGGAGCTCGCGGACGAGCCCGGTGGATCGCCGCCGCGCAGGCCGGCGACGGCCCAGGCCAACTGATGGATTGTCGATGATTTCGATTTTCTTGCGCTCGCTGGTCTACAACGTTCTGTTCTACCTGCTGCTGGTGTTCTGGCTGCTCGTGGGCATACCGACCTATGCGATGCCGCGCCGGGCCATCATGCACATCGCCAGATCCTGGGCACGAAGCAGCATCTGGTTGCTGCGCGTCATCTGCAACATCAAGGTCGAATATCGAGGTCTTGAAAAAATCCCGGCCGGCCCACTGATCGTCGCATCGAAGCATCAGTCGATGTGGGAGACCTTCGCGCTACTGCAATTCTTCGATCAGCCTCTGTTTATTCTCAAGCGCGACCTGAAATGGATTCCGCTGTTCGGATGGTATCTGATCAAGTCCGACATGATCGGGATTGACCGGGCCGCCGGTGGCCGCGCGCTGCTGAACATGGCCCGCCGCGCTGGCGAGGCAGTACGGCGGGGGCGCCAGCTGATTATCTTCCCGGAGGGCACGCGAACTCCGGTCGGTGCGCCGCCGCGTTACAAGACCGGCGTCGCGCAGGTCTACGTCGATTGCGGCGTGACCTGCCTGCCGGTTGCCCTGAATTCAGGGCTGTTCTGGCCGCGCAGGACCTTCATGCGCTATCCCGGAACGCTGGTCGTCGAATTTCTCGATCCGCTGCCCCCGGGTCTGTCGCGTCGTGAATTCATCGCGCGGGTTTCGGCCGAGATCGAGGAGGCGACCAACCGGCTGGTGGAAGCTGCGCGCCGGGAGCAGGCGGAGTTATTCGGCCGCGTGCCAAGCTCGGCCTCGGCGAAAGCCTGACGATTGTTGCTGCCCTGGTTCGGTTCGCTAGGCGGTTCAACGTCTGCTCCTTCCCGCAGGGTGAACATGCAACGACTTGTCATCGCGCAACATCGACGCAAGTTGATGCAGTTGCCTGTCGCGAAAGCCTTCGGCCTCGATCGCCTTCACAGTCGCGATCACGTATTCGGGGTTGGGGCCGGATTGCCCGTGTCCCTCGCGCACCAGCCGGAGTTGATCGGCGAGTGAAAGCCGCCCGGCATACTGCACATGACCTCGGTCCACAACGTAAGCCAACGCGCTGACGCGCTGTCGCGGCTCGTTCTCAAGCCAGACCGATCGCATGACCTCGCGATACACCGACGTGACCTGTTCGCGGGCGCGCAAGTACGCGACCGTTGTGGCGCGATGCTTCTCGGCAACCCGGAATGCGACGCCCCGGCAGGCGCCACCGCGGTCGAGGCCCAGCACCAGACCGGGTTTTTCCGGCGTACCCCGATGCACGTAGGAATAAACGCAAAGTGCCCGATGTTCGCCGATCAAGCGCGCCTGCACCTGCTCGACGAATTCGAATCCGGGCCGCCACATCAGGGAGCCATAGCCGAACACCCACAGGTCGCCTTTGGATGATTCCGCATCGCGCATGACTTTTGCGTGCATAGGCTGCACGGCCTACCAGAATTCTAGAACCGATGGAAATGGGTTAACCTGATTACCACCGCTACCACCGCTTAATTGACAAAATCATTGGCCAAAGGTCGCCCGCATGTCTGATATGACCCCCGCGCCGCGTCGGCGTCCGCTTTGGCGCCTCTTCATCATCCCGTTCCTGCTTCTGATCGGGGTGGCCGGGTGGAGCGCGTTCTGGTTCTACGCGGCTTCCCAGGTCGATGTGTCGGCGGATGCCTGGCGCGCTCAGGAGGCGAAGGCCGGGCGGGTCTACGATTGTGCCCAGCGTTCAGTCGCGGGCTTTCCGTTCCGGCTTGAAGTTCGCTGTGAGGGGGCCAGCGTTACGCTGATCTCGCAGACCGCCGGACAAACGGGGGCGCCGATCACCGCCAAGCTCGGGCAGATCCTGATCGTCGCGCAGGTCTACGATCCAAAACTGCTTATCGCCGAATTCACCGCGCCCGCCACGCTCGCCGATCGCGGCGGATCTCTTTCGATGTCCGTGAGCTGGGGCAAGGCACGCGCCAGTGTGGTGGGCTTGCCGGCGGTGCCGCAACGGGCCTCGCTCGTATTCGACGCCCTTCGGCTCGACCGCGTCAATGGATCGGTGCTGACGCCGCTCGGCCAGGCGAAACACGTCGAGTTGCACGGCCGGGTCGCCGATGGATCGGCGCCGGATCGCCAGGTTATCGAAACCGTGTTGAAGATCGAGAGCGGAAGCGTGCAGCAGGTGCATCCATTACTTGCACAGCCGTTCGATGTGGACGCGCGGACGATGCTGAGCGGTCTCAACGATCTTTCGCCAAAACCCTGGCCCGAGAGATTCCGCGAGCTGCAAGCCGCCGGCGGACACGTCGAACTCGTGCAGTCGCGGATTGCGCAAGGCGATTTGGTCGCGGTCGCTGCCGGCACGCTCTCGCTCAACGCGCGTGGGCGTCTCGAGGGCGAATTGCAGATGACCGTGGCCGGTATCGAGAAGGTGATCCCGGCTCTGGGGATCGAGAAAATGCTCGATGAAGGCGTGCCGCAGGCGACGCTCGATCGCGTCGCGCCTGGAGTGAAGACGCAAGATATCAATAACCTGCTGGGTGCGCTGGACCGTGCGGTTCCCGGACTCGGCAAGGTCGTTAAGCAAAACGCCAATGTCGGCGTGGCCGCCGGGATCAACTCGCTCGGAAAGGAAGCCGTGTTGGAAGGTAAAAAGGCCCGCGCATTTCCGCTGCGGTTCGCCGATGGTGCGGTGTTCCTCGGGCCCGTGAAAGTAGGACAGATTCCGCCGCTGTTTTAGCGCGCGGGGCTTTGGCGGCCGCAAATCCTGGAAGGCGACCCGGCCTACTCAGGCAGCTTCTTTAGATGCGCGTGCGGCCGGCCGAAATCGGGCGCGGCAGAATCCTGGCCGATTTCCACGATGCCGCGGCGGATCGCCCGTGTGCGGCTGAAGTGCTCGAACAGGGCCTCGCCATCGCCGCGGCGGATCGCGCGGGTAAGCTTGGAAAGATCCTCGTTGAAGGTGCCCAGCATCTCCAGCACGGCTTCCTTGTTGGCCAGAAACACGTCGCGCCACATGATCGGATCCGAAGCGGCAATGCGCGTGAAGTCGCGAAACCCGCCGGCCGAGAACTTCATCACTTCCGAGGAAGTCACCTGGCCAAGTTCATCGGCGGTGCCGACGATGGTGTATGCGATCAGGTGGGGCAGATGGCTGGTGATCGCGAGTACCAGATCGTGGTGATCGGCGGTCATGATCTCGACCTTCGCGCCCATCGCGGCCCAGAATGCACCTAGTCTGTCGACCGCGTCGGGCGCTGTGCCATCGGGAGGCGTCAGGATGCACCAGCGATTGATGAACAGCTCGGCGAATCCAGCATCGGGCCCGGAGTTCTCCGTGCCCGCGACCGGATGGGCAGGTACGAAATGCGTGTTCGCGGGCAGGTGGGGAGCCATGTCCCGCACCACCGACGCCTTGACCGAGCCGACGTCGGAAACGATCGCGCCTGCCTTTAGATGTGCCGCGATTTCCTCGGCCACGGTGCCACAGGCCCCGACCGGGATGCACAGGATCACCAGGTCGGCGCCCTCTACGGCTTCCGCGTTGGTCTCCGCTACGCGATCGACAATGCCAAGTTCGGCGATCCGGGCCCGGCTTTTGGCTGAACGCGCGGTGGTGGTGATCTCACCAGCCAACCCTTGTTCCCGCGCCGCGCGCGCGATCGAGCCGCCGATCAGCCCAAAGCCGACCAGCGCTATCTTGTCGAAGATTGGCTTCCCGTTCACTTGCGCGCCATGAAGTCACGCAGGCCTTCGATCACCAGCCGATTGGCCTCTTCGGTGCCGATCGTCATTCGCAAGGCATGCGGCAAGCCGTAGTTGCCGAGCGCGCGCAACACCAGGCCACGCTTGGTCAGGAATGCATCCGCTTCGGCCGAAGTCTTGCCTTTGTCGAGCGGGAAGTGGATCAGGATGAAATTCGCAACGCTCGGCGTCACCGTGAGTCCGAGTTTTGTCGCTTCCTCGGTCAGCCAATTGCGCCACTTCTCGGTATACGCCTTCGACATCTGCTGATGCGCGGTATCCTCGATCGCCGCCACGGCTGCGAGCATCGCGGGCGTCGATACGTTGAACGGCCCACGGATACGGTTCACCGCATCGACGATGTGCGCCGGGCCGAACATCCACCCGATGCGCAGCGCCGCAAGCCCGTGGATCTTCGAGAAGGTGTGGGTCATCACCGTATTGTCCGACGTTGCGACCAACTCGATGCCCAGTTCGTAATCGTTACGGGATACGTAATCGGAATACGCCGCATCAAGCACCATCAGTACGTGCGACGGCAGCCCGGCTCTCAGTCGTTTGACCTCGTCAAACGGCAGATACGTCCCGGTCGGATTGTTGGGGTTCGCGAGCCACACCAGCTTGGTGCGCGGCGAAACCAGCTTGAGGATCGCACCGACATCGGCGGTGAAATTGGTTTCGGGGGCGACCACGCTTATAGCGCCGCTCGCCTTGGTGGCGATCGGGTAAACCAAAAAGCCGTGAATGGTGCTGATCGCCTCGTCACCGCGGCTGAGATAAGTATGCGCCAGCAGATTCAGGAGCTCGTCCGATCCGGCACCGCAAATGATGCGATCGGGGTCCAGTCCGAACGCGCGGCCGATCGCCTGACGCAGTACGCGCGAAGTGCCTTCGGGGTAGTCCTCCAGGTGAGCCGCGGCCTGTTTGTAGGCCTCGATAGCTTTCGGCGAAGGACCGAACGGCGTCTCGTTCGCGGACAGCTTGAACACCTTGCGGCCCGGTTCGGGCACGGGGCTCTTGCCGGGGGTGTAGGGTGCAATATCGAGAATGCCGGCATTCGGCACAGGTCGGGACATCTTCAACTCCGCAAGTCTCAGGACGGCTTCTGGGAGTTCGCTGCCCCGTTCGGGGGCACCGTATAGCGTGTTGCATGGCTGCCGACGAGAGCCGATGAGCGCACGGATGCGCTGGCCTGGATCAGCGCCGTCTTGATCTTCTCCAGTCCGCCAGTGCCGGCAACCGAGACCAACAGCGCCGCTCCGTCGAAAGCAGCATCGGGCACCGCGATGATTTCCGCCAGTGGCGACAGCGCGCGGGCGGTTTCGGCGTTCCAGCCGGAGACCCGCACGCTCCAGGTCTCGACCTCGGTCACCATGGCGCTGTCGGCGACGCGCGACACCACGAACACCGGCAATGCTGCCGGATGGTCGGCGCGCTCGAGGAACGGCAGCCGCGCGATGATTTTCGGAGCGCCCACGGTCTCCAGCGCGATCCACCATGGTGTGCGGCTCGAGGTGGCCGGGACCAGCGCCAGATCGCCCTTCGATTTCGCCACCGCCTCGACCGCGGCCTGCGCGCTAAAATGCGAGACATAGGGCACGACGAAACCGAAATGAAACCGCGCCGAGTCCCGCATCGCGGATTCACCGAGCGCGATGTCGGCATGCACCGAAAACGGCGCCTGCACATAGGTGAAGGTCGAGATGATGACGCGCCAGATGCTCTCGACGGTGTCGATCGGCAGGATGCCGCGGTGGCGCTGCACCAGCCGGCGCATCATGTCGGCCTCGCGGGCGGGGCGGAACGCCGAGCCGACTTCCTGGGTCTGCTTGACCTGGATCAGCCGGTCGATGATGTCGCCGCGCGCCATCAGCAGGCGGTGGACCTGCTCGTCGATGCCGTCGATCTCTTGGCGCAGCACCTCGAGCGAGGGCGGAGCGGGGGGCGGAGTAGACATCTGCGAAAACCTGGCAAAAACATTCGTATCCTCACCTTGATGAGCGGCCGCTTGGCCCCGTCTCGAAGGATGAGCGCCCCGTTCTCCCTCATGGTTCGAGACGGCGCAAGGGCGCCTCCTCACCATGCGGGCCCGGAGGGCCTCGGTTAACCAAAGCCATGCCTTGACGAAAAGCCCGGTCGGGACTAGCTTTGTTCCATTCCGTGGTCATTTGAGCCGGCCGGCTTGCAGCCACGTTAAACAACTCGCTAAACAGGCCGGGGACACCAGTGATCCCGGTCGAACCTATGTTCAGGCCGGGTTTTTTTATGGCCTGATTTCCGTGGCGGTCCGTTCAGCCGGTCGGGAGGGCACGATGGTAACTCTGCAGTCGATACCAAGTCCCGCTGTTCATACCGAGGACCGCGCTCACGAGGCGGATCATCCGAGTTCGCTGGTGGCGGCGTTCGGTGCGGACCAGCCGTTGAAGCTCGATTGCGGCATCGATCTGTCGCCGTTCCAGGTCGCCTACCAGACCTATGGCGAACTCAATGCCGACCGGTCCAATGCCATTCTGGTCTGCCATGCGCTGACCGGCGATCAGCATGTCGCCAACGTCCATCCGATGACCGGCAAGCCCGGCTGGTGGGCGACCATGGTGGGTCCGGGCCGTCCGCTCGATACCGACAAATATTTCATCATTTGCTCGAACGTAATCGGGGGCTGCATGGGTTCGACCGGCCCGGCCTCGACCAATCCCGCGACCGGCAAGGTATGGGGACTGGATTTCCCGATGATCACCCTTCCGGACATGGTGCGGGCACAGACCATGTTGATCGATCGTCTGGGGATCGACACGCTGTTCTGTGTGGTCG
>JBJMTO010000012.1:0-7870 GCA_045811665.1 Bradyrhizobium sp.
TCGCGAAAACAACCCCATGCACAGTAGCTAAGTCCCGCTGGCGCAACGCTTTCTTTTTGGCGCACGGCGGTCTTGCATCCGGCGGAGACGCCGGTTGACGCGTCGGGCAAAACAGCGATAGTCTGCCAACTTCGGAAAATCAGCTTCGGACCGGGGCGGCTTCCCGGGATCGGGAGGAGCTCTTGCACCCGGCATGCGTCATGTCGGTCGCACGATCCCGTAGTCGGCCGGGGTGGCGGAGTCTGCAGCAGGCCGCGGCCGCTAACGTGGAATTAAGCTGAAAAGCCCACAATTTTAGACAGTTGTAGATGGGTGCTGCGTAAGGGAGCTGTCGCGAGGACGTTCCGGCGACGGCTTCCCGTTGCTCGCTCATTTGGGGTCAATGCCATGACCGCGACTTTCGAAACGCAAGGCCTCGTCGAACAGCTCGACCCTGCAGCACTGGCTGCAGCCATCGCCGCCGATGAACCCGCAAGCCTGGAGGCTCCAGAACCGGTCAAGCGGTCCAGCCGGACGTCGGTCATGGCGCTGTCGGTGTGTGCCCTGGCCATCAACGGCGCGGCGGCGATCTACACATGGCCGTCCGGCTTGCCATCGCTGAATCTGAGCAGCCTGGCTGATCTGCTACCGCGGCAAGAGGCCTCGGCGCCAAAGCCGGATCCGGTTGTCGCTGCCTTGAAGGATATTCAGTCGACCCAGCAGCAACACACGGCTTCGCTGCAGGAGAGCAACCAGGCATTGCAGCAAAACGCGGCTGTGCTGCAGGCGGATTCGATGGTGCTGCTTTCGCTGCGCCAGAGCATCACGGATGAACGGGTCGATGTGAAGAAGGTATCTTCCCAGCTGTCCACGCTGATTGCGAAGATCGACTCGCTGCAAAACGCCATGATGTCGGACGTCACGTCCTCCGTTCGAAGAGCGCATGCGCGCTATGGACTGTCCGCAGCGATGCGCAAGCGGATCGTTCGGCAGTCGAAATCTGCAGGTCCCGTTTCAGTTGGAGGAGCGCCGCTGAGCGTGCCTGCCACAGTTTCGGGCCCGGAGAGCTGAAGAGCGCGGCTTTTTACCCGACTAGGAATTTCGGAACGCTGGTGACAGTGCAGTCCGGCACCGTCACCGCGCATCCTAAGAAGCGACCAGGGCCCGCCGGTTTACCCTGAGGGGCCGTCAATAGTAACGGCGCCGCGGACGGCGCTCGTAATAATCATCGCCGTAATAGCCTTGCCGGCCCTGTTGAAACTGCGGCGGAACCGTTCCGGTCGGGTAACACCGGCCGTCCCGGGTATCGATATCGGCACCGTTTCCGCAAGGAACGGGATGGTGGCCATAGCTTCTGCCGCCACCATAGTACTGCCGCGCTGCCTGTTCTTGCGGCGGCAAGTAGCCGTTGGGGTAGCACATGCCGTCGCGGGCGCTGACGTCCCAGCCGTGGCCGCACGGCGGTGGGTGCACAGGGACACGGTATTGAACCTGATGAACCTCACCGAGCTGTAGAGCCAGCAAGGTTGCGACAACTGTACCGATCATCGGATTTTCTCCCAATCGCAGTATGCTTGCGCCTAAACGGCTGAATGATCGCTGAACGGGTTCACGCCGGCGATCTTAACCTCACTTTAGGAAATCGTTGTCCGGAGGCGTCCCGTTGGATATAAAGGGGGCCTCTGTCAGCGTCAGTTGCGTCCGTGAGTCATGACTACCTATAAGCAGTACCATATCCAGCAAGTCGAGCACGGCCCCAAGCGCTGGGTCGCTCGCATCACGCGGACAGACGGCCAGAACATTCGCACCATTCTGCCGGCGACTGAGCTTCCCTACCTCGAGACGAAGCCGACAGCGTCCGCCGAGGAAGCCGAGGCGCTCGCCAAGGAAGGCATCGACTTCGGCGGCGTGGTGTAGTCCGTCGTCGCGATCTCCCGACTTTCATTCGCGAACTCGCCGGCGGCTTCATCCGCAGCGGTGGTGCGGGCGTGCAGCTTTGTCCATTACCGGTGATCTGCTCCACATGGTCGTTGATTGCTACGATCAGCGGCCGCTGGCATTCACGCGTAACTAATTATGGGTACAGGCCCTAGCGCGAGATCATAGACCGTTCATCGATGTGGTAGAGCTACGGAGGATACGGCAACGGAAGGTGCTTTAGTTCGTCGGCCTCGCTCGCCAGCCGTTTTCCTGATGGGGAATGGTGGCCGTGATATCGACGTCTCTCACAGCGGATTGGCGCCACGCTGCCACCCCGAAGCACAGGGTCAGAGTCATGGCGGTCGCCAGCAGCAGCACGGACAAAAACTGGCTCACGTGCTCCCCCCCAACCACAACATACTGAGGCAGCAAGCACGTACGGGAGATTCGGAAAATGCAGGCGCGCTGACCTGCAGGCAGTTTTCCCCAGGTTGTAAGATGGTGGATTAGCACCTTCGACCTCACCCGCCGCGGCTCAGGAGGGGGCTTTTCACCCGAGAACTATTGTGGCTCGGTTGGCTTGTCTCGCTCATGGCTCTCGGCTTCGGCGGCCGCGCACGCATCCATGCCATGGCATTTGCTTTGATAGTACCGAGCGCCTGCGAATATGGAGCAAACAATCACCACAGAAACCAGCAGGACGATCATCCGCCGTCGATTCAACATTCCCATGACCTTCTGCACCCTCCATCCGACGCGGCCCGTTCGCCCGACCGGCGCAACCAGGCGAAAGGCCGAATAGCTCAAATCAGACCTTGGGCTTCGGATTAAGTCTGGCTTCGCGCTCCAGCCGCTCGGACTTCAGCCGTTTGAGGTTTTCGTGAAACTCCGGAGTGGCTTGACTGTCCGCTATTGTCTGTCTCGATCCTATCGGATTGAGGGTCCTTCGTTCGGCTTCGTCCGCCAATTGTTGCGCGGCGGACCGTTTGGGTTTGATCATTTTGCTTTCTGCCTTCAGGCGGGATTGACCAAGCAGGCGCCGGTCAATTCATTTTCGATTTGGCCGGTCGCGTCGAACGTTCTGGAATTCCTCGGGTCCCTTGACGAGCCGCCGCTTGCGGCTGGCCTGATCATCCGGGCTCGCTTTGTTGTCTTTGAGCTTGTCGATGGCGTTGCCCGCCATTTCCCGAGCCCGCTCGGACGACGCCTTGGCGGCAGACGTGACCGCGAGGGCAGGGGCGGGTTTGCCCAAGCCAATCTCGACCAGCCGACGGATAGATTCAGAACGAGCCGGAGTGTCTTGCTGCCCCGACGCCCATGCGTCGATCTGAGCGACAGTCGATTCCGGCCAGCGCGTGCCGATCTGGACGCCCTGACCAGTAGCGGGGCGGCCGCGATGTCTTTGGGCACGAATCTTTTTTGCTGGCTTCATTTTATTTGGTACCAAAAAATCATGCCGAAGGGAAGCGCGAACTTCCGATAAATGTGCCTGTTTAGCGCACTGCCATCGCAATCAATCCCACGCAACATCGTGATCGCAGATTGCTGTCAGGCGGCTCCCCGTAGAGGGAGCGCCAGTTGTACAGCAAAAGGTCGGGAAGCATTTGCTTGGACGAAGGCCTGCAAGGCCGGCGTGATCTCGCTACTCGTGACACGCACGGCAAGCTTATCTGCGATCTCGCTGGTGGCATCGCGAGACCAGCCCTCGATCGCGTTGAAGGCCACGATACGGACGGGATAGGCGTACTGCCCGGACAGCAGGTCGCGGATGATGGTCTCGACATCGGTGTCCTGCTCGTCGGTCTCGCGCCAGGAACAGCCGGCGCGCGCGCCGAAGTCTTCCAGCACCAGGTAAATCTCACGGTCGAGCCGATCCAGCGGCACAATCGACGGCGCATGACGCATGACGCAACTCCTACCCAAAGAAGAGCAATTGCGCTGCCATGGGGATCGTTCCGTTCCCGCGCGAGGGGTAAGGCTTATGCGGAAAAAGTCGTCCGCTGAGGCGGCCTTATTCCTTGTCCTCAGTCCAAGTGCGGTCGCCGCACCGGCACTCATAGACCCGGACCGTCAGCCCGCGCATGGCGTCCATCATCGTGTGCTTGAGCTTGGGTTGAGCGCCGCAGCTACAGCGACGTTCCTCTCGGGTCTTGGCGCCTGAAAATTTATCGCTGCTGAAATAGTTCATCAACTCACCCTGCCAAAGGTTAGTCGTTAAGTCCCAAAGTGGACATTTGTTCCCACAGCGGATTCGCCAAAGCCTGGCTAGGCTGGTCATCAGAGAACGGAGCGGGCGAAGCAGTCACGTGGGGCCCGCGTGAAGTGCGCCGGCAACAGGAACGACGCCCATCGGCCAACCTTGGTTCTACATGCGTTTCAGACGCATGAGGCTATCGGTTCGGTAGCCGGGAGCGGCCTCAGCCCTGGGTCTGCCACCTTGGCCTGGGGCCGTTTCCTTGTGTAGGCGGCGCGTTGCGATCCGCCAGGGTCATTCCGCGGCTCGCAGCCCTTGCTCTGTTGGCTCATAGCGCTGGCCGTACTGTTTGAGCCAGCCGCCTTCGACCATCTTCCGCGCCATAGCCATCGTGCATATCGGCTGACTGCCGCCTGGGTGATACAGGCCCTCTGCGCGCTGGATCAGGTAGCCGTAGACGCGGGCCAGTCGCAGCGGCTTGATCATCCCAGGAAAGAGAACGACGGAGTGGTCGGGCATGCCGAGTCCCGAACACGTCGGGTTGCCGATCGTTCCAGATCACCTTGGACACGCCAACCACCGGCTAGGTCGAGCGACGCAGGCCTTGGCCTAACCTCATTTGTTAAGGCGCGACTCAGCAAACCGTGGCTGAGGAGGTGGGCGGCAACGCGATGACATGGCTGGGACACCGAAGCGATGCAGCAGTCACGATACCCATTGGTGAGAAGGTGGACGCCGGAGGAGCATCAACAACTGCTGGCGATGGCGGCGGCTGGGCGCCGGCCCGACGAGATCGCGCAGGCGTTGGGCAGAACAGAACCGGCCGTGCGAGGCCGCGCCAACCTGCATAACATCCCGTTGCGGCTGGTGACGCAAAAGCGGAAGGGCCCATGATCAAGGGCGTGGGCATAGCTGCTCTCGTACCGGCGGCGGCTAGTCTCGCAGACAAGCAATTGTCCTACGGGCGCGCTATACCGACGCGGCGCTGAGGCTCCTGCGTGAAATTGGCGAGGGAGAGCGTAGCCTGCAACTCTCGTCGGCGGTCCGGACCAAGCCCGCGTGTTGCGCCAGATCACTCTTACTGACATCCACCGCCATTTACGATCTAGCCGTCGATGATTGAGCATCGGCCTTCGGCCGAGAACTCGGCGGCAACGGGGGCAGGGTCGCCGGCTGCGCCGCAGCCGCAGCGTGTGGACCATCCCAAGACCGGTGCGGGTGAGCTTCACACACCCAGCCAGTGTCTTCGCAGGCGGCGCAGTTCATTTGTCAACCTTCGGAGCATCCGATCGTCTGGCCGTGGATCGTTACGGCCAAACGCCCCAGCAAGGTGACGCTATCGGATGTCCTTCGCGCTGATGCAGATGTTGAAGATCGACTTTCCAGTCTCGTCGGTGACCTCCAGGTGCCATTCTTGGCCTGGTGCAAATCGACTGCGCATGTCCTGCAACAGGTCGGCGGCAAAAGTTGTTGCCTCGCGCCATGCCGCTTCCTCATCCGGCAATTCGTCGCCTTCGGTATCAGTGCTCGATTCGATACTCCTGACATGGAAAAAGTAGCGCGGCATCGCCTGAAATCCCGACGAAAGGCTCCATGCAAACGCCGGTTGGCGCTGTCGAGCGAGAGCCTACTTCTCCTCTGTTTCGGATGAAGAGCAGCTTTTCTCCGTCTTCATTTCCTCGATCAACCCGGCGATGCCGTCTCTCGCGATCTTCTCGGTGATAAGGGACAACAACCGGCTATGGTGCGCGATCTTCCCGTCAATCTCATCGCATTTGCCGCACATGAGCATACCTGCGCCATTGCAGGTCGAGCCGATTGGGCTACCTGTGATTAAAAAATGTTCATTGCCGAGATTTGGTTCCTGCCGCCATGCACCGGTTGAGACGCCGACTTGGTGTGTGAGCCAGTGAGGGCGGCGGTTTTACTCATGCGTGGGTGGGACCTGATTGAGGAGCTGCGAGACCGCTGTGATGAGCTGGGCCGGCGCGAACGGCTTCTGCAACAAGATGCTGCTTGGGACCCCTTGCGAGCCCCAATCGTCCGCCACACCACCGGTCATGTAGACGACGGGCAACGTCGGCTCTCGTTCTCTGACCTGTCTGGCCAAGTCCCAGCCGCTGAGCCTGCCCTTGAGGTTCACATCCGCGACGAGCGCCCGGTACTCCTTCATGCCGCTTCTGAAGAGAGTCAGAGCTTCCTCGGCAGATGACAGGATGTCAGTCGCGAACCCTGCCTCCAGCAGGGCTTCCTCGACCATCGCCTGCAATGGATAGTCATCCTCAACCACCAGGATGAGAGGCGGCAGCGCTGTCATGTTTACTCCGTCTCCGATGGCTGGAACCTACAATGTTGCCCGGCCTTGTTCTCCCAAAATGTGTCCAAAAGTGAACATAAGAGGCTGCCGAGGCCGAAGAACTGCTGGGCCGCATGACGCGACATACATTGACATCAGGCCAAAGAGACGGAGCATGGGCGCACTCTCATGGAGGACGCAGCGCTGATCCGTACGTCCGTAGGATGGTCTGCGACACGCTGGAGGAGTTGCGTCGCAAAGTCGTCGCCGAAGCAGGCACCCTGAAGGAAGCGATCGGAGTCGCGCGGCTGGCTGAGTTCGATCCGGCCATTCTCGACCTCAGGCTTGGCGATGAAACGACCGAACTGGTGGCGGAGATCACCCGTGGTCGCGGGTTGCCATTTTTTCTCCTGACCGGCCACACATCCGATGGATTGCCAGGCGGCTGCCGCAATGCTCCCCGATTGGAAAGCCGGTTCCATGCTCCGCACTCGGGAAGATGATCGAAAACTGCGGGAGATCCTGAGCGGCTAGCAGGGGTTGGCTGCGGCCTTCACGCTGCCGCCTTGCCCTTCGCCAAGCTTGCAAGGTCCTTCCACGCCAAAGCGGTCCGCAACCATTTCAACCGCTCGGCAGGGCAAGTCGCGGCGATCGCCTTCTGCATCGCGGCGATGGCTTCTGCTTGATGGTCGAGGTTTCCAATCATCGGACCGATCATCCGCCAGAATTATTAAGGCCGGCGAAAATCTACAGCCCGGAAAACTACCGGCTTGTGCCGTGCAGACCACGATGCCCCGAACGCCGGCGTCGCGCAGCTCGCCGGAGGTGATCTTCTGGGCGCGCATGTCGCCATCAAAACGCGGCTCGTGCGGGCTCCGGCAGCCAATTATCGGTTCGTCGGGAGGGCGGAGCGCCGACATCAAAGCGCCGGCCGTTTGCGGCCGACAGGGCTGGTCGACTGCGGCACTCGATCTGCCCACACAGTGCCGAGATGAAGCTTTTTGTCGAGGTGGCGTTTGGGATAAACTACTTATTGGTGAGCGCGCTGGGGCTCGAACCCAGGACCCCGTGATTAAAAGTCACGTGCTCTACCGGCTGAGCTACGCGCTCCCATGGCCGCTGATGGCTTCAAAGAAATCGCCATCGTCTTCGGTCATTTGGAAAAGCATGTCTTGCCGCCAATTTGACGCAAGGGTTGCGGAAAAACCGGCTGTTTCCGGATCATGCTTTCGGCCCGCGCTGTGTAGGGGGATGGGGCGCGGAGGTCAATAGCTGGCGAGGGTGCCGAAGTTGGAGGCAACAGCGGGAATTCGCTCGCCGTTTCCAATGCTTGAGCCGGGATTTTCAACCGGAATGGCGGGCCGCCATCCACGCCGAAGAACCCGCGACGTTCGCCGATAGGCCGGATGCCGCGTTCGGAGCCCCGTCAGTTCGCCTCCCGCCGGACCTCGCTTGGCACCGGCACTTGCTGCGGCGTGCCG
>JBJMTO010000013.1:0-2664 GCA_045811665.1 Bradyrhizobium sp.
TCGCGAAAACAACCCCATGCACAGTAGCGAGGGGCTTGTTCGGATTGGAATTTTTGATTTTCAGAATTCCGTTTGACCCGTCGGGCAAAACAGCGGCATGATGCCATCATGCAGCACGTGGCAATGCCGTGCGCATGAGAGGCAGCATCGGCCTCCGGATGCTTTGGGAAGATGTGGGCTTCAGGCGAATTGGTTCTACGCCTGAGGCAACGTCACCCCTGTCAATTCGCCCAGCTTGTCCAGAAGCCTGTCCTGAAAATCCGGATCGGTCGCTTCGTGGGCCGGCTCTTGTTGCCGGAGGTCATGCCAGTAACGACCGCTGACCAGGGCGGCGGGATCATCGCTCACCGCGAGCCAGGTCTGCGTCCGTTGTCCGGTGGCCACGCCGACCGGCGCTCCGGCACCGCCCATTTTGGTGCGCACCCAGCCGGGATCGACGGCGTTGCTCAGCACCTGCGGCCAACGCCGCGCCAAGGCAAAGGCCAGTGCGACCATGTGCAGCTTGCTTTCCGCGTACGCCTTGGCCGGATCCCAGGTTCGCCTGGTCCAGTCGAGATCGCTCAACGATCCCTCTCCGCCGCGATGTAGTCCGCTGCTGAGATACACCAGCCGATCGGGGCGCTTCATCAGGGCGGTGAGCAAGTAGGGCGCGAGCGTGTTGACCGCCAGGGTGGTGGCGTGGCCTTCGGGCGTCGGGCCGCGGCTGCGCTCGGTATAGACCCCGGCGTTGTGGATGACCGCGTCCATCCGTCCGATTGCGTTGACCTGATCTGCCACGTGCCTCGTCTGGGCGGCGCTCTTGAGATCGCCGATCACGACCCGTGCGGAATGCGAGTCAAGCTCGGCGATTGCCGCCGCACGTTCCGCTGATCGTGCGTGCAGGACGACATGGTGGCCCTGTTCGAGGAGAGACTGGGCAGCTGCGCGGCCCAGACCGTCCGTGCTGCCCGTGATGAAGACGATTGCCATTGCCACTCCCGTTCGATCCCTGCTTCGGCGCCTGCGTCGAAACCTCAAGGAGAATGCAACATGTTCGACTGATCATGCCGTGGCGCCGGTTGCGCCGAACGAAGACATCACAACCGAACAATCTTCCAGGACGCGCATTAACATTCGATAAGTTAGGAATGACCGCATGTCGAATTTCGTCATGCTGCTGGTCGAGGACGACTCGCTCCAGCGCGAAGTTCTATCCGACCTTCTCAAGGACGAAGGGTTCGAAGTCGTCGAATGTGCCACCGCGGAAGCGGCGGAGCTTATCGTGGCGTCGACGGGCACGGAGCTGCGGGCGCTCATCACCGATCACAATCTCGCGGGGAGAATGACCGGGCTCGAGCTCGCAGAATACGCTCGCAGTGCTCATCCGGGGCTGAACATCGTGCTGATGTCCGGGACGGTGATGGCGCCGCTGCCGCCCAACACGACCTTTTTGCGCAAGCCGTTTGCGCCCGCCCACTTGCTGGCGGCCGTGTAGAACCAGGATGCCCTCGAAGGGTCATCCGCCCGAATTTTCTGCGCCGACGGCGTTCTCGCTCTCCGGCACCGTCAGCCGGACCGAGTGACCCTGCCGCATGGCGAGCGATGCCGCCGCAACAGCCGCCTCGAAAGCGGCTTCCTTGGTCTGGTAAGTGTTCCGGATTTCGCCATCGTGGTCGACGTGCCAGGCACCGTCCCTGCCGACAATATCATAGGCTGCGAGGCCCATAGTCTATCCCTCCTTCATGCGTCCGGTGTGGCCTTGGAGGCCTGGGTACTGCTCACCGGGTCCGACGCCGGGAAACTGTCCTTCAAGCCCTTGTCCAGCTCGTCGTCCCTGGCCTTGTCGCGTCGGATGCTACGCTTGAGATCTTCCGCGTTCTTGTCCGGCGGTGCCGGATCGAATTTCTCGGTCATGCAAGTGTCCTTTCGCTACCTCAAACGCCTTGAGCTCCTGACCGTTCCTTTCAAGGAACAAATGGTGTCGCGGTTGGTGTAAAATGGAAAACCAGGAAGCGCGCGCTGGAGCGACCCATGGAATGCACAATCCGTCCTGCACTTGAAGATGACGCCGCTCATATCAGCGCGGTCATCATGCGTGCACTGCGGGAAACCAATGCGAAGGATTATTCGAATGACGTCATCGAAAGGATCGTGCGCGGCTTCAGTCCAGACGCTGTGCGGCGGCTGATCGGCGAACGCACCGTTTTTGTCGCCACGATGCGCGGCAGCATAGTTGGAACAGCAAGCCTCGACGGAAACATGGTCCGCACGGTCTTCGTCGCTCCCGATGTACAGACCCGGGGCATCGGCAAGCTGCTGATGGCCGAGATCGAGCGGACGGCGCGCGCACGAAACGTCGCTTCGTTGACCGTCCCTTCTTCCCTCACCGCCGAGACTTTCTACGCGCGGCTCGGGTTCAAGGCGGTGCACGACAGCTATCATGGCGACGAACGCACGATCATCATGGAGCGCCTGCTAAAGGATCCGATCTAGGTCCGGTTTAGGCTGTTCTCCAGGATTCAGCGGCCAGCGGGCTTATCGTATCGCTACCGCCTCGCGGCGAGCACGTTCATAGGAGCCGTTTGCAACGCTGCGCGCCTCTCGCTGACGGCATGATCGAACAGTTCGAGCACCAGGCCAAAGGCTGCCAGCTCCTCCTCCTCGATGGCACCGTCATCGTAGCAG
>JBJMTO010000014.1:0-15309 GCA_045811665.1 Bradyrhizobium sp.
GGGACGACACCGATGGCTAACGCACCACGTCTGCGCACAGGAGCGAACACGACGGACCATTCGCCGTCATTGCGAGCGCAGCGAAGCAATCCATCTTGCTTGCGGATGTGCCATGGATTTCTTCGCTTCGCTCGCAATGACGATCAATCCGCGATTGCCGTGGCCGTTTTGATCCACCGCCGTCGTCCCGCACAAGCGCAGCGCGATGCGGGACCCATAACCACAGGGCGTCGTTTGCGAGGAAGTCATCGAACAGCGTCTCTCAACACAAGCGACACGGCGTATGGGTCCCCGCGTCCGCGGGGACGACACCGATGGCTAACGCACCACGTCTGCGCACAGGAGCGAACACGACGGACCATTCGCCGTCATTGCGAGCGCAGCGAAGCAATCCATCTTCCTTGCGGACGTGCCCGGCGTTCGCAGCGCCGGCACGACGTCACTGCTCGACGTGGGCCAGCACGGCTTCCCATCTATCGAGGAGGGATTTTCGGGAGCCGGCATCGATCCGCAAGCGCGATGAGAGCCAATCGAAAATGAATTCGTTGGCAAGTGTCGGATTGTCGATGTGGCCTTGCGAAGCGGCGGTGTCGGCGGCGCGGAAGATTTTCAGGGTAACGTCGGGCTGGTCTGACTTTATCTGCGCGAACAGGCCGCTGACATGGTCCGCCTCCAGCCAGCCATGTTCGCCGATGGTGATCAGGACCGGGCATTTCAGGCTTGAACTTGCTCTGCCGTATTCTGGCCCTGAAAACACTTCGGCATCACGGGACACGATGCGCTTGTTCAAAAATTCGCGTTCCTGCAAATCCCAGATGCCGCCATCGCACACCGCCGCCGCGAAACGATCGTCGAGGGCGACGCCGCGCGCGACGAACGAGCCCGAACTGTCCCCGTGTATGGCGATCCGGCTCTTGTCCACGTCGTCCCTGGTCGTGAGATAATCCATGATGTGGCTGACAGAGGTCTCCAGATCCCGGCGGCCGACGACATGATCGAAATCCGCGCCCGTGCCGGAGCCCAGGAGATCGACCGCCAGCAGCGCGATGCCGCGCTCGCCGGCATAACGGGTCATCTTGTAAAGATACTCTTCCTTCCGATGACCGGGTTCGCCGATGCAAATGATCACAGGGGTAGGCGAGGGCGCGTTTGCAGCGGGCAGGAAGTAGCCTTCCAGCGGGTATCCCTCCAGCCACGGGATCTCGACGACCGAACCGGCGGGAGCACGGTGTTTGAGGTAACGGCGGGCGCAGGCGCGCATGGTCGGCAACACGGTTTGCCGTCTGTCGTCCGAGCAATCCAGCGGGAAGATGGCGGCGTTATAGTAGTTGGTCCCACGCAGCCAGTTGCTTTGCGCGGTCAGGAAATGCCCGCGCGCAAGTGCTCGGTCACCGCGCTCGATGCTTGCATCGGCGGTTTTTTTCCATTCCCGGAACCAGGATTCCTCGTCATGCGGATCGATGCGGCTTGCGGTCAGGAAGCATTCGGAAACGGTCGAACCAGATTCCTGAGCTGCCCCCAGCAGCCTCATGAATTCAGTCGAAAAATCTTCGTTGTCGGGCCAATGGATCCATCCTTTGGGATCGAACTGAGGTCGCAAGCTAAGGAGCCCCTTCGACTGGATTGTGACCGAGCAGGAGGTCTGGCTGTTTCAATAGAGCGAACCGCGCCCATTGAACAGCCGATCCGGTCTCCGTTAACGCCGCGAGACTCAGGTGTCGATGGCGACCTTCAAACAAGCTTTCTCGAGCCGATTCTTGAGCGAGGTGAGTTTGCCGGTGAAGGCCGCGAGTTCGCGGTCGTCGAATTCCGCGAAGATGAACTCGTTCAGCGCTTCCTGCTGAGCGGCCAAACTCGCGATCTGCTTGTAGGTCTTATCGGTGAGGGACATCTGCACGATCCGGGCGTCCTCATCGGAGGTCTTCCGGCGCATGAAGCCCTTCTTCTCGAGCATCTTCGACTGCGTCGTCACAAAGGAGGGATCGACGTGAAGCATCTTCGATACGACCTTCACCGGCACGCCTTCGCCCTGATCGAGATCCGCCAGCGCCATCAGGATCATCCATTGCGGGCCGCTGATGCCGAGCGCCTTGGCCCAGAAATACCGGAGTTCCTGCAGGTGGACATTGATCGAGGCGATCTCCCAGGTGAATCGCCGGACGGTGTCCTGATTCTTGAGCGCCGAATTAGTCGGGTGACTGCGTTTCACTGAGACCAACGAACCCACTCCCTCCTGGAAGCCAAATCGCCGACGCAGTATCCATCGGTTCCCGGCGTGGCGCAATTTAAAAAGTAATCTAATAAAATCAGTGATTTGGATAAGTCTAATGCCGTTCCGGCTTTAGCTGAAGCCTAGGGCGCTCTGTTGCATAGGAGACACACCGTACCGGCAAACTGATACATGAGTAGATAAAGTATTTTGATAACCTTATCCCCGAATGCATAGTTCCTGACGGCGACTGGGGGGCCAGATCGTCCCGTTAGGTGGTTCGCTTTTGTCCCTCGCGTCAAGCGGGTGTGTCCGAAGACGCGAAACGACTGAGCGGTTTTCAAAGGGACAAGGGAACCAAAACCTTTGGGTGTTCGCACCCAGTGGAACCGGGACCTTCCCGACAAACTGGAGGTTAACATGAAGATTGTTAAGAGCCTTATGCTCGGCTCAGCGGCGGGTCTTCTCGCCATGAGCGGAGCGCAGGCAGCTGATCTTCCCGTGAAGGCCAAAGCGGTCGAATACGTGAAGATTTGCTCCTTGTATGGTGCCGGTTTCTACTACATTCCGGGCACCGACACCTGCATCAAGCTGGGTGGTTATCTGCGCGTAGACGCCGCCTTGGGCACCAACGCCGATTACACGCAGACGCGCAATAACGGATTGGGTGGTGCAAACAACCGCCTTAGCAACTATTACACCGCTCGTTCCCGCGAGGACCTCAACATCGATACGCGCACCGCGACCGAGTACGGCGTGGTCCGCACCTTCTTCGATGCGACGTTCAGCTGGACCACCTCGAATGCCAACGTAACCGGGACCATTGGACCAGTCCAGAACGCGGGCATTGCTGGCAGCGACACTGTCGGCATGTACTACGCCTTTATCCAGTTCGCAGGTTTTACGATGGGTAAGGCGATCTCCCAGTTCGATGCGCCCTGGACCAACTATCCCGGCAATTCGTTCGACGGTCTGGTTGGCGGCAGCGGCACCGCCACCGGTGTTAATCAGCTCTCCTATACTGCTGATTTCGGGAACGGCGTAAGCGCCACGCTATCGGCGCAGGACGCGGTGGGATACTATACCAGCAATCTCTGGAACACGTCGGGCTTCACCACCGCAGGCATTGTGGCTGGTACCTACGGCGCGCAGAGCTTCGGTGGTGCTTGGGCTCCGGACCTCGTCGGTATGCTGCGCGTCGATCAAGCCTGGGGTTTGTTCCAGCTATCGGTGGCGGCGCACAACAATCACGCCAGCTACTACACCTTGGCGGACGAGACTTCCGGTCATCCTAGCGACAAATGGGGCTTCGCCGTACAGGGAGCCTTGTCGATCAAGAATCTTCCAACCGGCGCCGGCGATACGGTCAACCTCCAGGCCATATATACCGACGGTGCGAGCCGATATAACTTCCAGAGCCTAGCCATAACGACGTTCGCAATGTATGGCAGCACCGGTCTTGCCGGCGCTTACCAGAGCCTTGGCTTCGCCGGCGTCACCGATGCTGTGTTCGGCGGAACCTCGGTCGCCAATGGCAGCGCACTCGAGTTGACGAAGACGTGGGGCTTCCGCGGTGGGTTCACCCACAACTGGAATCCCTACTGGAACTCAGCTCTCTACGGTGCATATGCCCAAGTCATGTATACTGACGCGGGCAAGACTCTTGTGTGCGCCAATATCACCCCAATCTTGAGGGCCGGGTCCACCTGTAACCCGGACTTCAGCGTCGGTCAGATCGGCCTGATTACCCGATGGACCCCCGTCAAGAACCTGACCTTCTCGGCAGACGTGACCTATACGCATCTGGACCAGAAGTACTCAGGGTCGATTAATGCTCCGGCAGTCGCCGCCGTTGCGAAACCCGCAGCTGTGTACGAGCTGAAGGACCAGGACAGCGTGAGCATGCTCATCCGCGCTCAGCGCAACTGGTAATCAAGTCGATCTAGAAGCAACGAGATCCCCGGCAGGCAACTGCCGGGGATTTTTCGTTGCGCATTTTCAGGCGGGGTGGGGTGACCATGCTGCGGGTGCAAGGTCAAAAAAGTTTTGGAGAACAAAAAATATTATTTACTCATCTAATCAACCAATGTATTGTGCTGGGTAGGTAGCCGCCAAATAGTTTGACGGCCTCTTAGTCTCGAGGAGACGCACACCTTCTTTATGAAAATCTCCGAAAACCTTCGGCAGTGCCCTGCCGAAGGTTTTTTCGTTTTTACCCGATGAACAATCCAGCTGCGCAGTAGCGGGCGACTACGATTCGCGAGGCGCCGCTCACAGCATCGCAAAGGCGCTGGAGACCATCGCCACGGGTTTGTTGTCGCCGGCGCTCGACAGCGTCACGCGGCCGAAACTCATGCTGCGCCCGAGCCGGACCACGCGCGCATCCGCCAACACGTCCGATGACGTCACGGCGCGCATGAAATGCGTGGTCTGATCCACGGTCGTCATTGGCCGGTAACCGCGGTTCGCTGCAAGTATGGCGATCACCATCGCGGTGTCCGCCAGCGCCATCAGCGCCTGGCCGCAGACCACGCCGCCGTGCCTGCACAACCGTTCGGAAAAGGCCATCCGCAGGATCGCGCCCGGCTGCCAGTCGGCAGCGGCATCGGAAGGCGGGGTGTATTCGATGGCGCTGATCGACAGGCCGAGATCCTGTACCCACGGCGCGAACACGTCGCCGAGCACGCGCCGGGCCTCCTCGATGCCGAAGTCGGGCGCTTGTTGTTGTCCACGTTGCATGAGCGATGTTCCCGGAGAAGGCGGCATAGTAAGGCCCATTTTGCAGAATGGAACAGTTGGTCATGAATGGTGTCCAAAACCTCGCTGGCGAAAGCGCCGATGGTTGGCCTCGCCGCCGCGAGGGTGGTATATGTCCGGGCAAAGCCGGGGAGCATTTTCATGAAAGTTTTGCTCATAGCCGCGTTCGCGGTGCTGACAGCGCCTGCCCACGCGCAAACGCCCAATGTCAATCTGATCCCGGAGCTGCAATCCAAGACCCCGGAGGAAAAGGAAGCCGAGGCGGTGAGGGAAAAGGCTTACAAGGACTCGCTGAGGAAAATCCCGGACGCCAAGACCCCTTCCGACCCGTGGGGCACCGTCCGCAACGTCGACGCGCCCAAGGCCGCTTCGCCGAAGGCGGGAGCGAAATCCGGCAGCACGCAAACCAAGGTGGAAGGTCGCTAGTTCCTGGCCCCAGCAGTCAGCTCAGCACGTCGGATTGATCCACAAGCGTTTCGTAACACTCGCACGACAACCGACTCAGCGTCGTCCGGTCGAGTATCTTGATCACGCCACGCGAATAGCTGATCGCGCCCGCGCTCTGCACCTTGCTTGCGACTTCCGTCACCGAAGTGCGCCTCACGCCCAGCATTTCGGCGAGAAATTCCTGGGTCAAAGGAACGACATCGCTCGCTGCCCGATCCGCGCATTGCAGCAACCACCGGCAAAACCGGGCCTCGATGGAATGCAACGCGTTGCAGGCCGCCGTGATCCGGGCCTGCGACAGCAGCACTTCGTTGTACCGGATCGAGAGATTGCGCACGGCATCGCTGGTTGCGGCGATCGTCCGGAAGTGCGGCGCGGAGATCTTGCTGCACGCCATCGGCATCTGAACGACGACGCGAACCATCGATCTGTAGATCCCCAGACCCGCCATGGCGCCGACGACGCCCTCGCGGCCGACAGTCGCGGTCTCGATCGCCTTACCGTCCCGCAACACCGCCAGCAGCGATATCATGCCGAAATGCGGGAAATAGATCTGATCCACCTCGTCGCCGGACTCGCTGAGCACAACTCCCTGCGCCAGCGGCAGTGTCGAAAGATACGGATGCAGCCGGTCGAAGTCGCCGCGAGGAAGCGAGGCGAGCAGCTTGTTGTCCAGGGAAAGTCCGACCTTCGAGACGTGTATTGCCACTGCGATATCCCGCCCGGTCGGTCGGGCCAATGTACCGCAGGGGGTTGGATGGGGCGCTCCGAGCGGCGGCCCGCGGGGAGTCCTTATAGGGATTGCGAGGACCCATTGTCGGTCCGGTAGCCGTCATAGTACTTGGGTCGCGACGGGGAGGGGCGTCGCATTATGGGACTCGAGAGTGGAGGGACGTCTATTCAAAGGGTTGGAAGGCGACAAACAACAGCGATCAGATCCCACGGCCGCGCCGGCTGACCTGCGTTGCTATCGGTTCTGTTGCAAGCGGGAGGGCGGTGTCACGCGTCGTGGCCGGCCATCCCGGCCCGGCTCTCGGCGGCTTCCAGCACTACGGCTCGCGCGCTGTATTCGTCGGCCAGCTTGAATAGACTGAGGCGAACATCTTCATCGGTGGAATCGCGTGCAAGACGGCGACAACGTCCAGCCTGTTCGCGAAGGTGAAGGGACTGCACCATGGGACTGACTCGAAACACCAGGCGGGAGTCCATTCGGGCTTCCATGCCGGCGCCTGAGGATACTGCCGGCATTCAGTCACTCTATGCCCGTTGTGTCCGGCGTGCGACCTAATTCGCATTTACGTTGTGTCCATTCGGGTACCATTTTCATCGCGAAGGGACTCCGATCGGGCCTGGCGCAACCCATATCGAATGCGTTGTTTGTTGTGTTGGAGTGACGACATGGCGTTTCGCCCGCGCGACCTGGCAGACCGCATGGCCGGACGGCGGAAGCTGGACGATGGCTATTTGCGCGAGACCTTCACCCTGCCGCGTGAAAAGGCCCGTTCAAAGGCGCGAGATTTCCTCGCCCGCTATCCCAAGGCTGCCTACATGAGCAGCGTGGAAAGCTGGCGCGAATTGCCGGGCGGCGAGATCGAGTTCACCATGCGGAGGTTACCGACTGCCGACTAGCGCGAAGTTCCCAAAAGGGTATGCGCCGGGGAACCATTTGGCCGGTCGCGACTTGGGCTCACGTGTCGTGACCTGACACAGAGCAGTTCCCCTTGCGGCCTCAGCTTCCCCCGAGCTGGGGCCGTTTCGTTGGCAGAGACTTCTAGGGCACGACGCCCGTCGCATCATCTTGAGCAGGCATGAAAAAGTCGACCCCGATCAGCGCCGTTCCAAGGATGAGGAACGCAATCACACCTCCGAGGATTTTAAAGAACACCACCGACTGCCGCACCGGAAAACAACCGGTAGCTCGTACCAGTAAAACTACTGGTTTTTTAGTGTTCCGTTAATAGAACACTCCTTCACGGTATGTTCCTCCAACAAAATTACACGAGCGCTGCTTTCAACTTAGCGGCGAGCCTTTGAGGCTCATGAATTCACAATAGCAAAAGAACATATTGCGAACTTAGAACAAACAAGGTACATTGTTCCCGAGGTTGTTCCGCACGTTCCGATCACTTCTCCGTCACTTGCCGTTTATCCGGCTCGTTTGTCCCGCCAGCGAATCCCCGCCATAAGGAGCATGAACTATGTCTGCCACTGCCCTGCGTATCGTCGAAGGATCTTCCATGGACAAGACCAAGGCCCTCTCCGCCGCGCTCTCGCAAATCGAGCGCCAGTTCGGCAAGGGCTCGGTGATGAAGCTGGGCAAAAACGACCGGTCGATGGACGTCGAAACCATTTCTTCGGGATCGCTGGGGTTGGATATCGCGCTCGGCGTTGGGGGCTTGCCGAGGGGCAGGGTGGTCGAAATCTATGGGCCCGAATCGTCAGGCAAGACGACCCTGGCGCTGCATACTGTTGCGGAGGGGCAGCGGAAGGGCGGCATCTGCGCCTTCATCGATGCCGAACATGCGCTCGATCCGGTTTATGCCAGAAAGCTCGGCGTCAACATCGATGAACTGCTGATCTCGCAACCCGACACGGGCGAGCAGGCACTCGAAATTTGCGACACGCTGGTGCGCTCCGGCGCGGTTGACGTGCTGGTGGTCGATTCGGTCGCCGCGCTTGTGCCGAAAGCCGAGCTTGAGGGAGAGATGGGCGATTCGTTGCCCGGCCTGCAAGCCCGGCTGATGAGCCAGGCACTGCGCAAGCTCACGGCCTCGATCAACAAATCGAACACTATGGTCATCTTCATCAACCAGATTCGGATGAAGATCGGCGTCATGTACGGCTCGCCCGAGACCACCACCGGGGGTAACGCACTGAAATTCTACGCTTCGGTGCGGCTCGACATCCGCCGTATCGGCGCGATCAAGGAGCGCGACGAGGTGGTCGGCAATCAGACCCGCGTCAAGGTGGTCAAGAACAAGCTGGCACCCCCGTTCAAGCAGGTCGAATTCGATATCATGTATGGTGAAGGCGTCTCCAAGATGGGAGAAATTCTCGATCTCGGGGTCAAGGCCGGCATCGTCGAGAAATCCGGCGCCTGGTTTTCCTATGACAGCCAGCGGCTTGGTCAGGGGCGCGAGAACTCAAAAGCCTTCCTCAAGGCCAATCCCGACATGACCGCGAAAATAGAGGCGGCGATCCGGCAGAACTCCGGTCTTATCGCCGAACAGATTCTGGCCGGCTCGCCCGAGCGCGACACCGATGGTGAAGAGCCTGCCGAGGATTGAGCTAAGCTTCGACAAAGCGGGCGCTGCAAACGTCTGAGTTGCCGACGTTGCGGCGCCCTTTTTGCGCCAGCGCTGTCGTCGCATTCATGCGGCATTGTCCCTCCGGTGGCGCACCGGCAGCTGCGACCAACATCCGTGCCAGCGCAGCTAACCTAGTCTGCCATCGAGATCGCCAAGCAACGATATGACACGTCTGATCCTCACTACGAGCGACTCGGGAGCGGGCCCGTGTTGGAGACATGGCCATCCCGTTCGACTTCAAGTTTGCATCGGGACGCTTGCCATCAGGATCAGAGCTCGCCCGCTTGTTGGGACCGCGTGCAAAAGGACTCGGCGCCGCCGTTCCGCATTGGCTTGACAATTTCGCCGGGGGGCCTCGCGGGCGAGCACGAAGTGAAGGCGTCGGGCTAATTGAGCTGTGCCTTCGATTCCAAAGCATTGAACTGTGGATCGACCCGGACCCGAGTGCGCAACTGATGCTGCTTAAGTTGCTCGACTTTTTGCGGTCTGACGCGGAGGTCGTGGGCAGGTTGTTCTTGTGTCAAGCCAACGTCATGATCGGCAACATGCGTTCCGAAGCGCTTGCCGAATGGCGTCCTCCCGCCGTGAAAGTCGCGAACGATCATCTCGAGGCGGCCAGCTTGGCCTGGCGGGCTTATTCGCAACCGACGCCGCAAGACTGGTTCGATCTGCTGAGGCGGGATCTCAGTGTCCTGCCGCAGCTTGGCCAAGCTGTGCTGGAATTGCTTGAAGAACTTCCGATGGCCGGAACGGGGCTGGGTGCCACTGAAACGAGGATCCTCGAGCTTATATCGAAAGGCGACGCAGGTCCGTACGACGTCTTCCCTGGTCACCGCAGGCCGAACAAACGAGGTGTGTTCGGCTACTGGGAAATCGGAAGCCTGCTCGACGGGTTAGCTGATTGTTCGGCGCCCGCCGTGTCCGGCCTGGAAGAGGGACCTTTCACGCTCGACATGCACGAGGACCGTGATCGCCACCGGCGATACAAGCGCAGCAAACTGAAGCTGACCGCGCTTGGAAAATCTGTTCTGGCTCGGACCGAGGATTTCAGCCGGCACAATCCCATTCACCGCTGGTGGGGCGGTACCGAACTCAGGAATGAGCGACTGTGGCGCTGGGATCCCGCGAATCGCGCATTGATCGCGCCCTAGCACCGTGCGGGTTTTCAGTTCGGATGGCCACGCGCAGACAACGTTGTGTCACTCCGCCGCCTCCGCGTAGTCAGCGACGGGCGGACAGGAACAGATCAAATGGCGATCGCCGTGGACATTGTCCACGCGTCCCACAGGCGACCAGTATTTGTCGGACCGCGAAGTGCCCGCCGGGAAGCATCCTTCGGCTCGGGAATATGGCCGCGCCCAATCATCCTCAGCGATGTCATGAACCGTATGTGGAGCGTGGCGCAGCGGGGAGGCCTCGACGTTCCAGCGGCCCCCCTCGACGTCGGCGATCTCGCGCCGGATCGCAATCATAGCCTCGCAGAATCGGTCCAATTCGGCTTTCGATTCCGACTCGGTCGGTTCAATCATCAGCGTGCCCGGCACCGGAAAACTCATGGTCGGAGCGTGGAAGCCGTAGTCGATCAGCCGTTTGGCGATGTCATCTACGGTGACGCCGCAGGACACCTTTAGCGGGCGGGGATCGACGATGCATTCGTGCGCGACGCGGCCCTTTGCGTTCCGGTACAGCACCGGAAAATGAGGATCGAGCCTGGTCGCGATGTAATTGGCGTTCAGGATCGCTATTTCGGTAGCGCGCGTCAGGCCTTCGCCGCCCATCATCAGAATATAGATATACGAGATCGTCAGAATGGATGCCGAGCCGAACGGCGCGGCCGAAACCGGGCCGATCGGCTCATTCTCGGCACCGGCGCTCGCCGGGTGCCCTGGCAGGAACGCCGCAAGATGCGCCTTGACGCCGATTGGTCCCATGCCGGGGCCGCCGCCGCCATGGGGGATGCAGAAGGTTTTGTGCAGATTGAGATGACTCACATCGGCGCCGTAATCGCCGGGCCGGGACAGGCCGACCTGGGCGTTGAGGTTGGCGCCATCGAGATAGACCTGTCCACCATGGTCGTGCACGATCTCGCAAATCTCGCGGATATGTTCCTCGAAGACGCCGTGAGTCGACGGATAGGTGATCATGATGGCGGCGAGATTGTCCGAGTGCAACGCCGCCTTGGCGCGTAAGTCGTTCACGTCGACGTCGCCACGCGCATCGCAGGCGATCACCACCACTTCCATGCCTGCCATGCTGGCCGATGCCGGATTGGTCCCGTGCGCGGAGGATGGAATCAAGCACACCTTGCGATGCGGCTCGCCACGAGCCGCGTGATAGCCCCGGATCGCCAATAGCCCGGCGTATTCGCCCTGTGCTCCGGAATTCGGTTGCAATGAAATCGCATCATAGCCCGTGATCTCACACAGCCAGCGTTCCAGCCGCTTGAACAGCGCGTGATAACCTTTCGCCTGCTCTGGCGGCGCGAACGGATGCAGATGCGCGAATTCGGGCCAGGTCAGCGGGATCATCTCGCTGGTGGCGTTGAGCTTCATGGTACAGGAGCCCAGCGGAATCATCGCCCGATCAAGCGCCAGATCGCGGTCCGAGAGCTTCCGCATGTAGCGCAGGAGCTCCGTCTCGGAGCGGTGGGCATGGAACACCGGATGCGTGAGAAATGCGCTGCTCCGTTTCAGTTCCGTCGGAAGCGCATCGCGGGCCTCGGCGTCGATATCGGCGTAGCTCAGCTTTCCTCCAAAGGCGCGCCAGACGGCTTCAACGTCTGCCGCTGTCGTGGTCTCGTCCAGCGCGATCCCGAGCGTGCCTGCGCCGATCCGCAGGTTGAGCTTCTCCGTGAGAGCGCGGGTGACGATGTCGTTCTGTTCCGCGCCGGTCTGCACCGACACGGTGTCGAAGAACGCATCGGACCGCGGCGCAAAACCGAGCTTGCGCAACCCCGCTGCCAACACGGACGCGCGGCGATGGACCGTGCGCGCGATATGGGTCAGCCCCTCCGGTCCGTGATAGACCGCATACATCGAGGCAATCACGGCTAGCAGCACCTGCGCCGTGCAAATGTTGGAGGTGGCCTTCTCGCGCCGGATGTGCTGCTCGCGAGTTTGCAGCGCCAGCCGATAGGCCGGCTGACCCCGGGAATCGATCGACAGGCCCACGATGCGTCCGGGCAGCGACCGCTTCAGTGGCTCGCGCACCGCCATATAGGCCGCGTGCGGTCCGCCGTAGCCCATCGGAACGCCAAACCGCTGGGCCGAACCGATAGCGATGTCGGCGCCGAGTTCACCTGGTGAGGCCACCAGCGTGAGCGCCAACAGATCGGCGGCAACAATGGCCAGCGCGCCCTTGGCGCGCAGCACGGCGATCGCCGGCCGGAGGTCGCGCACGGCGCCTGAAGACGCGGGATATTGCAGCAGCCCACCGAATACATCCGCACGATCGAGGTCGGTTAGCGGATCTCCGACGATCACGTTCCAACCTAGCGGCTCCGCCCGGGTGCGCAGTACCGCCAGCGTCTGGGGGTGTACCTCGGCATCGACGAAGAAAGATCTTGTCTTGGCTTGGGCGGCACGTTCGGCCAAGGCCATTGCCTCGGCCGCCGCCGTGGCCTCATCCAGCAGCGAGGCATTGGCGACATCCAGTCCGGTGAGGTCGCAGACCATGGTCTGGAAATTGAACAAGGCTTCCAGGCGGCCCTGGCTGATCTCGGGCTGATACGGCGTATAGGCCGTGTACCACGCCGGGTTCTCGAGAATGTTCCGCTGAATCACAGTGGGCAGAATGGTGCCCGAATAGCCTTGCCCGATGAGCGAAGTGAAAACCCGGTTCTGCGAGGCAAGCTCGCGCATATGCGCCAGCGCTTCCGTCTCGCTCAAGGGCGCAGCCAGATCGAGCGGCGCTTGCTGGCGTATCGAGCCCGGCAGTGTCTGGGCCATCAGTTCGCGAAGACTTTCCGCGCCGACGGTCTCCAGCATCGCCGTCACGTCGCGCGGCGAGGGGCCGATATGACGCCGCACGAATGTGGTGGCGGCTTCGTTAGCGGGCTTGCGATGCGCGGTCATGAGTGTCCTCGTCAGGCGGTGTGCTGCTTGTAAGCGTCCTCGTCCATCAGGCCATCGAGTTCGCTTTTGTCGGCGATCTTCATCTTGAAAAACCACGCTTTGCCGCCCGCATCGGAGTTGACGAGGGCTGGGTCGGCTGAGAGCGCGCTGTTGACCTCGAGCACTTCGCCGGAAATCGGCGCGTAAACATCGGATGCCGCCTTCACGGATTCGACCACCGCTGCCGGCTCCGCTTTCTTGAAGCTGCGGCCCACCTTCGGCAGTTCGACGAAGACCACATCGCCGAGCTGCGACTGGGCGTAATCGGTGACCCCGATCGTGGCGACGTCGCCCTCGATGCGAAGCCATTCATGGTCTGAGGTGAACAGCGTTGTCATGATCGTCCTTCATCGATTTTGAAGTTCATCGTTTGTAGGTATTTTGAACGAAAGGCATCGGCGCGACCCGCAGCCGTACGCGCTGGCCGCGCAATTCGGCAAACGCGCTCTCAGGTGCTGCGTACGCCGCGGGCAGATAGCCCATGGCGAGCGGTGCATTGAGGCTTGGGCCGAAACCGCCCGATGTGACTGTGCCTACCTGTTCGGACGATGTTTCGTCCGCGAAAAGCGCCGCCCCTTCGCGAACGGGAGCACGGCCGTCCGCTCGCAATCCGAGGCGGCGACGGGATGCGCCTTGTTCAAGCTGGCGAAGAATTCTATCCGCTCCGGGAAAACCACCGGCGCGCGCGCCGCCGCGACGTCGACTCTTCTGGATCGACCACTCCAGCGCGGCTTCGACAGGGGTCGTCGTGGGATCGATGTCGTGCCCATAGAGACAAAGCCCGGCCTCGAGCCGAAGGCTGTCGCGCGCGCCCAGCCCGATCGGCAGCACGTCGGGAGTCTCAAGCAGCGCGTTCGCAAGCCGCTCCGCATGCTCGGCCGGCACGGAAATCTCGAAGCCGTCCTCGCCGGTATAGCCGGATCGCGAGACGAAGCAGTCGATGCCGTCGATGCGGCGCGGCCCGGCGTCCATAAAACGCATCGCGGCCACACCGGCCGAAAACCCCGCCAGCACCGACTCGGCCTTTGGTCCCTGCAGCGCCAACAACGCGCGATCCGCCAGCGGCGCGATCTCGCAGACGCCTTGCAGCGCCTCGCGCAGATGCGCCTCGTCCGAGGCCTTGCAGGAGGCATTGACGACAAGGAACAGATAGCTCCCGAAATTCGCGACCATCAGGTCGTCGAGAATGCCGCCGTCATCGTTTGTGAATTGCGCATACCGTTGCCGTCCCGGCGCAACCGCGAGAATGTCCTGAGGCACCAGCCGCTCCAGTGCAAGCGCCGCATCCTCAACCTTGCCCGATAGCGGCCGCAGCGCGATTTGTCCCATATGGGAGACATCGAACAGTCCCGCAGCAGCGCGGGTGTGCAGATGCTCCCGGAGCACGCCGGTCGAGAATTGCACGGGCATCTCGTAGCCGGCGAACGGCACCATTTTTCCGCCACGCGCCAAATGCAGCCCGTGCAATGGGGTGCGTTTCAGCGGAAGTGGCGAGGATGAAGAGGATTGCTCTTCGCTTGGAAGCATCATCGGGCCCTCGCGGCTCCCAAAGATGATCCCTCGGGAAACCTATCGAAGCCCCATCTGTCGCTGTGCCTGAGAGTATTATCCCGTCGGCGGACCCGTCCGGGCGAAATCCCGTCGGCGTCTCTTTCCAGATGCTAGCAAGTCACGCGGTCCGTTTGCCTGAGAGTTTCCGGGGCGGTTGCTCCTTCGGCGCCGGCTTCTTGAGCCGATCTCTCCCGACGTGACTGTCTTGAAACAGATAGGAGGAAAACACAGCGACGCCAAGGCTGTCAACGCGCCCGCACCACCTATCAACGGCTGTAGTACTCGGTTTCCGCGGTTCCGACGGATGGTCCGTGCGCTACTTTGAATTGAACACGGGATGGCCACATCGGGCCAGCTGGAGGATGTAAGTGTGGGGCGCTGTTGCGCGGGTGCGGCAAGCCGCTGATCTCCTGCACACTTTCTGGACACCGTCATCCCCCTTGTCTAAAAGCGGTGCGCGGGAGAGACGGCCTTTGTGTGCTGTTCCCTGACGGTTTGCGATTGGACGGACATGAGCGGCGTTAACGAAATCAGGTCGGCTTTTCTGAAGTTCTTTGCGGATAACGGGCACGAGATCGTTCCGTCTTCGCCCTTGGTTCCGCGCAACGACCCGACGCTGATGTTCACCAATGCCGGGATGGTCCAGTTCAAGAACGTCTTCACCGGGGTGGAGAAGCGGCCGTACCAGCGCGCTACAACTTCGCAGAAATGCGTGCGCGCGGGCGGCAAACACAACGACCTGGACAACGTCGGCTACACCGCCCGGCATCACACGTTTTTCGAGATGCTCGGCAATTTCTCCTTCGGCGACTATTTCAAGGACCGGGCGATCGAGCTGGCGTGGAATTTGGTGACCAAGGAATTCGGCCTGCCAAAGGACAAGCTGACGGCGACGGTCTACGTCGATGACGACGAGGCGTTCAAT
>JBJMTO010000015.1:0-15733 GCA_045811665.1 Bradyrhizobium sp.
TCATCGACCGCCGTATCGCGCAGATGGAGGCCGAAGGCGTCACCTTTCATTACGGCAGGCCCGTCGGCGGCAGCGCGCCGGGCGCGCTCGATCCGCAGGGGTTGCTCACCGAATATGACGCGATGGCGCTGACCGGCGGCGCCGAAGCCGCGCGCGACTTGCCGATTCCCGGCCGGGATCTCGATGGCATTCACTTCGCGATGGATTTCCTGCCGCAGCAGAACCGCCGGGTCTCCAACGAGCCGCTCGGCGCGGCACCCGACATTCTTGCCGGCGGCAAGCATGTCGTGGTGATCGGCGGCGGCGATACCGGATCGGATTGCATCGGCACTTCGTTCCGGCAAGGCGCGCTCTCGGTGACGCAGCTCGAAATCATGCCTGCTCCTCCGGAACATGAGGACAAGGGCCTGACGTGGCCGAACTGGCCTTTGAAGATGCGCACCTCCTCCAGCCAGGCCGAAGGCGCCAAGCGCGAATACGCGGTGCTGACCCAGCACTTCTCCGGCGAAAACGGCAGAGTCGCGAAGTTGCATTGCGTGCACGTGGACGACGAGTTCAAGCCGATCCCGGGAAGCGAATTCGAGCTGGAGGCCGGGCTGGTGCTGCTCGCGATGGGTTTCGTTCACCCGGTGCACGAGGGCTTGCTGAAGACGCTGGGCGTCGATCTCGACCAGCGGGGCAACGTACGCGCCAACACATCAGACTATCAGACCTCGCTGCCCAACGTGTTCTCCGCCGGCGACATGCGCCGGGGTCAGTCGCTCGTGGTCTGGGCGATCCGCGAAGGCCGGCTGTGCGCGCGGGCGATCGATCAGTTCCTGATGGGAACGACGAACCTGCCGAGGTGAGGTGTTGCCTTGGTGTGACGCGAGCAACGCACCGCGCGGAGCTTCGCGCTAGTTCTGTAATCTCACCCCGAGCGTCACGACCGTCGAAGCGGTACTCGCGCCCGCAATGTTGGAATTGAGCAGGTCCCGCCTCAGCGTGCTCTTGACCCAGAGATTGCGGGTCATCTTGTAGATCAACTCACCTGACAGCGCGTAGGTCCGGTCGGCCCTCCCATCGCCCTGATAATCATAGGTGCCGTAGGTGAATCTGGCGATTGCCGTCAGCCAGCGGCGAAAGTCGTGATCGACCTGGAAAGTGTATGTGTGGCTCAGCACGCCGGAGACGCCCGGCACCACCGTCTCGTCGATCGAAGTGGTGGAATAAAACCTTGCCGTGGTCAGCGGCGTCGCCGTCCAGACCAGGGAGGATGCGACCAGCAGGCCCTGCAGTCGGCTCAGCCGCGGATCGACATAGTCCCGCATCGCGTAGCCAACTGAAATTTCACCGGTCAGCAGGCGGGAGAATTCGAACGAGGTGCCGGCTTTCGCATAGCCGCCCGATGAATCGCGGCGGTACTCGTTGCGGTCGAACCCCAGATCATGGACGCGGCTGTCGCCCTCGATCTCGCCAAACGGCTTCAACCCCGGCAGCAGATCGTAGCTGACGCGACCAATGCCGCCATACTGGTTTAGATTGCGGTCGTCGTTGGTTGTCGTGGTGCCGTCGGTGAGTTTCGACCCGCTATAGACGGTGCGGTCGATGGTACCGCCGAATGAGAGCTGGAGGCGGTTGAAGGTCTGGTCGCCGCCGAACGTCGCGCCCGTCGTCGAGTAGATTGGATATTCCGCAAGGCCGGACTGAATGTTCGGACTGCCCGGATTGTCGGTGGCGACACGCAAGCGAGCTTGTGTGGTCAGCCGGGTGTCGCGCGTGACGTCCAGACGAGCGTCGATGTGTCCGGTGAAATCCGGCCGGTCGACGCTGGTCGGCACCGACGAAACGCTACCGTCAGGCGGCGGTGGAAAAGTGTTGCCGTAACCGGTGAACGATCCGCGCAAGTCGGCCACGACGGCGTGTCGGCCCCAGTCCGACACCGCGAGAAATTCCGGCGAGACTACATAGAATGGAGATCCCTTCGGGATCGCCGTTCGACCCGGGTTGGTGTCAAAACCGCCGCTTAATCCAACCGCGCTCTTCACGAGAAAGCTGCCGGCGTAGGCGCCGACCGCTCCGAAGGGATCGTTGTCGATCTTTAATGGCCTGCGCGGCGGCTGGCCGGCAACCGTTCCGGCCATTGCCGCCGATACCGGCATCCGCCGGATGGTCGAACTCAGAACAGATGGCCGGGCGTTCGGACCCGCGGCCGCCCGACCGCCGGGACCAGGCGACGGTCTCGGCTTGGCATGGCCTGGATACAGCTTCGGTGTTTTGCGCGCGCGAGGCAGCGAGTTGAAGGCGGAGCCGGAGGCGGCGCTGGTTGCGGCCACACCGTACGTCGGGATCCGGCCAATGCGCGAAGGCGCGGCGCGCTCGCTCGGGCGCCGGAGCCTGCCATCGTCGATAGGGTCGCTGTCGCTGGACAGGCGCAGGGGTGACTGCTGCGACAGAACAAACGCGTGGCGTCCCGGACGAAACAGGTCGGGAGTGAGGGTCTGCGCGTGCGCAAACCCGTAAGGCACGAGCAGCGCAAGGCAAGCCAGCAGAGCGCGTGAAGTGACGGCACGCTTGCGGCGGCCCGGTGCAGGACCCGACATCACGACACGAATTACCCCGACATTACAAACGCTTCGCCCGCGAGTTCCACGAATGCGGAGAAAACGTCGTTAATGGAGTTAAAGCAATTATGGTTAATGAGCGGTTGAGAGCGGCCCCGCGCGCGTCGCTTCGAGCCAGCCCCCATGCTAGGAAGACCAGCGGCGCAGTCCGATTGCCGCCCTCCTCTTCGGAATGAGACATGGCCAATTCAAAACCGCTGGCGACAAAGGTACCGGGCGCGGACCGGAACGGCGCTGTTGCGTCGGCGTTGCGCACGCTCGACGCAGGCGTCAGCGGCGTGAGCGCCCTTGCCGCCGCCCTGCAAGGCCCGCTTGGGGCCTCGTTTGCCGAAACCGTCGACATCATCCGCCAAGCTCGGGGTCGCGTCATCGTCACCGGGCTTGGCAAGTCAGGCCACGTGGCGCGCAAGATCGCAGCCACCCTTGCTTCTACCGGCACTCCCGCTTTCTTTGTGCATGCCGCCGAGGCTGGCCACGGCGATCTCGGCATGATTACTCCGGACGACGTGATCATCGCGCTCTCGTGGTCGGGCGAGCAGCCGGAAATGAAAAACCTGGTCAACTATTCGAGCCGGTTTGCGATTCCAATGATTGCGGTCACCTCAAACGCCACTTCCTCGCTCGGCGAGGCCGCGCGGATCGTGCTCGAGCTGCCGAAGGCGCGCGAAGCCTGTCCGCACAACCTGGCGCCCACCACCTCTTCCTTGATGCAGGCCGCGATCGGCGATGCGCTCGCCATCGCGCTGCTCGAAGGCCGCGGTTTCACGGCGCTGGAGTTTGCCAATTTCCATCCGGGCGGCAAATTAGGGGCGATGCTGAAATTCGTCCGCGACATCATGCATGTCGGCGAGGCGATCCCGGTAAAGCCCCTAGGTGCAAAGATGTCCGACGCCTTGGTGGAGATGTCGTCAAAAGGATTCGGCTGCGTCTGCATCGTCGACCGCCACGGCGACATCGCGGGCATCATTACTGACGGCGATCTGCGCCGTCACATGCGACCCGACCTGATGACGGCTCTGGTGGACGAGGTGATGACCGCAAATCCCCGGACCATTCCGCCGGGCACACTGGCTACCGAAATGCTGGAGATGCTCAACTCGCAACAACCCGCGGTGACAGTGCTCATTGTAGCAGAAGCCAACAAGCCGGTCGGCATCGTTCACGTTCATGACGTGCTGCGGGCGGGGGTTGCCTAGAGCTTACGGGCGGATACCGCTATTGCGGATTCGCGGTTGTTGCGACGGCGCCCGTCATGCTGGCGCGCGGCGACTGCCTGGGCGCGCCCGATGCATCGGTTCGCCGGCTGAACACGACGGCCCCGATCGCGCTGATAACCTTCTGCTGCATGATCTCGTTCTTGTCGATCGAGATATGTCCGACCCCCGGTACGCTTTGCACGTCGACATTCTCCAGCGCGCCCCGGAAGTCCTTGGTCCGCGTGACCGGCTCGCCAGCACCGCTCGCGATGTAGAAGTTGATATAGCGCTCGGCGTGCCCTGCCAGCCTGGTGCGAAACACCGAATCAAGGCCGATTGCCAGCTTGACGGGAACTCCGAGCTGATCCAGTCGCGCCACCATGTCGGGAAGCGCCGTCGCACCCGAGGAGTGCCCGACCAGGATAATCGTCCGCACTCGTCCGCTCTTGTATTCCGCGGCCGCTTGTTCCGCGAGCGAGGACCAGGAAACAAAGTTGGCGACGGTGACGGGAATGCCCTGCGCCTGCAACTTGGCGGCGATCTGATCCAGCCCCAACGAGAAAATGTTCAACACCCCGCGGAGAAGATAGACGTGAGCGCCCGATGAAGCAGGCGCCGCGTTGGCGATTGTGGCATTGAAGGGAAGAAATAGCAGCAGAAATGCCAAGGCCGCCGTCTGCTTTCGGCGCAACCACGATCGATATCGGGAAGAGCTGGCGACAATTTTCGCACAGCCGTTGTATGGCTTCATGGCCCCTCGAAGACGCACCATTGGCCTCTAACGTACCCTCCGCACCTCGGCATCTGCAACAGCGCGCAATAACTTCGGGCTATTTCTTCCCGACGCGTAGCTCCGCTGCAACACCTCGCCGCTCGGGTGCGTTTACACGTGCTCAACTTGCCGCCACGATCCTCAAGGCCTGCGGCATGAGCCCGGCAATGCTGGCCCGCGGCCCTTGGTCGGTATTCAATCGATAGAGGCCGCGCCGGTCCGGATAGGGTTTGAATGCTTCGGAGACTCCGACGACCGATTCGGCAGCACCCAGCGTCAACACGCCATCGGGCTCGATCACCCCTGCCAGCCGCTGGAACACGCCGGCCTTGGTGTCCTGGTCGAAATAAATGAGAACGTTACGGCAGAAGATCACGTCGAACTGGCCAAGATGGGAGAAGTCCTGCAGCAGATTGAGTTGGCGATGCTGCACCATAGCGCGGATGTCGGGATTGAGCTGCCACAGCTCTCCGATCTGGGTGAAATACTTGACGAGCATCTGAATGGGCAGGCCCCGCTGCACCTCGAACTGGCTATAGATGGCTGCTTTCGACTTCTCCAGCACCTCGTGCGACAGGTCGGTAGCAACGATTTCAACCCGCCAGCCTGCAAGTGCGGGGAATTCCCTGACACACATCGCAATCGAATAAGGCTCCTGCCCGGTGGAGGATGCCGCGCACCAGATGCGCAGGGTGTGACGATACGCGCGCGCCTTTACCAGTTGAGGCAGAACCGTCTCGCGCAGGTGGTCGAAGGGAATCTTGTCCCGAAAAAAGAAGGTCTCGTTGGTAGTCATGGCTTCGACAACTTCGGAAGTCAGCGCTTCCGCGCCAGCCTTCATTGTCTGAACCAGCTCGGCGATTCCGGGAAGACCCGCCTTTCGCGCCAGCGGTATCAACCTGCTTTCGACGAGGTATTGCTTGTCTGAGGACAGGTCGAGACCCGAGCGCTCCTTCAGAGACTTGCGCAAGAACTCATAGTCGAGCGGCGTCACGAACGCTCTCCCGAGAACAATCGGACCAATTTGGGCGCGATCTGATCGAGCGGCAGAACGGCGGCGCAAATCCCCGCGTTCGCGGCTGCGCCGGGCATTCCCCACACCACGCTCGAAGCTTCGTCCTGGGCCACCACGCTGCCCCCTGCCGCGACGATCTCCTTGCCGCCACGCATGCCGTCCGAACCCATGCCCGTCAGCACAAGGGCGAGAACACCACCCTGCCAAACGTCGATGGCCGAGGTGAACAAGGGATCGACCGCCGGTTTGCAGAAGTTGATCGGCGGTCCATCGTCCAGGCTGATTACGGTGTCCGCCCCATGGCGGCCGACCCTCATGTGGCGACCTCCGGGCGCGACATAGATTTGGCCGGCCTTGACGATCTCGCCATCGATCGCTTCGTGCGCCGGCCGGTGGCTCGACCGCGCAAGATGCTCGGCCAGAATGGTGGTGAAGGTAGGCGGCATATGCTGGGTGATCAGAACGGGAAAGCGGTCGATCACCGGGCCCAGTTGGGCCACCAGCGTCATCAAGGCTTGAGGACCGCCTGTAGACGAACCGATCAGCAGCGCGCGCGGCGATTGCTTGCTGAACGCACGTCGCAGCAACTCGGGATGCGCCGCGATGCGCGCCGGCTGCTCACGTGACCGGTCCAAGGCGGGTGCTGGCGCCTGCGTCGGCGGGGTCACGCGCCGGAGTTTCGCACCCAGCGAGCGGATCTTCTGAATCAGATCGTGATGAAACGTTTCGGCTGCCGTCGATTCTCGGGTGCTCTCGGGCTTTGGAATGTAGTCGGACGCCCCGAGCGAGAGCGCCTTGAAACTGATCTCCGCGTTACGGCGGGTCAGCGTCGAGGCCATGATGATGATGAGGTTTCGTTTCTTCGCGAGCAGCAGGGGCAGCGCGGAAATGCCATCAAGCTCGGGCATCTCAATATCGAGCACGGCGATATCGGGATCGACCCGCTCAACCTGGTTGACGGCGTCCAGGCCCGTGCGAAGCGAAGCCGCGACTACCATATCCCGTTCGGATGAAATCCAGCGGGAGATCAAACCCCTGATGACCACAGAGTCATCGACAACCATTACCCGCAATGGTTCTTGTCGCGACGGAGCCGGAGCCGATGAACTTGTAAACGCAACACTCATTACTCACCAGCTACGGCTGAAACGCCACTTTGTTCGGTAACGCGGAAGAGCGCCCAGTCGCCGGATTGAGAAAGGCGATTAGATCAAGCCCACTTCCTGAAATTTCGCTGTCACGATGTCCTTGTCGAAAGGTTTCATGATGTATTCGTTGGCGCCGGCATGGAGCGCCCGCGCGATGTGCGCCACGTCATTTTCGGTCGTGCAGAACACAACCTTGGGCTGGTCGCCGCCTGGCATCCGGCGCAGATTGCCAAGAAATTCATAGCCATCCATCACGGGCATGTTCCAGTCGAGCAGGATCGCGTCGGGCAATCCGCGCCTGCAGGCCTCCAGGGCCTTTTCGCCGTCCTCAGCTTCGACGATCTGGAAATCCAGACCTTCAAGGATACGCCTTGCGACTTTTCGAATGACGCTTGAGTCGTCGACTACGAGACATGTTCTCATTTCAGCCTCTATTTTCTTCCGATCCGAAAGAACGTTTCCAATTCCATACTTCAATGCGACCACCAGCCGAACTCATGCGGCGAGCATGGCCGGCACGATTTCGAGGACGCGATCGACGTCGAGGATGACCATCAGCTGACCGTCCAGCCGATGCACGCCGCCCGCCAGCTTTGCCAGCCGCGGATCGAGATTGACGGGATTTTCTTCTCGACCATCGTCGGGGAGCCGCAGCACCTCGCCGATCTGGTCGATCAGGAGACCGTAAGATTCGCCGCGAAGATCGACGCCGACGGCCATTGGCGGCTTGCCATCCTCGTTCTTCGGCAAGCCGAGGCGGGCGCGCATGTTCACGACGGTGACGATACGTCCGCGGAGGTTCAGCACGCCGGCGATCTCACCTGGCGAGAGCGGTACCCTCGTGAGCCGCTCCGGCATGAACACGTCCTGCACCCGCGAGATCGGCAAACCAAAAAGCTGGCCGCCGATCATTGCGGTGACATATTCGGCCACCGTGCCCTCAGTGGTTTCGGTCTTGCTGGTCATGGTCTCATCCTCGTGCGGTCAGGGCTGTTCATGTCCGGGTGAAGCCGATTCATGCTGCCCGATTCATTTCGGCGGTCTGTTCTTTTAGCGCCGCGATCAGGCCCGGCCGATCGAACTTGGCGACGTAATCATGGAAGCCAGCCTGCCGCCCGCGCTCGATCGCAGCCGGTGACACCATCGAGGACAACGCGATGATCGGCATCGAACTCAGATGCTGATCCGCCCGGATAGTTTCTGCAAACTCGAAGCCGTTCATGTCGGGCATTTCGATGTCGGTCAGCACCACGTCGAAAAGCTGGCCGGAACGCAGCGCCGTCAGGCCTTCCTGCGCGTTGGGCGCCACTCGAACCCGATAGCCTGCCGCTTTAAGCACCGGTGCCAGCATGTTGCGGAAGAACGCGCTGTCATCCACCAGGAGCACGGACTGGGCGGATGCCGAGGGGCGCATCTCCTTGCGGCTGAACCAGTCGGCGAACGCCATCGGCAGGAAGTGACCGACATCGATGACCTCAGTGGCTTGGCCCTTGATCACCGCTGAGCCGAGAATGCCATCCTGCTGGCCGGCGACCTCGATCGCGAGTTTTTCCTCGACGATGTCGATGATCTCGTCCACGACGAGCCCCATCGAGCGGCCGTCGTCAGCGAACACCAGAATCGGCTGCGTCCCTGAGGTCTGGACACTGACACCGGCCATCTGAACCAGAGGCATGAGCTGATCACGGTACTGCACCATATAGCGCCCATTCGACAGCTCGATTTTGTCCGTGGCGATCTCTTCTAGCCGGGTCACAAGGCCGAGCGGCACGGCCTTGGGCTGGCTTGAGCCCGCGCGGAACACCAGCAGCGAGGTGAGCTGCTCCGCAGCGCTGGCGCGCGAAGCGGCGTTCTCTTCTGCGATCTCGTGGCTGGCCGCGCCGGAGGCGCCAAGCGCCTTGGCGATGCCGTTGGGATCGATGATCATGATGACAGCGCCGTCACCCAGGATGGTGTTGCCGGAGAACATGTCGATGTGGCGCAGCTTGGTGGACATCGGCTTGACGACGATTTCTTCGGTGTGGAACACGCCATCGACAACAATGCCGAAGGTCTGATTGCCGACCTGGGTCACGACGATGAAGCCATTCTCGGGATCGGAAGAGGATCCGTCGTCGATCTTGAGTAGCTTCTTGAGGTGCATCAGTGGCAGCAGCTTGTTCCGCAGCCGTAATACCGCAGTGTCCTTGATGCGTTCGATGCGGTGCTCGGAATTGGCTCGGGCGCGAACCAGCTCGACGACCGACAGCTGCGGGATGGCAAAGCGATCGCCGGCGGCTTCCACGATCAGCGCAGAGACGATCGCAAGGGTAAGCGGAATCTTGATCGTCACGGACGACCCCTCGCCGGCCACGGACTTGACGTCGATGGTACCGCCGATCTGGTCGATATTGGTCCGCACCACGTCCATGCCGACACCGCGCCCGGACACACTGGTGACTGCTGCGGCGGTGGAGAAGCCTGGCGCAAAGATGAACTTGTGGATCTGGGCTTCCGTCATTTTCTCCAGCTCGGCCTCATTGACGAGACCGTTGGAGAGTGCCTTGGCCTTGATCCGCTCGGTATTCAGCCCGCGGCCGTTATCGGCGATACAGATGATGATGTGCCCGCCTTCATGATAGGCCGACAGCCTGATGGTGCCCTGCTCGGCCTTGCCGGCGGCCAGCCGCTCCGCCGGAGTCTCAAGCCCGTGATCGGCGGAGTTGCGCACCATGTGGGTGAGCGGATCCTTGATGAGGTCGAGCACCTGGCGATCGAGTTCGGTGTCGGAACCGTGCATCTCCAGTTCGATCTGCTTGCCGAGTTCACCCGAGAGGTCGCGCACGATTCGTGGCAGCTTTTGCCAGGCGTTGCCGATCGGCTGCATCCGCGTCTTCATGACGCCTTCCTGCAATTCGGCGGTCACGTTCGACAAGCGCTGCAACGGCACCTTGAACTCGGTATCCTCGTTACGGCGGGAAATTTCGAGGAGCTGGTTACGTGTCAGGACCAGCTCTGACACCATCGTCATCAGGTGTTCCAGCGCGTCCACGTTGACACGGATCGACTGGTTCGCCACCCGATCGCCTTCTGGAGTCTCCAACTCGACAGCCGTTTTCTTCGCGGGCCGTTTTTCATCCTTCGCTGCCGTCGCACGCGGCTCGGGGGCAGGCACGGCTTGCTTCGCGGGCTGCGGTGCAACCTCAGCGGCGGTCTCACGGAACGCACGCTCCAGTTCATCGAGCGACACTTCGCCCGGGCGTAAAGGTCGCTCGAGGGTCTGAGGCACGAGGCTTGGCGATGCAATCACAGGTTGAGCGACGTGCGGCGGCGCGTTTGTCTCTGGCATTTGGCTCATTCCTCGCTCCACCATCTCCTCAAGCTTCGCAATTAGATCCTGGTCGGTGCCTTCGGGCTCGGCCTCGCTTGCCTCCAATCCGGAAAGAATTTCCTTGATCCGATCGATGCTGCTCAGAATAAGTGTGACCGCTTCGGCGGTGACCGGGAGCCCGTCGCGGAATTTGCCCATCAAGGTTTCGCCGGCATGCGCAAGCGCTTCCAGCCGCGGAAGTCCAAGGAAGCCGCAAGTGCCTTTGATCGTGTGAACCAGCCGAAAGATGTTATCGAGGATCTTGGCGTTGTTGGGTTCCTGCTCGAACCGCACCAGCTGATTGTCGACGGTATCCAGGCTCTCGCTGGTTTCCGTCAGAAACTCTCGCAGCAGATCATCCATAAGACTGGCCTTCGAACAGGACGGCGCGCCACTTCGACACGCCTTTCAGAGTGAGGCCAGCTTCTCCGCAAAGCGTTTAACATTGGTTGAGAAATCGGAAATGAAGGGGATCAACAAAGAGATAAGGCAGCCGCACACGCTCTGCGAGCATTTTTTAAGCTGCCGTTAACCAGGTTTCGGCGGCGAACAGGATTCAGGAGGCGGTCACAACCACCGCCTCACCCTCTGCGGCGAGCACCACAGCGAGTCCACACGCCTGCGCCAGAAGGCGTGTGTAATAGGGCTGCACGGCGTGGGCGTCGATCGCCGAGCTCGAGCCCGACCTCAGAAGATCGGCGATATTCTGCGGCAGCCGTGCGTTGAGCCCGCTGGCCGAGACCCGAAATCCTGATGCTTCCCCCTCACCGATCGAATCGACCGTGAGCACACCGCCGCGCGGAATGGTCTGCTGCGCGATCACCATCATGTTCAGCAGCAGCTTCACCCTGTTCTTTGGCATCAGAACCCGCGGCAAATTCCACACGATCCTGGTCTTGCCGTCCTCCAGATGCCCTCGCGCCATGTTCTGGGCGTCGCCGAGATCTATCTGCGCGCCGGCCGAACCGGCCGCACCAAACGCCAGGCGGCAGAACTGTAGCCGCGCCGAAGCGGTTTTGGCGCTCTTGCGGATCAAATCCAGTGCGAATTCGCGATCTTCCGGCCTCGGATCGTCATGGAGGACCTCAAGGCCATTGACGATTGCTCCCACCGGACTGATGAGATCATGGCAAACCCGAGAACATAACAGCGCCGCCAGTTCGAGGGCGTCAGGTTCCACGCCGGGAGATCTAATGGAAGACATAAGGTGTTCCTGTAAACCCGCCGATAGCGCGGACCAAGACGAATCACGCATGCTCGCCGGCTTGATACACCGCCGGGGCGCGCGGTGCCATGCACATGAATAGCCGCCGATCGGAAGTCACCAGCATCGACGGCGAAGCCGCGTTCGCGCTGATGGAACCGTTGACCGATCTGGTGATCGAGGCCGGCGCGGCAATCCTGGCAATCAACCGAGCTTACTTGAATGTAGAGCACAAGCCGGATGGATCCCCGCTCACGGAAGCCGACCTCGCCGCGGATCGGATTATTCTCGAGGGGCTCACCCGTATCGCCCCGGAGTTGCCGGTGTTGTCCGAAGAGCGCCTTGAGGGGGCCAAGCCGCCCTCCACCGGCAGCTTCTTTCTGGTCGATCCGCTCGACGGCACCAGGGAATTCGTCGCCGGCCGGGATGAGTTTACGGTCAACGTCGCCTTGGTCACGAACGGGGTGCCGTTGATGGGCATCATCGGCGCGCCCGCGCTTGGACTGGTCTGGCGCGGATTGGTGGGCCAAGGTGCCGAACGGCTTGCCACAGGCGCAAAGTCATCGCCCGAGCCTATCCGTACCCGCAGCTTGCCAACGAGCGGCGAACCGTGGGTGGCGGCGGTCAGCCGTTCGCACGGCGATAGCCGCACCGACGCGTTCATCGCCGCCCGACCTCGCGCGATCCGCACGCCGCTCGGCTCCGCGGTCAAATTCGCCCGTGTGGCGGAGGGGCAAGTCGACATCTACCCCCGTCTCGCCCCGACATCCGAGTGGGACGTCGCCGCCGGGCACGCGCTCGTCACAGCGGCGGGCGGCAAGGTAACGGATTCGCAGGGCGTCGCGCTGCGGTTCGGCGGGGGGAGCGCCGGCTTCATCGTTCCGGAATTCATCGCGTGGGGCGATCCGTCTGCGGCGGGCGGGGCGTAATTTCGTTACTGAGCCAGTCCCTGCTCCACCGCGGGCCAGCGCTGCTTCGCCAGTTGGACGAAGCGGGAGGGATCGCCAAAGAAGGCCTCGCGGGTCTGCTCGCGGCCGAACAGATACAGCCTGCTGCCGGAGATCGCCCAAAAACGAGGGTTACCCGCCACGGTGACGCCGCGGGCGAGGTCGGTCGGGTCATAGCCGCCGAACTGGGGGCCGTAAATCTCGGGGTTTGCGACAAAGGCGGCGCGATTGCCCTCGTTATGGAAGCGCCAGACCGCACCCGTTTGGGACGCTTCGCAATCCTCCCGCCCGATCACGGGCCCTGCGTCCACGAAATAGGCGACGGGATCGAAACCCTCGATGGCAAGCCCGGTAAAACGGTTAACGACCACCCGTTCGGTAGTCACGGCGCGGGCCGCAAGCACCAGGAATGGCTGCGCCAAAACCGCCGCGAGCAAGGCAATCCAGACTATTCCAGGGCGAAACGTCGACGGCAAACGAGGGCCGTTTCTTTCCTGCCGTTGTGCCGTCATAGTTGATGCCGATAACAATCGAGTCGGGGGACGCTGGATGCAACCTAAGGCGGTGCCTGTTGGCAACTGGTTAAAGGTAACGTTCAGATTTTCGGTACCTGGGGGTTCTCTCATGGTTTTCGCTTCACGTCTGGCAGCGGTGACATTCGCCGCGCTGTTGTGCTGGAATTTGCCTGCTACCGCGCAGCCGGCGACGCAGCCGTTGCCGCCGCAAAGCCAGCCCAGTCCGAGCACCTACGGTCCGGACGAACTGGTCAACGCCGGACATCGCTTTTTCGGCAACGTCTCGCGCGGCCTCGCTTCGGTGATCGAGCGGGCGGTCAGTCAATGGGGCCTGCCCAACGGCTATGTCCTCGGCGAGGAGGGTTCGGGCGCCTTTGTGGCCGGACTGCGGTATGGCGAAGGAACGCTTTACACCAAGAATGCCGGTGACTTGCGGGTGTACTGGCAAGGGCCCTCGGTCGGTTTCGATTGGGGTGGCGACGGCGCGCGCACCATGACGCTGGTCTACAACCTGCCGGCGACCAACGCGATCTATCAGCGCTTCGGCGGCATCGATGGGTCGGCCTACATCATCGGCGGCTTCGGGATGACGGCGCTGACCGCCAACAACATCGTGCTGGTGCCGATCCGTTCCGGAATCGGTCTGCGGCTCGGCGCCAATATTGGTTATTTGAAGTACACGCCGAGCGCGACCTGGAACCCGTTCTGACCCCGAGGAGAACTCGCCGCAACGGATTGACGTTAAGTCGGCATGCTGCTGGCGCTCACCCGGTGCGTTATGGCACGGTGACCAACCCTTTATTCCTGTCGGGAGTTTCCGCTGATGATCGAACCGATCATGTATCTGGCGATCGGTTTCCTGCTCTCCATGTTGGTCGGGCTGATGATCGTGCCGCTGGTGCACAACCGCGCGGTCCGGCTGACGACGCGCCGGCTCGAGGCGGCTACGCCCTTGTCGATGGCCGAAATCCAGGCCGACAAGGATCAGCTGCGCGCCGAATTCGCGATGTCGGCCCGGCGACTGGAGATGAACGTCGAACAGTTGAAGAACAAGACCAGCAGCCAGCTGGCCGAGCTCGGCAAGAAGACCGATGCGATCAATCGCATGAAGATCGAGCTCGGCGAAAAGAACGCGACGATCTTTTCGCTGGAAGCGCGCGAGAAAGCGATGAAGGAGCAGCTGCGCGCCACCGAGGAGGAATTCTCCGCCAAGACCCAATCGCTGCGCGACGCCGAGCATGCGCTCAGGGACAAGCAGAACGAACTCGGCAAATTGAGCGCCGAGCTGTCGGAACGTTCGATAAGGGCCGACAGCCGGCAGGTCGAACTGGTTTCCGTCCGCGCCGAGATCGACGATCTCAAGGGTCACGTCGGCCACGCCGAGAAGGAATTTGTCGAGACTCAGGCGCGACTCCAGCACGAGCGCAGCGAAGCAGAAAAGGCGACCCGTGAGCTTGCCGAAGCGCGCAGCCGGGTCGAGAACCTGAGCCAGCGGGTCACGGACCTCGATCGTCAGTTGATCGTGCAGGTCAAGGAAGCGGAGATGCTCGGCAACCGGGTCAACGATCTGGAGCAGCGTTTGGCGACCCAGGGCAAGCTCCTCGCCGAGCGCGAATTCGAGAACGCCCAGTTGCGTCAGGCGAGAGACGCGGCCGAACGCACTGCGCAGCAATTGCGTGAGGAAATCGCGCTTACCAGCAACGGCGCATTGCCCGCGCTCGAAAAACTGAGAAGCGAAAAGGCCGCCGTCGAGGAACAGCTTCGAACCGCGCGAGACGAACGCGCCAAGCTGCAGCGCGACATCAACGTCATCCAGCAGCAGGCGGAAAGTTCGTGGGCGACCGAACGCATGGAGAACGCGTTGCTGCGCGAGCGCATCAACGATATCGCCGCGGAGGTCGCAAAACTGGCGATGCAGCTCGAAGGACCCAACTCGCCGATCGAGGCCATGCTCGCCGAACCCGCCAGCACCGCGACGCCGTCGCGGCCGAGCCAGGGCGCCGCCGCCAAGGGAGTACCTGCCGCTTCGGAGGGCCCAGGCACATTGGCCGATCGCATCAGAGCCCTGCAGTCCCATGCCTCCAGGGCGCGCCAGCAGCCGGGATGAGATCTTCTCGCGGTGCGAGGCGCAATCTTGCGTGATGCCGTTTCGATCGTCATTGCGAGCGAAGCGAAGCAATCCATGGCGCATCCGCAAGGAAGATGGATTGCTTCGCTGCGCTCGCAATGACGGTTGTTGGGACGGCAGGAAAACACACACAGCTGTCATTCCCCGATGTGCAATTGCACATCGTGGATGCGCCGCTAGGCGCAGGCCCGGAATCCACAACCACGGACGGGGGTTATGGATTCCGGGCTCGATGCTACGCATCGCCCCGGAATGACGGAATGGAATGTCTTGCTTGGCGTTGACGGGCAAAGATGCATTTGCTTCGTGCATGCGTCAGACGCATCAAATTTGTTGCAGCCACATCGGTGTCGTCCCCGCAAACGCGGGGACCCATACGCCGTGCCGCTTATGTTGAGAGATGCTGTTTGATGACTTCCTCGCAAACGACGCCCTGTGGTTATGGGCAAGGAAGCTGGATTGCTTCGCTGCGCTCGCAATGACGGCAAATGGTCCGTCGTGTTCACTCCTGTGCGCAGACGTGGTGCGTGAGCCGTCGGTGTCGTCCCCGCGGACGCGGGGACCCATACGCCGTGTCGCTTGTGTTGAGAGACGCTGGTCGATGACTTTGGCACAAACTACGTCCTGTGGTTATGGGTCCCGCATCGCGCTTCGCTTGTGCGGGACGACGGCGGTGAGTTTGTTGTGCCTTTCGGAATGAAGGCCGCATGTGAGTCCGCGTTCTCGCGGCGCGGATGCGCCCGAGTTGTGCATGTTGGTTTCGCCCGATGAAGGGCGTGGGGAATGCCGGGTGTTTGATGCACCCGCAGTCTCGCGTGCAAAATGGGTAGAGAGCACACGAGCATAGTCACCACAG
>JBJMTO010000016.1:0-25592 GCA_045811665.1 Bradyrhizobium sp.
TCACATTCGCTCTCATGATGGTGGCCGGAGTCACGCTGCTCGACCTGGTAGCGGCCCAAGGCACCACCGCCCGGCATTCGGCACGCCAGGGAGAACGACGCCTCTATCGCGATCGAAGCGGATTCCCGAAAGGCGTGCATGCAGCCCGAGGAGCCGCCAAGGATTTCATCGGTGGCGCCCAACATCGCTCAGCCCCAATGCTGGAGGGCAGCAGCACAGGCCAATCCTCAGCGGCGTAACGCGAACAAGCTCGGCCAATTCACCGCCGCCGCGGGCAAGATCTCGCGGTGGCGGGGTCTTGCAAGGACCGCGGAACGTTAAGCCCCGCTGCGAGTCCTAACCGGGCGTCCACACCGCCCTGTATCTGCCGGATGTCGCTCATGGTTGCATTCACGCTGCCGAGGAATTCAAGAATTACTGACGGGATAACCTGGCCAAAGCCGGACTCGCAAAACTTGCGGCAATTCAAGGTATATCGCTGGGACCCCGACGATGGTCACAACCCGCGCATGGACACGTACTTTGTCGACACCGACGATTGCGGTCCCATGGTTCTGGATGGGTTGATCTGGATCAAGAACAACATTGATCCCAGTCTGACGTTCAGGCGCTCGTGCCGCGAGGGTATTTGCGGCTCGTGCTCGATGAACATAGGCGGCCAGAACGCGCTGGCTTGCACCAAGTCCATGGGTGAAGTGACAAGCGAAGCTCTCACCGTCCACCCGCTTCCGCATCAGCCGGTGGTGAAGGACCTCGTGCCTGACCTGACCAATTTCTACGCGCAGCTTGCGGCTGTAGAACCCTGGCTTCAGACGAAAAGTCCCGTTCCTCAAAAGGAGTGGCGGCAAAGCCGCGAGGACCGCGAGAAATTGGACGGGCTCTACGAATGTATCCTGTGCGCCTGCTGCTCCACGGCGTGCCCAAGCTACTGGTGGAACAGCGAGCGGTTCTTTGGCCCCGCCGCGCTGTTGCAGGCTACTCGTTGGATAAAGGACAGCCGGGATGAAGCGACAGGGGAGCGGCTCGACGATCTTGAAGACCCGTTCCGATTGTACCGATGCCACCTGATCATGAATTGCTCGAAGGTGTGTCCGAAGGGGCTTAACCCATCACAGGCGATCGCCGAGTTGAGGTTGATGATGGTGGAAAGGAAATTCTGACTTGAGGGCGGCCGGTTAGATTTGGTGAGCGCGCAGATGAAGGACACCCGCAACGTTGACCAGCTCAAAGCAGACATCGATAGCGGCAAGGCCGGCGATAAAATCGCATGGCCCGACCCGGCCATGGCCCCGCTTGGCACCGATGACGAAGCAGCAGGCACGCCCCCCACGCCGGATCAGGTGAGGGCGGCAAGCCGCCAGGAGACCGGCGCCGGAGTAACTTCGGCCGCGCAGGGCGGTAAAGGTTTGGGGCCGAGCTGGTGGCTCGTCGGCATAACAATCCTCATTGGATTGACCATTCTCGCTGCTCCCTTTTTCCTGACATAGCCGACCGGTCGCTTCTTTCCTCCACCGAACAGCGCACGGCCTATTCACCGACGCAATGTCGCTGATGTTGCGCCGCTGCTGAGCTCGGCACTCATAGCCGGAGCCAGTACATTCCCGCCTCAAAGCCGGTATCAAACCGGGCTATTTGGTATTAGGCTGTTCAACACCTCCGCTTTGGCCGCTGCCTGGCCCTGGCGCGAGGATGTCGCGCTGGCTCTCGTTCAGCATCTCGAACAGACGTTCGGTGGTTGGAAGATGCCTGCGACAATATAAGACTCTGCTTGACCTCTCTCCATCTCGCAAACCTGCCGTTCGAATTGAAAGCAAGCATATGACCACCAGCATTGGATCCACCGCCAAACTGATTGCGGCGGAGCATCGCGACGGTAAGAATTTCCACACGCTCGAAGGTCTTCCCGATCTTGCGGCGGCCTACCAGGTGCAGAAGGTCTACCTCGGAGAGGTTATCGGCGCCGACCGGATCGTCGGCTACAAAATCGGCCTGACGTCGCAACGGATGCAGGCCATGTGCGGCATCGATCATCCGATCGCAGGCGCCGTTTTCGCCCGACGTGTGATGAGCAGCGGCGCGAAAGTCGCCATCGCCGACTATCACCACCTGGGCCTCGAATTCGAGATATGCGCTCGCCTCGGACGGGATATCGAGCCCCAAAAAACGCCGTACACCAGGGCGGAGGTGAGTAACGCGGTCGACGCGGTATGTGCGGCCATCGAACTGGTCGACGATCGCCACGCCGACTATGCGGTGCTGGATTGCAAATCGCTCGTCGCCGACAATTCGTGGAACGCGGGCGTCATCCTCGGTGCTTTCGTCCAGCCGCCGCCTTCCAACCTCGACGAAGTCGTGGGCGTGGCCTATCAGGACGGCGTGGAGGTCGGACGTGGCAGGGGCGCCGACGCGCTCGGCCATCCGTTCGAGCCGCTCGCGTGGCTTGCCAGCCATCTCGCTTCGCAGGGGGAGGGCTTGCGGAAAGGAGACATCGTGATGACGGGCAGCATTGTCACCACTCGCTTTCCCGTATCTGCATTCAGTTATCGTTTCGACGTCGATGGTTTGGGCAGCGTTGAGGTCAGCGGCGCGTGACGCCGGCAAAGCTGGTGAAGTCAGCAATTCCAATTTGAAAGTCCGCAACGAAGGTGGATTCTTCGTCGCATCGGCACGCGCGCGCGCAGAACGGCGCATCGAAAACGTGCAGGTGTGCCAGGAAAGGCAACCGCTTCAATCGTTATGATACGATCTTAAGCGTGAGGGCTGTGCATGCGCAAAGGCGAGTGGTTCGGCGTGACGATCGCCTTGGTCTCGAGTTGTCTTGGCGGGACTGCGGCCGCAGTTACGCGATACCTCGTGCTCGATGCCGACCCGATCACACTCGCCGTCGTCCGATGGGGAATTGGCTTTCTGTGTGTTCTACCGACCGCTCTTTTCCTGCGGGTGCGATGGCCCCAGCGTGGCGACTGGCCAGCTATTGCGGCCTTGGGCTTGTGTTTTTTCGGATTGTTTTTCGTTTTCTACAATATCGCTGTGAGTTTCACGACAGCCGCGCGCGCAAGTCTCGCGCTGTCAACCCTGCCGCTTCAGACAATGCTGATAGGTGCTTTACTCGGCATCGAGCCTCTGACGTTGCGGAAATCACTCGGCGTGGGCATCGCGGTGGTAGGCGTCATTGCCGCGCTCGCGTCGAGCTTATCGGCGGCTCCGGCTGGTGCCTGGCGCGGTGAACTCATCATGACGGCCGCGGTGCTATGCATGGCCTTCTACAACGTCTGGTCCCGCCCATTCATCGCTCGCTCAAGCGCACTTGCCTTCCTCACGGTCGGCATGGGCGCTGGCGCCCTCGCGCTGATCCTGGTCGCAACGATGACAGGCCGCATCGGCAGCCTGAGCAGCTTCGGGCCTCCCCAGTGGATCGCCGGCGTCTATCTCGGAGTTGCCGGCGGCGCGCTCGCGTTCATGTTATGGGTTTGGGCGCTTGAGCGAGCGACGCCTACCAGAGTAGCCACGACGATGACGGTAAATCCGATCGCGGCTGGATTGCTCGCCACCCAGCTCGTCGGCGAGCCGATCACGCTGGATCTCATTTTGGGCCTCGTTGCGGTATTTGCCGGGATTTGGATTGCGACAACAGAGGGGAGGAAGCCTGCCCGCGAGCCGCTGGCGAGGTCACCTTGAGCGTCGCTCCGCCTAGCTGCTCGGGCTTGGGTTTGGATCGTCAGGTTCCGGCAGCATGCCTGTGCCCGGCGTCTTTTCCGGGTCAATCAGATCCGGACGGACCTCAGGCTGCAGCGGCTTCTCTCGGTGGGGCTTCGGCTCGTCTTTGGGCTTTCGTTCTGTCATGATCAGCCAACAATGTCGGCCCAAGCTGGTTCCGGCTCTGCGTTGAGGCCGTCGGTAAGGATGCGCGCTCGCCAAAACGCGACTCTTTACTCCATTTTGGCTTTTTCCTTCAGATCGCGTATCCGACGTTCGGCATCCTCGCTCGTCGTTACGATTTCGGACATGTCCGGGACGCGCGCTTCCTTTGACAGTCTCTTCAGTTCGGCTTTTTGGGCTTCGGTGACTTCGGCCATAATCCGGTCTCCGCTTCATTGAAATACGCCACAGTGAAAACGCTCCTGCGACACTCGCGTTCCCGAAGCTTTCGCATGAACTCCGAACTCTGTCCCTCGGGCCAGGAGGGACAGCGCCTGCAGCCGAACCGCCGCGCTAAGCCTGGATCTCGCGTATGATCCCCTCGTGCGGTCGAAGCATCCGATTCGAATCCGCGGCGGCGATGCCGCTCCCTACGGTCGACATCAGTGTCGTTCCGGTGGGCAGCCCCGGAAGCAGCGCTTGCGCCCGCGCAGTCATATTCAACGCCACCTGCAGCCGCCTGCCTTCGTACTGCCGTTGATAGATCAGAACCGAATTGCTGTGCCCGACCTCCGCATAAGATCCAATCGATAGCGCCGGCTCGGCTTTGCGCAGCCGAAGCAGCCGCTGATAAAGCGAAAGCGGCGAATTCGGATCCGCACGTTGGCGACACACCTCGGCACTCCCGGTCGTATCGACAGGCAGCCATGGCTTCCCCGCCGTAAACCCACCATGGGTGTCGCCCGACCAACGAATCGGGCCACGAACCGGATCGCGCCCCAACCCTAACCCGGGCACATTCTTCTCCCAGGGATCCTGGACGTCCTCAGGAGCAATCACCGCATCTTGCATCCCAAGCTCCTCACCTTGATAGATTGTTGGAGTGCCGCGCAGCGTCAGCAGCAACATCGCTGCAACGCGCGCCTGCCCAGGTCCGAGCCGGCTGGCTACCCGGGACCGATCGTGATTGCCCAGTACCCAATTCGGCCAACCTCCCGCCGGCAGAGCGGCCTCGTAGTCGCGGATCAATTTTGCAATCGCCTCTGGCTGCCACGCCGTCGAAATAAGGTGGAAGTTGAAGGGGAGATGGAAACCCGTCAGGTCCACTCCGTAGTAAGTCATCAGCCGATCGATCGGCAGATAAGCTTCCCCGATGATCACTCGGTCGCCGTATTCGTCCGCAACTCGTCTCATCGCGGCGATGGCATCGTGAACCTCCGGCTGATCCATGGTGTGAAGACGGATTAGACGCCGGGCGGGAGACATTCCAGCTCGCCAATCCGGATTGATCGGATTGTCGCGAAACTCCGGATCTTCAAACAGGTGGTGGACGGCATCCACCCTGAACCCGTCAACGCCGCGCGCAAGCCAGAACCGGAGAACGTCCAGCATCGCAGCCCTGACCTCTGGATTGCGCCAATTCAGATCAGGCTGCTGCGGTAAATAGGCGTGATAGTAATACTGGCCACTCGCCTCATCGAACGTCCAAGCCGACCCTCCGAACTCGCTGATCCAATTGTTCGGCGGAGCACCATCAGGTCTGGCGTCTCGCCAAACGTACCAATCCCGCTTTGGAGAACGTCTGCTTGAGCGGCTTTCCACAAACCAGGGGTGCTGATCCGAAGTGTGGTTTGGGACAAAATCAAGGATCAGCTTCAACGCGAGCCCATGGGCAGTGGCAAGCACGCGGTCGAAGTCATCCAGCGTCCCGAAGATGGGATCGATGTCACAATAAGCGGAAACATCGTATCCGAAGTCGGCCATCGGAGAGGGAAAGATCGGGGACAGCCAGATTGCGTCGGCCCCAAGTTCAACCACATGGCTCAATCGGGATGTCACACCGTTGAGATCCCCGATTCCGTCTCCGTCGGTATCCTGAAAGGAGCGGGGATAGATCTGGTAAATCACTCCGGTTTGCCACCATGCCGCACTGCTCGCCACTTTGTTTCCTTCGCGCGGTTCGAGGAACAATCACATTCTCACCCGAGCATAAGAAAGCCCCGTCCAGAGCGGGGGCAGCGGGACGGGGCTCTCGAGGAACGCGCTGTGGTTGCTCAGCGCGCCCTGGAAACTAGCTGATCGGCTTCGAAAGTTATGTTCGTCAAGTGACTCTTTCACCAGCTTGTTACCACGGAGGAGCAACTGCGGGCCGCACTAACTATGCTCCCGGAACCATGCATCCAGCGATGTTTGTTTGCGTTCGCGTTCCGCGCGAAATTCGCGCTCGACTGCCTGGATCGCCAGATTGGCCAGCATGAGCGGTCGCCGCTCACCCCTATTGAACAACTGGACGATGTGCTTAATGGATTTCTGATTGGCTTGGACACCATTATAGCCCGCAGCCGCGAAGTAGCCTGCCGCGATTTCCAAGGCCTGATAAATCGGTGAAGTCAGGTCATAGCAGTTCATTGGCCATTCCCCTCGGCCCGGGAACGCCAACCTCTTTCTGTTGTTCCAGACGTGCGCCGTTGATCTATCGCTCAGCATTTCGGGGTCGCCCTGCGGCTGCTCGCGGTCTCGCGGAGAGATGGTTGTGGAACAGACGCCTCTGATTGCGACGAGATATTCTTGAACGGGCCCTCCCGAACGAAGCCAACGAAGAGAGGAAAAAATGCGGACCAGCGCAACTGATTGCGGCTTGTCCGTCTTAAGTCGGTGGTGGCGGGGCGAATAGGACGCTGCCGCTAGCAGTACAACTCATGCAATCAGGAGAACGCGGTGGCACAAGTGCGTAACCAGGATCCGGCCGAGGGTTCGCGCGAAGTTATCGATTACGAGTTGGAAAGACAGGAGAGGGACCAGAATAGAGTGGATCACCTGCCCGGTGTGAAAGTAAGCGGCCAGCCGCAAGGTGGAGCGGTCGCAAAAGCAGAACGTGAGCAACGGATACGCGACCGCGCCCATCAGATGTGGGAGGAGAACGGAAGGCCAGAAGGCTCAGGCGAGCAATTCTGGCTTCGATCCGAAGAGGAACTGGACGCCCACGAAAAATAATACTCAGGCCGCTAACTCGCGGCGCCCAAACTGGTGACCTAAACCACAGATGTTTTTCTTTTTCTCTAACCGGCTTGGTTGTCTGGGATCGATCCTGGTTTCCGCGGCGGCAACGATCTTGCTATTGCTGCTTCTTGGCGTCGTCCACTTCTAGTGGCTCTTTAGGCGCCGGTCGGGCGTTTGCGCTGACCGGTTTCCTCTGGCGTCTTTGCATCGGTTTCGGTTCCGAGCATGCGCCGCCCGTAGGAACGTTCGACGACGTCCGCAATCTGGTCTTCCTCGTCCCCCGGAGGTTGTTGCTGTGGTTTTGGATCTTCTTGTTTCATTGTTCGCTCCTGTCGACGAGCAACGCAAAGTGGAAAAAGGCGTTCCAGGCTCGATCCACCGGACCCATCTCCGGGCTGCAATGGAACGCTCAGCCGTCATCTCGGTTCAGCATACGAAGGGAGGCGAGATCGTCTCCTGCTGCAAGAGAGGAAAATATGCGTCATACCATCCTGGCGGCCTTTATCGGTCTCGTCGTTACGGCGGCGCCAGCAGCGGCCCGTGACTATCCGTACTGCCTGCAAGGCAGGCACCATGGCTACCCCGGTGTTTGCCAATTCAGCACCTACCAGCAATGTGTAGCAACTGCTTCCGGCACCGACTCTTTCTGTGGCATGAACCCACGATTCGCGTACGGGGCACAGCCCCGGCCCCGCGGTCCGTATCAGGGCTGGTGACAAGTTCACCCGTCATAACGTCATCGGCGGCGTTGCCACTGTTCGTTCGAACAAAGAGCGCGCCGTGGCGATCCTGATCCTTTTAGCAGCCGCGGCAAATACTCTTTATCTTTGCGTCGACTTTGGGATCTTCCGCTCGGATCTCAGCGTCACCCGGCATTGATGGGCCTGGCGTGGTGGTTCCATCTATGCGACCGCTTGCTCTGTTTCGCGCTGTGCCGGTCGTCGATGCACCTGAGCCGCCCCTTGACCCGGTCGCATTCGCTGTTCCCGCGCTATTGGTTCCCGGAGCCGTGGTGCTCGTGGCCTCATTGTTCACGCTGCTATTGTTGGCCGGATTGTGGATGCCGGTTGTAGCCCCGGCTGTATTGCCCGCAATACCGGATGCCCCGCCGTCCGCAGTGGTGCCCGCTGCTGGTGCGCTATTCGGGGATACCACCGTGCCTCCGGTGCTGGTGCTTGGAGTGGTGGTGGTGACCGCACCGCCTGCGGTCGCGCCGGTATTGGCGGAGCCTGCCGCGCCGGTGCTTGCTGCACCCGCGGTGCCGCCGGCGGAACCACCGCCTCCTGACCCGCCGCCACCCGAGCCGCCGCCACCGCTCTGCGCATAAGAGCTTACGGGGCTCAGCAGCGCGGCGACCATCACGAATTTAGCCAGCATATGCTTTTGCATCGTATGCCTCCGTTTGACGGGCAACGCTGACGCCGGGAGCTCGTTCCCAGCGAGGCTCGCCCTTACCGACCTGCCAAGTTGTTAGGCTGGCTCTGCACGTCTGAAATGAAGGTTCTTATCTGGGCCATGGCCCCGCGAGCTTCTGGCAACAAAGGTACGAACAATTGCCAGACGTGCGGCATGCGCCGCCAGACCTCAAGCCTGCTGCGCGGATTGTCCGCCCGCAGTTTCTCCGCCATCCGGACCGCGTCATCCCTTAGAATTTCGTCGCTGCCCACCTGGATCATCACAGGGGGCAGGCCGGCCGTATCGCCATAGAGCGGTGACGCATACGGTGTGCGAGGATCTGCCCCGCCCAAATAATAGCCCGCCAACTCCGACAAATCCGCCGCATTCAGCATCGGATCAGCGGCGGCATTCGACTTCAACGATGGCCCGGTCAGCGCCAGATCCGTCCAGGGCGACATCGCGACTGCGGCATCTGGAAGTGTTTTCCCGCAATCGCGCAATTTCAAGAGCAGCGACAGCGTCAATCCGGCCCCCGCAGAGTCGCCCATCACTACGATCATGCGGGCGGCGGGCGTGTTTTCCACAAGCCAGAAGTAGCCCGCGAGGGCGTCGTCGAGCGCTGCCGGAAACGGATGTTCCGGCGCAAGTCGATAGGTGAGCACCCACACGTTGGCTCCGAGCGACTCGGCAATGCGCCAGGTAAAATGCCGGTAGTAAACCGGCGCGCCCGAAACGTAGGCTCCGCCGTGGAGATAGAGAACGTGCCTTTCCGGACGCGAAACTCTAGTGGCAACTCGTTGAAGCGTAACCCTTCCCGCGTTGACCTCGATGGTTTCCACGCGAGCGGGCGGCCGAGGCACGAGCCTCTCCATTTTGCTCATGTTTCTTCGCCAGGAGGAAACATCGACGCCATGGCCGCGGCGTTTGAGGAACAAGCGAAGGCCCAGGCGCAGCAGTTCGGATCGAACACTCATGCGGTGTCTCGTTCCTTCAGCCGCTGAAGGCGGCCGACCTGCGCACCCGCTTCGGTCCGCCCGATCGTTCGTCGATCAGACGGCCGTCCTCGATCTGGACGATGCGGTCGGCGAAAGGAACAACCCTTGGATCATGCGTGACGACCAGAACCGCGCTGCCTCGCTCGTGCGCAATCGAGGCAAGGATCCGCATGATCGTATGCCCGTTGGCGCCGTCAAGGGCAGCCGTCGGTTCGTCGGCGAGAATGGCGGAGGGTTTGGCCACAATCGCACGCGCGATCGCAACCCGCTGCTGTTCGCCGCCGCTGAGTTCGAGCGGGAGCGAATTTCGTTTTTGCTCGAGGCCGACCATTTTCAAGGCCTCGCGCGATTTCTCTACCGCGGCTTGGCCGCGCTCACCCCGGATATCCAACGCAAGCTGCACGTTCTGCGACGCCGTCAGCGTCGGAAAAAGGTGATAGGACTGAAACACAAACCCAATATGATCTCGCCGGATTTTTGCAAGCTCCTCCTTGTCCGCTTTGGACGTCGAGGCGCCGCCAACGGTGACCTCGCCTGAACTCGGGGCCAGCATGCATCCAAGTATCAGCAATAGCGTCGTCTTGCCGCTACCGGAGGGACCCATCAGCAGGGTGAGTTCTCCGCGCCGCAGCGAAAAGTCGACGCCACGGAGCGCCTGCACCTCGCCGGCGCCGCTGCCCAGCTTCTTCTCGACCTCTCTCGCCTGGACCACATACTCGTTCATCGCATGAAAACCGTCGCTGGATCGATACGCACCACCCGGAAGATGGCTCCTATCGCTGAGGCAACGCACATCACCACGGTCAGAGCCGCGAGCCCCGCTATCAGCGAGGGCGTAATGACGATCGGCAACGCGCTCTTCGCGGTGATTTGAACGACGATTGCGCCGATGGCCGATGCGATACAGAATCCGATCAACGCATTGAGCAGCGCCTGATAGATGATGACGTTGTAGATGTAGCGGTTGGCCGACCCCATGGCTCGCAAGGTGGCGAATTCGGTCAAGTGATCCTTGGTGCTGGAATAGAGCGTTTGTGCCACGATGACAGTCCCAACGATCACGCCCAGCAATGCGCCGGCAAACAGTGCCGCGCCGGCTCCAGTCCCGAACAGCCAGAACGAACGGCTGCGGCTGCGGAATTCATCTGAGGTGAGAACTTCGGCCTTGTCGCCAACTTCGGCGCGGACGGCCTCGAGAACCTGCTCGCGATCGGCCCCTGTATTGACACGGAGCAGCAGATTGCTGGCCCGGTCCGGCGGCGTTCCGGTGTAGGTGCGCGCGTTCTTCAGATCCACGAACACATAGGGCGTGGTGGTGAACGAACGGATTCCATCAGTGATCGCCGCGACCCGGACTCGGCGGCCGCGTATTTCCGCTGTCGAGCCGATACCCGTCACCCCGAGCCGCTCGTAGTAAGAGCGATCGACCGCGACGGTTCCGCTCGCCGACAATGCTTGCACCTCGCCCTCGATCACGTTCCACGGTTGCAGGCCGCCGTCCCGGAGGTCGGCGCCGACAATGAACACCGGCGTCATCTCACCGCTTTCCAGCCGCCAGTCCGAAAAGCCGATCACCAGCGGTATTGCGGCGGCAACGTCCTTGTTGGCGGCGATGCGATCACGCAATTTGAGATCCAGCATCGATGGATCCTCAAAGCATTTTGCGCCTTTCGGCACGACCCAGAGATCGGCCGAGGCGTGGTCTATCATCGTGGTGACCATGTGCCCGAACCCGAAAAACAGCCCCATCTGGATCAGCACAAGCACCACCGAGAAAACGATGCCGACCAGCGTCGCGACGAATCGCAGACGATCGTGCAGCAGGTTGCGCAGTGCCAGCGTCAATGGCAGCGACATGGTGATTGTGTTAGCGGGGCTGGTCAGCGATGGCTCCTTTGCCCGGGAAAGTGGGACGGCGTGTTGCCAGTGCGGCAAAGCGGGCACTGATGGCCCAGCTGATCGCAAGCGCGCAAACAAACACAATGCCTGCTTTCGCGATGGCCGAAAGGCCGAAGCCGAGCAGCGAATATTGCAACCACACCACGAAAATGTAGTGCACGAGATAAATGTTGTAAGCATGCTTGGCGAGACTATCGAGCAGACGGTAGCGCGTTCGCATCAGCCGCAGGCAAATCGCGAGCAGCGAGAATACCCCTGTCGCACAGGCGACGGGGAAGGCGAACGCCGCAGCGAGACGATACAGGAAGGGGCTAGCGTTCCAATCAGGCAAGGTCAACGATGTCAGCCCGCCCCAGATCGCGGCGCTGACAACGGCGGCTGCAAGCCATCGAAGCCAATACGGGGCCAACGGACCGTCAGGCGCCAGAAGCCCGCGCTCGGTACCGTAGCTGCCGAGCACGAATGCCGCGAAAAAATAAACGAGGTAGTGCAACGGCCGGCTGACCTGAATTGCAAACGGACCGAGGGACGCCCAGTCCCATGGTGTGAACAGGATCGCGAGCGGAACGTAGGCCAGAGTCGAAAGTGCGATCAGACCGGCGATAAAAGCCAACGGCCGATTGACGGCCGTGCTGGTCAAGCGTTGGACGGGCTCGATCCATCGCGGCGCGAGCGCATGGAGACCGGCAGCAAGCGCGCTCAATACAAACAGTTGCCACAAGAACCATGCCGGTCCGGCCGGCCACATCGGCAGCTCTCTCCAATGTTGCCAGAATGCTGCTGCAGTGGGGTTGGTGGCCGTCGCCCGGTAGGATGCGAAATACGCGATCGGGCTGAGAATGGCGATCGCGAAAAGGAACGGCAGACCGATGCGCCACCACCGGTCGGATAAATAGGTCAGGCTACCCTTGCGGCTCAGGCTGGCGGGGGTGAACAGCCCGGCCAGGAAGAACATCAAGGACATCAAGCTGACATCCTGCCAGGCGCAGAAGAGGTCGAAGCCAAACCAGCGCTCCCGGTCCATGATGGGGAAAGCAACCCAGCGATGCGCTGCATCGTCAAAAGGAAAAGGATCGGCCGGCTGCGACGCGAGATACGCCAGCGCCGCGTGGAACGCGACTACGATCAGGATGACAACCGCGCGCAGGTTGCTCAATGCGACATTAATGCGAGAGACCACGCTGCGAGAGACCACGTAGCACCCATCCGGCTTTTTGCCGGTAAGCAACGTGAACTCATGTGCCTAGTTCCGGGTCGAAAAAATTGGCCTCCTTGCCCTATGTTAAGGGGGTGAAAGTTATGAACCGGAGTCGGAAACTCGACAGACCTGCTCCGCGTCTGCATGGAACGCGCTGCTCTCGCCAGAACTCGGTGCATCGTTGGCTTGGGAGTAAACTCATGAACGAGCGGTCGTTTCGGTTCGCCACCCTTCTGCTTGTATTGCTGGTAGCGGGCCTGCTCGCTCAGCCCTATCTGGACCGACTGCTGTTTGCTGCAACTTCTCCCCGACCGGTGACGGCACGGGGTGATTTGGCGGAATCAGAACGCGCGACCGTAAGTATGTTCGAACGAGTCTCGCCGTCAGTGGTTCAGGTTGTGGGAGCAGGGTCCGGCGCCGGCGGCGCCTCCGATATCGAAAGCGACGGCGTGCGTGAGCAGAGTGGTAGTGGTTTCATATGGGACGGCGCCGGCCATGTGGTTACGAACAATCACGTGGTGAGTGGAACCCAGGAGGTTGCGGTTCGCCTTGCAAGCGGGCAGGTGATTGGTGCCTCGATTGTCGGAACCGCACCAAATTACGACCTGGCGGTAGTCAGACTTCGAAATACCTGGCAACTGCCGGCGCCTATCGCAATCGGTAGCTCAGCCGATCTGAAGGTGGGGCAGGCCGCGTTTGCCATCGGCAACCCGTTTGGGCTCGATCAGTCGCTGACCACAGGTGTGATCAGCGCGCTGAAGCGGCGCATGCCGACCAGCGCCGGTCGGGAAATCGGCAATGTTGTCCAGACCGATGCTGCGGTTAACCCCGGCAATTCCGGCGGCCCGCTGCTGGACTCGGCCGGGCGATTGATCGGGGTAACCACTGCGATCATTTCTCCTTCCGGCTCTAACGCGGGAATAGGATTCGCGATACCGGTCGACACGGTGAACCGCGTTGTGCCTGAGCTTATCTCGAACGGCAGGGTTCCTACTCCGGGCATCGGCATCGTCGCCGCCAACGAGGCGGCCGCAACGCGGCTCGGGATCGAGGGTGTGGTTGTGGTGCGTACGCAGCCCGGCTCGCCTGCTGCTCAAGCGGGGCTCCGCGGAATTGGCCAATCAGGTGAGCTCGGCGACGTGATCGTCAGCGCCGGCGGACAGCCGACCAGGCGCCTTTCGGATTTGACCGATCAGTTGGAGGCGGTCGGTGTCGGCCGGGAAATCGAACTCGCCGTCAAACGTAACGACGGATCGGTAACCCTTCGTGTCAGGGTCGAGGACATCGGGCGTTCGAGTTGATGCAAGCCGAATCCCGTACTACCCTTTCTTAGAGGGTAAGAACATGGACAAGCTGAGTCTGCAGAATCCTGTATTCGCGACCTACGTCATCGCGGCGAGCGTGATGATACTCAAGGCAATCAGCATGTCCTGGCTCACCGTTGTCAGGATGATGCAGGAGAACGGTGGGTTTCGGTCTCCCGAAGACCTCCGGAAAACCCGGCTCAATCCCGATCCGAATCCAGCACAGCTTCAGCCTAACGAACGGGTCGATCGGATCCGGCGAATTCAGTTGAACGACCTCGAGAACCTTCCGTTCTTCCTCGTCGCGGGTCTTCTTTTTGTCCTCAGCGATCCATCCTTGATGCTCGCGCGTTTGCTGCTCTACGGCTATGTCGTGTCGCGCCTTCTGCACTTCACCGCATATTTTTCCGCGCGCACCCATGACACCCGCGCGACTTTCTGGACCATAGGATCCCTGATCCTGATTTTTATGACGTGCTGGTCGTTGGTACGTGCCGTGAGCTAAGGCCGCCACTGCGTTTCTCGCCCAAGGCCCGGCGCAATACAGTCCCTTTCAGGAAACGACATGGCCAGACGATTGATCGATATCTCGGTGCCGTTGCAAAACGATGTTCCGGCCGATCCGCCGGGTGGCCATCCCACCATCCAGTACATCGATCACCAGCAAGGGCTGCCGCGCATGCTGCAGTTCTTCGAGGGGCTGAGGGCCGAGGATCTGCCGGATGGTCAGGGTTGGGCGGTCGAACAAGTTCAGCTCTCGACGCATAACGGCACTCACCTCGATGCGCCCTGGCACTTTCACCCGACCATGAACCGCGGCGAGCGGTCATGGACGATCGATGAAGTGCCGCTGGAGTGGTGCTTGCAGCCCGGCGTGAAGCTGGACTTCCGCCATTTACCGGATGGCTATGTGGCGACTGCGCGCGATGTCGAAAACGAACTCAGGCGCATCGGGCACACGCTTTCGCCATTGGAAATCGTCGTGGTCAATACCAGCGCCGGCGCCAAATACGGGCGGCAGGACTACGTCACTTCGGGTTGCGGCATGGGCTACGAAGCGACGATGTACCTGCTGGAGCGCGGCGTACGGCTGACCGGAATCGATGGCTGGAGCTGGGATGCGCCGTTCGTCTATACCGCCCGCAAATATGCGGAGACCAAGGATGCCAGCCTGATTTGGGAGGGCCACAAAGCCGGTCGCCATATCGGGTACTGCCACATCGAAAAGCTGCATAACCTTGAGCAATTGCCCTCGACCGGCTTCGTCGTATCCTGTTTTCCGGTGAAGATCGAACGCGCCTCCGCAGGGTGGACGCGCGCGGTGGCGATCATCGACTGACCTCGGGTTGACGCAGGTCTACTCGGCGGCGACGGCGGCCGTTGTCTTCTCTTCCAGGCCCGCCGCGATGGCATCGTCGACGCGCTCCAGCCAAACGAACTCAAGCTTCTCACGCGCGCCTTGCGGGATATCGTCGAAATCGCGCCGGTTTCGCGCCGGGAGCATCACCCTGGTCAGGCCGGCCGCCGCTGCGGCGACGACCTTTTCCTTGATGCCGCCGACCGGCAGCACCAGCCCGCGCAACGATATCTCTCCCGTCATGGCGGTGTCGCTTCGCACTGTTCGGTCGGTGAGCAAGGAGGCCAGCGCAGTAAACATAGCAACGCCGGCGCTCGGGCCGTCCTTGGGTGTGGCGCCGGCGGGTACATGAATGTGGATGTCGCTCTTCTCGAACACTGAGGAATCCACATTGAGTTGGGCGACGCGGCTTTTTGCAAGCGTCATGGCCGCCTGGGCGCTTTCACGCATGACATCGCCGAGTTGGCCGGTGAGGATCAATGATCCCTTGCCGGGAATTCGCGTGGCTTCGATGAAGAGGATGTCGCCGCCGACCGGAGTCCACGCCAGCCCGGTCGCAACGCCGGGAACGCTGGTTCGCATGGCTATTTCGCCTTCGAAACGAGGCTGACCGAGAACCGCCGTAAGATCCTTTGCGCCGATGGTGACCTTGCTGGCAGTACCCTCGGCGACTTGAACGGCGGCATGGCGCAGCGCCTTTCCGATTTCCCGTTCTAGCGAGCGCACGCCAGCTTCCCGAGTATAGCCCTTGATCATGAGGCGGAGTGCTTCGGTCTCGATCTCGGCCTGTTCCGGCGTCAAGCCGTTGGCTTCAAGCTGGCGACGAACCAGATAGCGCCGTGCGATCTCAAGCTTTTCATCTTCGGTGTAGCCGGGCAGGCTGATGATCTCCATCCGGTCCTGCAACGGGCCTGGGATCGTCTCCAGCATGTTCGCGGTGGCGATGAAGATGACGCGCGAAAGATCAAAGGGAACGCCGAGATAGTTATCGCGGAATGTTGAATTCTGCTCGGGGTCGAGCACTTCCAGCATCGCGGCGGACGGATCCCCTTGGATGCCGCGCCCCATCTTGTCGATCTCGTCGAGCATCATCACGCAGTTGCGCGCTCCCGCCTTCCTCAAGGACTGGATGATATTGCCGGGCAGCGCGCCGATGTAAGTCCGGCGATGGCCCCGGATCTCCGCCTCGTCGTGAACGCCGCCCAGGCTCACGCGGACAAACGGGCGGTCCATCGCCCGTGCGATCGATTGGCCCAACGAGGTCTTGCCGACGCCGGGCGCTCCGACGAAGCAGAGGATCGGCGCCTTGCCGTTCGGCGCCAGCTTCCGAACCGCGAGATATTCGATGATCCGGTTCTTGATCTTCTCAAGCCCGAAATGATCCTCGTCGAGAATGCGGCGGGCGTCGCGGATATCGATGCTCTTTTCCGGCGGCAGCGCCCATGGCAATTCGATCAGCCACTCCAGATAGCTGCGCACCATGCCTGCCTCGGCGGCTCCCTCGGGCATCCGCTCGTAACGACGCAGCTCCTTTCGCGCCTGGCTTTCCGCCTCCGCCGGCATATGCGCCTTGGCGATGGCTTCGTTCAACTCCGCAACTTCTTGCGTCTTGCCGTCGCCTTCTCCGAGCTGGCGCTGGATGGTCGCCATCTGCTCACGCAGGATGGCCTCGCGCTGGCGTTCGTCGAAGGTGGCTTTGGTCTGCTGTCCGATCTCGGCGGTCAGCCGCAGCACCTCGAGCCGCTCGGCGAGGTGTCGCAACACCTTATCCATACGCGCGGACAGGTCGATCGTCTCCAGGATCTCCTGCTTATCCTGCGGCTTGATATCCATGTAGGAAGTAGCGAGATCGGCGAGAGCGCCTGGAGAATTGGTCGACTGGAACAGCGCGACCAACTCCGGGGGCGCCTGCGGAAGCAGTTGAATGGCTTCGACGGCCTGCCTTTGCAGATTAATGAAGCGCGCCTCGATCTCCGGCGAAGTTGTCGTCGGCTCCGGGATATGCACGACGCGCGCCGCCGGAAACGGCGTACCGGGCAGGAAATCCAGGACACGGGCGCGCTGAACTCCCTGACAGATGATGTGATGCGTGTCGTCGGGGCCGGTGATGTAGCGAATGATATTGGCGACCGTGCAAATCCGGTAGAAGTCGTTCGGGCCGGGATCGTCCGTCTCCGGGTTTCGCTGCAGCAGAATTCCCACGGGCCGCTGCTCGCGCAGCGCCTGTTGCGCGGCGGCGATGGATTTGGGGCGGCCGATGGTGATCGGCGCGACCACACCAGGAAACAGCACGGTGTTGCGCACGGGGACGATGATGAGAGCCTCGCCGGGAATTCGCACGGCATCGGACTGGGTCACGGCGGAGGTATCTTCTGGGTTGACTGGCGGCATGACCATTCCTCACACAGACTTTGCCAGGCGTAATGCGATGCATCCATTTACTGCGAAGCGGCTGACCGCGTAGCGGCCGATCGGCAGTGCGATGCGGCGTTCGAAGCGGCCTTGCGGGAGCTCCAGTCGATGAATGCGCGCGTTGCGCAGCTCGGCCGGCAGCACCCGTTGGCCGCTGACCACGAGCGTTCCATCTTCGATGACGGCCTGCACCTGTTCAGGGTCGACGCCGGGCAGGGCGACGAGAATGAGGAATTCCCTTTCGGTCTCCAGCACGTCGATTGGAGGTTCCCAACTGGCTTCCCGTTCACCGCCAGCCGATTGCAGTCTGAAGAAGTGGTGGCGCAGGCGTTCGGCCCGGGCAAGAGAGTCGATCGCTTCAGACAGCATCCAGTTCACGGGATCCTTTGTCGGCATCAGCTTACTCGCATGTTTCTGGTTCTGCGGCAGGTTGCGTTACGTGATTGAGACGCCCACCAAACAGGAGAACGGGCGCCCGGCTTCATGAACTGGACGTTTCTGTGCGCGTACGCGCGATAACTCCCGAAGCGATTTGCATCGTCGCGCCGACGCCCCAAGCGAAAGCGATCAGGAGAGCCGTACCCGCGCGAGGAGTTTCGTCCAATACGATGCTGGAGACGGACACCACCGCAGCCACGGCGGCAAGGAAAGTGCCGGCGGCGCTGAGCAATTCCACCGCGTCCGCTCGGGAGCCGAGCCCGTGCCGCAGAGGCAGGTGCATCCGGTGATCGCGGGGGGCGGGAGGCAGGTCGATGCCGAGATAGAATCCGGCGGCGCCATAAATCATCATCACCAGCACGGTACCGGCTGAGCCAATCAGGTCGATACTGGCTCTGCCCACATGGGCGGCAACGAAAAGGCCGCAGGACGCGCCCGTCAAGGCGAGGCCCGTCCTTTCCAGGACATGCGCCCACCGGCTGATGCTGGAGCGCTTATCCCAATTTCTGGAGCGCTGGATCATTTGGCCACCAGAATTGGAACTGGGGAGCCACTGAAAAATATCAAGGCCGCCGCCCGCCGCTTTGGTGAGCTCTTGTCCCGCTCAGGGGCGTACTGCCGGCGCCTCCATCGGCATCCCGCGGGCGCGCCACATCAAATAGAGTTCGAGCTCGACCAGCTCCTGGGCTCCGTAAGTGTAAGTTTGTGCACGGATTCCGCTGATGCATGCGCGCAGACGACGCTGCAAGGAGCCGAGCGATTGCCATTCCAGCCGGTAAAGCGGATAACCGGTGGGATGCCCCTGGGTGATGGCCGAGCCGGCAAGGCGCTTATCCCAATTCTCGTCATGGCAATTGGCGCACGCCAGGTTGAGTTGACCCTGTCTTGCCGTAAACAGCTCGCGTCCTTTGGCGATAAAGGGTTCAAGTTGCGGGTCCGCCACCCCGGTGATTGCCATCCCGCGCGAGTGCTGCGCCACGAACGCGGTGAGCGCCAACAGTTCCCGGCTTTCGTAAGCAAGCGGCGTTGCCTGCTGGTGCGTCGTTCGGCAGATGTTGATGCGCCCTTCGAGGTCGACCGGACGGCCGAGCCCCTTGTCGAACGCGGGATATCGGGCGGCAACGCCTTTCATGGTCCTGCGAGCGTCGTTGTGGCAATCCGCGCAGCCTTTGCCCGACAAGGACTTGCTGTTCCAAAGCGCCTCGCCTTCAAGCACCCACAACATGCCGGGATTGGCGGTGTCGTCGTTCTGCATCGCCTGTGTTTCAGGCGCCATGAAGCTAAATCCGGACCGGCGTTCCGCTTGGGGAATCTCGGCAGCCAAGACAGCAGAAGCTGCAATCAGCAATGCCGTGGCGATCGATGCCGGAACACGTCTCATTCGACCGTAATCGACGCTGAAGCGGTATCTGCGAAACCTTTGTCGCCGATCCACTCGAAATCGAATTTGCCGCTCTCGGTTGCCACGGTGAAGAATGTGATGAACGGGTTTGCCGAAATGGCCGGGAACAGGTCGGCACGGAAGATCTCGACGCCGTTGTAGCGGCAGACGAAACTGGTGAGGATGTCGCGAGGAATGACTTCGCCGGTCGACGTATGACGGTAGCCGGTCTCCATGATATGCGACATCAGCGTTTTGATCTCGATGATCTCCCCGCGTCTGGCGCGGGCGGGAACGTTGATCAGGGCCGAGGCCATCAGATCACCTCTTCGGTGCAGGCCGCCAGCGTGACGACGACGTCGACGCTGGTCGACCAGAACGAACCGTCGGACAGCCGAGCGATCGCCACGATCTTTTGGCTGTCCGCCAGCCGGATGCGGCTCGAAACCTGCGCCCGCCCGGCTCGCGGCCCAAGATGGAAGTTGCCGATATTCGGCTGCGGGTTCTTTTCCGTGAAAACGTGGATGCTCTTGACATAGTCATCGGGAGTCATCGGGCTCGAAATGCTGACGGTCATCGGCACCGTGTTGCCGTTCTCGACCAGCGGCGGCACGTCCAGCTTGACCTTGCCCGTCCGCACCACGGCGGCGCCGACCACGTTGCGGATCGCTGACGCGAGCGTTGCCGGTGTCGCCTCGGCCGGCCCCGTCGTGACCACCGGCACCGAGCCCAGCACGGCGGCGCTGCCGGCCAGCGTGAGGAATTGGCGTCGGGTGGATTTGTCGTGTGTAAGCATCGATGGTCCTGTCTTCTATTCGCGCAAGCTTGCTAGATAAGCGACGACATCCTCGATTTGTTCGGCCGACAAGATCGGCGTTCCATGCCAGGCCGGTGCTACGCGCGCCAGTCCGTCTATTCGGTAGTACGAGGGCATGATGGTTGACGGGTTGAGGCGGGATGCGTCAATCAGCCTGAGCCGAAGCTGGGCTTCCGACCAGCGGCTACCCGAGCCGTCCAGGCTTGGGGCGAGATCACCCTGAAATCGCGTTTCCGGAAACGGTCCGCTGTGACACAGGATGCAGGTGCTGGCGCGTTCGAGCACCAGCGCACGGCCGCGCGCCGCCTCGCCGGGCATTCCCGTCAGCGATGTCGAAACTCCATCGCCCTCAATGACGTAGGTTCGAAGCGCTTGCTCGTCCGCGCTGGAGGGCAGTGTCAACACCGCCGCAAGCATCGACGCGACGGCCATCAACATCGCTGATCTAACCAAAGGCATCGGCCGTAACGTTCTTGAACCAGGATTGCGCACTGGCAGCTTCGCGGCCGCGCACTTCACGGGAAGCATCCAACGGACTCGTGGTGACCGCCTCGACTTCGGCGAACATTCCATCGCGTGCTCGATAGACGCCCGACTGCGAGATGGCGTAGCCGGGCGCGACCGCGTTATAGCAAGCGCCAACCAGCGTCCGCACCTCAGCCGATCCCCCCGAGAGCAGGCTCGCAACCGCTTCGGCGCATGACTTTCCTTGCGCGCTCGCGGCGGATGCCGACTTTGGAATGACGCCGGCAAAGCAGGCATCGCCGATGACGTGAACGTCACGGAGGAGTTTTGAGGCAAACGTCACCGGGTCGATCGGGCACCAGCCGGTGTTGTCGGTGGCACCGGCGATGGCGGCGATACGTCCGGCCTTCTGCGGCGGAATGATGTTTGCAACCTGCGGCGTGTAGTTGCCGAAATCCGTAACGATGGTGTTGTTCGCGGGATCGACCGATGTAACCCGGCCACCCTGGGACAGCGATATGCGCTCGATCATCCCGGGATAGAGTTCATTCCAGGCATTCTCGAACAGCCGCTGCAGCGGAAAACCGTCCTTGGCGTCGAGAATCAGGATCTTCGAGCGCGGCTTGTGCGACTGCAAGTAGTGCGCGATCAGGCTCGCGCGTTCATAAGGCCCAGGTGGGCAACGCGATGGATTGGCGGGAACGGCCAGCGCCACTACACCGCCGTCCTCCATCGCCTGGATTTGCCGCCGCAGCAGCAAGGTCTGCTCGCCTCCCTGCCAGGCATGCGGCATGGTCTTTGCGGCGGCGTCATCGTACCCGGGCAGCGCGTCGAAACGAAGATCTATCCCGGGCGCCAGCACCAGGCGATCGTAGCTCAGTGAGCGGCCGTCGCTGAGACCGACGGTGCGGGTCTGCGCATCGATCTTTGCAGCCGCCAGTGGGACGACCGTCACGCCCTCGGCGCTGATCTTCTCATAGGTGAATTGCTGCGCTTCGATGTTTCGTAAGCCCGCGATGACCTCGTTGCTGAACGGACAGGCCGTGAAGGTGCGGTTCGGCTCGATCAGCGTAACCTGTAATTTACTGTCGATCCGCCGCAGCGCCCGCGCGCAGCTGGCGCCGCCAAAGCCGCCGCCGATGATGACCACGCGCGCACCCGATTGCGCGCGCGAAGGGCTTGGGAACGCAAAGGCTGCTGCTGAAGCCGCCACGCCAGCAACGACGTTTCTCCGCGTCATCAGGCGCAACGGATCCATGACGGTGTTCCGGTATCAGCGGCGACCGTTTACGGCCGCCGCTTTGTCGCTACGCGAAAGTTATGTTTTGATCCCGAAGCGGCACCGAGCGGATGCGTTTTCCTGTTGCGGCGAAATAGGCGTTGAGCACGGCGGGTGCAGCCACGCAGATCGTTGGCTCCCCGACGCCGCCCCAGAAACCGCCGCTCGGCATCACGATCGATTCGACCTTCGGCATCTCGTTGATCCGCATCGAATTGTAGGTGTCGAAATTGGACTCCTCGATGCGGCCGTCCTTCACGGTGCAGCCGCCGTAGAACAGGCCGGACAAGCCGTACACGAATGAACCGGCAATCTGCCGGTCGATCTGCGCGGGATTGACGGCATGGCCGGGATCGGTGGCTGCAACGATGCGATGCACCTTGATCTTGTTGCCGTCGGTGACGGAGATCTCTGCCGCAGCGGCGACGTAGCTGCCGTAGCCCATGTGCTGGGCGATGCCGCGATATACACCTTGCGGCGGCGGTTTGCCCCAGCCGACTTTTTCGGCGACCGCATTCAGCACGGCCAAATGTTTCGGATGCTTCGCCATGAGCTTGCGTCGGAACTCGACGGGGTCCTGTCCCGCCGCGTTCGCCAGCTCATCCATGAAGCATTCGAGGTAGATCGCATTCTGATTGACGTTCACGCCGCGCCAGAAGCCGGGCGGAACGTGGGGATTGCGCATCGAATGCTCCACCAGGAGGTTGGGCACCGAATATCCGATTGCCGCCTCGCCGCTGGCATTGAGGCCCTGGAATGTTGCGGGGTCCATGCCGTTGACCAATCCTTCGGGTCGCAGCTTGAACAGAATGGACTGCCCCGATATGCGGATTTGCAGCGCCGTCAAATTGTTGTCGGCGTCCAAGGCGCCGGTCAATTTGCATTGGGTGACCGGGTGATACGTTCCGTGCTGCATGTCCTCTTCGCGCGACCACAACAGTTTGATCGGCGTGCCCGGCATCTGCTTGGCAATCGCGACCGCCTGCCGGACATAGTCGGTCTGGCCGCGACGACCGAAGCCGCCGCCGAGCATCTGTTTGTGGACCTCGCATTTGTCTGCGGACAAGCCAGAGGTTTCGAGCGTGGCTGCGAAAGCGGCCTCTCCGTTTTGCGTTCCGCACCAGACCTCGCACTTATCGGCGGTGTAGAGCGCCGTCGCGTTCAACGGCTCCATGGCGGCGTGGTTCTGGTAGGGATAATTGTAGACCGCCTCGACTTTCTTGGCGGCACCCGCGACGGCGGCTTTGGCATCGCCGTTTTGATTGCCGATGAAGGCCGGTTGGGCGGAATCCAGACCTTCTGCAAGCCAGCTCGCGATCGAGGCGGTTGAGACCTTGCCGTTTTCGCCCTCGTCCCAAACGATGGGCAAGGCATCGAGCGCGGTCTTGGCGTGCCACCAGGTATCGGCAACGACCGCCACAGCGCGATCGTTGACCTGCACGACCTTCTTTACCCCTTTCATTCCCATGACTTTGGCTTCGTCGAAGCTTTTCAACTTGCCGCCGAACACCGGGCAATCCTTGATGGCCGCGTTCAGCATGCCCGGCAATTTCACGTCAATGCCATACGTCATCTTGCCGGTGGTCTTGTCGGCGGTATCGAGGCGCTTCAGTGCTTTTCCGGCGAGCTTCCAGTCCTTCGGATCCTTCAGCTTTACATCGGCTGGCGGTTCGAGCCTGGCGGCCGCCTCCACAACCTTGCCGTAGGTTGTCGTGCGTCCCGATGGCGTGTGGGTGATGACGCTGTTGGCAGCGCTGCATTCCGAAGCGGGCACCTTCCAGTCGTTGGCGGCCGCCTGAACCAGCATCACCCGAGCGGTCGCACCGCCTTTACGCACATATTCCTGCGAGGTTCGGATGCCGCGGCTGCCTCCGGTCGAAAAGTCGCCCCACGCGCGCTTGCGAGCCACGCTCTGTCCTGGCGTCGGATATTCAGTCGTTACTTTCGACCAGTCGCATTCGAGTTCTTCTGCAACCAGCTGGGCGAGGCCGGTGAGGGTGCCTTGGCCCATTTCGGAGCGTGCAATCCGGATGACAACCGTATCGTCCGGTCGGATCACGACCCAGGCATTGACTTCAGGCGAGCCGTCAGCGGCTCGCACGACCGTCGGGCCACCGAACGGAATATCGAGACCGATCGCGAGCCCGGCACCCGCGGCGGCAGTGCCGACCACAAAGGCACGGCGGTTCAGCGTAGGCATATGATTCATGGCTGGCTCCTCAGGCGTTCGCGGCGGCGTGGATCGCCTCGCGCACCTGCTGGAAGGTGCCGCAGCGGCAGATATTCGTGATCGCTTCGTCGATGTCCTTGTCGGTCGGCTTTGGCTTTTCCTTGAGCAGCGCGGCGACGGCCATGATCATGCCGGTCTGGCAGTAGCCGCATTGCGGAACGTCGTTGGCGATCCAGGCTTCCTGGACTTTGTGGAGAGCGCTTCCCGCTGCCAAGCCCTCGATGGTGGTGATTTGTTTCCCGGCAGCTTCGCTGACCAGGACGCCGCACGAGCGCATTGCGACGCCGTCGATGTGGACGGTGCACGCGCCGCATTGTGCAATGCCGCAACCGTATTTGGTGCCGGTCAGGCCAACATTCTCGCGGATAGCCCAAAGCAGTGGCGTATCCGGTTCGACGTCCACGTCAAAAGCTTTGCCGTTGATTGTGAGGCTTGCCATGTTTCTCCCCGTTTGCGGCGCTTTGCACGCCTTTGAGCAAATCCTGAACCGGATACCGCGGCAATTCAATCAACATTCTGCGTTTAAGGCGGGAATAATCGGCTGGTATCGCGGTCACGTGGAGCGCCGACCGACTTTCTGCTACCTTTCGGGAAGCCGCCCTATCAACTAGCCTTCTCAACAAAGCGTCCGCAGAATGACAAGGATCGGTCGCGGGCCGGGGGAAGCGCTTTGAAGGGACAGGCGGGCCGGCTCACCAAAGTGACCCCGAACGGCACTGATGGTATTCGCCGGCGTCTATGGACCGCCGCCTGGATCGCACTGCTGCTCGCGATCCTGGTGTTTCTCGTTATCTATCCTTTGCTCACATTATTGCTGGGCGCGTTGACCGACACCAACCCCGTGGTGGACGGCTTCAGCTTGCGTCACCTCTCGATCACGAACTTCCTTGCCGTCCTGGTCAATCCGAACGTGGCGGAGGCGTTGGCCAACACGCTGATTGCGTGCGCCGGTGGAACGCTGATCGCGGTGGTGATCGGGTTGGGATTTTCCTGGATCGTGGTGCGCACAAATACCCCGTTCAAGGGCATCATCGCGGCAGCGAGCATCCTGCCGCTGTTCGCGCCGCCACTGGTTGCGGGCGTGGCCTGGAGCATTCTGGGCTCGCCGAAGACCGGTCTCATCAACGCCATGTTCAAATGGGCGCAGCTCGACTGGCGCGTCGATTTCTATTCGATGTGGGGGTTGGTTTTCGTATTCGGCATCTACTACGCGCCTTATGTTTACATGTTCACGTCTTCGGCTCTGCGCAACATGGACCCTAGCCTGGAGGAAGCTGCGGAGATTTCCGGCGCAAGCGCGTTCGCCACATTGTTCTCGGTGACGTTCCCGCTGATCATGCCGGCAATCGTCTCGGGCATGCTGCTGTCGTTCATCGTGATGCTCGGCATCTACGGCATTCCGGCAGTATTGGGCGCCCCCACCAATCTGAGCGTGCTGACCACCTACATCTTCAAGCTCACCAACTGGTCGCCGCCGCTGTACAACACCGCCGCCGCAGTGGCGATTATCCTGATGGCCGTTACAGGCGCGCTGGTATTTCTGCAGCAGAAGGTGCTGAGC